>JBKDBG010000107.1:0-20825 GCA_046314755.1 Bacteroidota bacterium | reverse complement strand
TGAATCGAAAAACCACTTCGAGTGATTGCTGCATAGCCTGCGCAAAGGGGCAATTGTATCGAGAAGTGTTCAAGTAAAATAATTCCTTTCTCTACTCCCCATCTCGATACAACCTGCTATTACCATCAGACAACTTTATATAGCTTCACACTAAACAATGAAAATATCAGCTGCTTCAATTCGCGGGTTATGAACCTTCTGTTGCTGCTAATAACTTACGTTCGGCTTCCTTAAAATTGTTTTTTAGTTTGAGGTAAACAGCATCGGTTTTTCCCCGCACCAAACCAACCCATGCAATTTTCGATCTTATGCAGTTGAACATCCCCAGCACATCATCCCAATCCGGTTGCTTGTTGGTGGTATGGCCCAGGTGTTTTTTTACTGCATCAAAAGCGGTATTGTTTTGCAAATTGTGTAGGGTGGCTCGTAAATTACGAATGTACAAACGGCTAATATTGGGCTTATCATTAACCTTAATGCCGGTTACCCATTGTGCTGCAAATGTTTTTTGCAAGCGCGTTTTTTTTGTATTCACCTCAAACCCAAAATAATTAAGCACCTCCACAATACGTGCTTGCATGGCACACACCAAATTAACCGACCCTGAAAAAGTTAAGTCATCGGCATATCGTGTGTAGGTTACTGCAATATCATCGTTGTGTTTATGTTTGTTTACTTCATCCACTAAATTCATTAATGATTGATCAACCCAATAAAAAACAATGTTTGATAATACAGGAGAAGTGGGTGCGCCTGTAGGAAGTTTTTTGTTGTAAGTACATAACAATGCAATAGCCGTTGATACTTCATTACTCATCTTAAAAGGAGGTTGTTGCAATGCTTTTTTTACTTGTTTGGCACTGATGCCATCAAAAAAGTTTTTTATATCCATGTTTAAAACACATGGTTTGTTTAAGTGTGGAGTTGCATTGGTTAATACACCACACTTAGGTTGATTTTTAAATGATTTTACAAATCCATGCACACAAGGTAATTTATGTTGGGTATAAAAGGGCTGCATATAGTTTGCTAATCGCCCTTGTAACGCTCGCAGCAAACCTTGTGGAGCTTCTACGGTACGTACTCCTCCGGTTTTTTTGGGTATGTTGTAACACACATATTCCGGATGAGCCAACACTTGTTGAAACGCTTGTGCACTTACTTGCAACATGCTGCAAAGTTGTAAAACTGTTTTTATGGTCACTGTTGTTTAATTATTAAAACGGGCACCATTACATACTTTTATATCGCCCCAAGCAAGCGAACAAGCGCAGCGAAGCGGAGCTTGTTCGGTTCATCCATGCCATTTTTAAACCAACTGCAGAAACAACAGTTAAAAGACTTTAGCGTGTCTTTAAGTATTTTTGTAATGGTGCTCCGAATATTTTTTTTATTCTAAGTCACTTAATCTATGTTTGGGAAAAACAAACTCGACATTGTTTGATTGATAGGCCGGTGTAAACTTACAGTTTTCACCATCAAACAACATCTTCACTTCGCTTATAAACCCATCAGTATTTTTGGCAATAATTATTTTACTGTCATTTCCGGTACTTGTTCCATCATCATATGCTGTAATTCCATAATAGGCGTACCGGTACACAAACAACACCTTGTCTGCAATTTCTTCTAAGCTACTGGTATCTTTTAAATCAGATAAACCGGGCATAGCCATATAACCTCTTCTATCAGCTGCTCTCGAAACCTGTGAGGTAAGCAATAAGGTAACATCAAGTTCTCTTGCCAGTATTTTTAACTGTTGCAACACCAGTCCCAATTCATAATCACGGTAAGTGGTATTGCCCCTGTAAGTAATTTGCTGAAAACAATCTATTGCCAATACTTTGATATCATTAGCATACTTTAATTTTTTGGCAGCTGTACAAACCTCTTCAATTTTATTGTCTATAATTTTGCTGCTTAAATAAATTGGCCAAGGCTGTTCTGCAAGGGTTGTTTCAGCATTAGTAAAGTACTTTTCGCCCGAAACTTTAAGCAGTTTTGCCACTAAATTTTTTTCCTTTTCAATTAAATTAATATAACCTACGGGAGCTTTATGTTGCTCGGCCAAATGCATGATTTGGGTATGTAAAAAAGCGGTTTTACCCATTCCCGGGCGGCCCCCAATTACCACCAATTCACCCGGCTCTAAATTACCCAAATAAACTTGCAGTTGTTTATCAAACCACGTTAATCCATTGGTTGGAGCAGATCCGATTTGAATGCGTTGTACCACATCAAACAAACGCTCTACATGGTTTGCCGGAAGTAATTGGTCAATATCATGAATATGGCACTGTAACATGTGTTTCAATTCTGTAACTTCTACTTGTTCATCAAAACTTTTTTGCAGCAGGGTTAAACCCAACTTATGGAACATACTGCGTATGGAATGATTTTTTAGTTGTTCAATCGCCTCATTCATATTGGCTTTTTCCAGCATTTCATAATCCAACGTATCAAGCCAGGTAAGATCAATAAAGGCATTTTGCTTGGTTAAATAATCGCGCAATATATGCTTATCAAACACCCCTATTGTATTGTGTACATGCAACATGGCAACAATGAGTTGTTTAAAATCATGTTGGGTAAAATAAGATGGACGCAAACGCTCTGCATACTGCACAAATAGTTGTGGCTGCTGTACAAACGTACTTAGCACTTGGAATTGCAAAAGGGAAGTATCAGGGCCGAGGTTCATGCGTATACAATACAATTAATAACCCATGCAAAATAACTTAGGGGAGCATGTACAGTGCCAACAAATTAATGAACATGGCTTAAAAGCCGCAACCACAAAGCAGTTTAGTTTTTAACACCGCTATACTGCTGAAAAGTACGTTGTGGAGAAAATTTGCGAACCTAATTTTCAATCAATTACACCCGAAGTTCGGCAATTAATGGCGGTACTTTTTATTAAGTAACCGGTGTTCATTTCGCACACATCTAAAACTTTCAGGCTTACACTAATATGCGCTGTTGTTGGGTTTACAATGCACTTATACTGAATAAAAGATGGAAGAACGCCAACGACCTGAGAGAATTTTATTCAATCAAGGAAATAATAAATCATTAAACTTGAAGACATAGAACATTCAAGTATTAACCAATAACTAATCATCCACCACATGACAGCACAAGCCAGCGACTCCATTACCTACAACAATAAAAGCTCAGGTATGGATACTGAACCATTAAGAGATTATATAAAAGAACTAAACCTACCTTACCATTTTGTTTCTCCGAGTACTTTTTGTAATCGTGGCTATTTTGCGGATTGGGCTGTAGATAGCAATAAATTATTTTTAGTTGGATTTGAGGGCTGGATTTTAGATTATTTAAAAGTAGGCATGGATTACATTTTTCCGGGAGAAGATGTTGTATTTGCACATTGGTATACCGGCACCATACGCGCAAGTCGCGGTGAAATGGTTGCATACATCCATGGCGGTTATGATTCTACTTACGAAGGTTATGTGGAACTAAAATTTGAAAGCGGCATTTTAATTTCAGCAACTGAAAAGTGGCTTACACCTGAAGAAATTGAAGCAGCACAACGCGATGCCGATGAAAGCATGAGGGATTTTTAATTAAAGTAGGCTGAGAATTTAGATACTAAGTATTCAACTTTTTGTTAGCAAAAATTTCTATTACGAAGGGTGAATATTTCATTCATGCTCAAATATCCCCATCTCGATACAACCTGATGTTACCATCAGTCCACTCGATGTGGCTGATTGCACTAACCATAAGGCAATATGTAAATACAATTGATTTACTTACCTTTGACACCCGTTGCAAAATTGGAGCAAACATATCGCAAGTTTATTACTGGTGTTATTCGGCATTACTTTATTGCCGTTTAATTTTTTGCACCATCATGCCGAAGATGAACATGCCTTGGCCATGCATCACCATGAATCAAACGCCCAACACCATTGTGAGTTGGATGATTACTTCTGCGATGTATCAGCATCAACTCAACATTGTGAACACCCGCAACACATGGCTAAAACCATAGCCAAATGTTTCAGCTGCGAGTTTCATTTTATCAAACACTATCAGGTTTATGCATTTTTAGGATTAGCGCCTACCATCATTCAACGTAACTCAGGCCATCCACATCCTACACAAATGCTTTTGAAAACCCTTGTATTCATTAGCAATAAAGGCCCGCCACAAACAGCTTAACACACCTTACCGTTTTTATTTCAACACAAACAATTTTACATCACCACCATGCTTAAATATTTAACAGCACTGGGGTTGAGTATGTGTGTTTGGATTGCCTTTGCAGAAGTGGCTCATCCGCCTAAAAAGTTTACCTTAACTTTAATGGTGGTTGATAGTATTTTAAAAACACCACTCGAAGATGCAAGCGTAACCATTCCTGAATTAAAAATTCAAGCACTTACATCAGCTTCAGGAAAGTTAACCATTGATTCGGTAGCAACCGGATTTTATACGTTGCAGGTTTCTTACATTGGATACCATGCACAACAACTTACAGTTTGGCTTGAAGCCGCCCAAACTGTAGTGGTTGAACTATGCCCTGCTTCCACCCATTTGCATGAAGCTGTTATTGAATCGCATACGGATGAATTGATGAAAGGAAGTATAGGAAGCAGAAGCAGTTTAAATGAAACAGAACTCATAAAATACCGCAACCTAACGTTAACCGATCAACTCAAAACCATTACAGGCGTAAATTCACTCAGCAACGGACCGGCCATTACCAAACCTGTTATCAGAGGATTGCACAGCAACAGATTGGTAACCGTAAATAATGGCATTCGTTTGGAAGGGCAACAATGGGGCGGTGATCACGGTATTGAAATTGATCCTTTTTCGGTTGCGCAAGCCGAAGTAATTAAAGGTGCTGCAGCAGTTGAATACGGTGCCGAAGCCATTGGAGGAGTGGTTCGATTGCAACCTAAACCTTTTAGAAGTACCGAAGGTATTGGAGGAAATGTGCAACTCACCGGAGCAAGTAACAATGGATTGTACAGCGGATCATTGTTTTTAGAAGGATATCATTTTAAACAACATCCTTTGAGTTGGCGTTCTCAATTTACTTACCGAAAAGCCGGTGATAGCCGAACTCCGAATTACGTGATGAGCAATACAGGTATGGAAGAAACAGATGTAAATGTTGCACTTCACTACGCACTCAAATCATGGCATGCCGAAGTAAGTTACAGTTTATTTCAAACCACCCTCGGAATTTTACGCGCAGCACATATTGGCAATACAACGGATTTAAGAACAGCTATTGAAAGAGGACAACCTACTTTTATTGCACCATTTACGTATGCCATTCAAAACCCGCGACAAGAAGTGCAACACCATACGCTTGCAGCAAAAGTGTACCACACCTTTAAACATGGTAAAGTATTGTTTCAATACAGCAAACAATTGAATAACCGTGAAGAGTTAGACAGGGCACCGAGGTGGAGTTCCGTTGGTGAAAACACACCTGCGTATGCATTAACCTTACATACCGATTTGCTAGAAGCCAAAGTAGAACATGAGCGCTGGAAAAAACTCAAAGGTCAATTAGGCGTAAGTTGGATGAATCAAGGAAATGTTACCTCAGGTGTGCAACCTATTATTCCAAATTTTAGGGCATATACCACTGGAATATTTTTGTTGGAAAAATGGAACCACGGGCGATGGGGCGTTGAAGCCGGTTTACGTTATGATTACAGGTGGCAAAGCAGGTATGTACGCGATCAAAATCAAATTATTAGCAATCCGTTGAACTACCAAAATATTACATATACAGTGGGTGCTTCATCTTATCTTAATGAGCACACCAAAATGTATATACAGTTTGCTTCGGCATGGCGCCCACCTGCAATTAATGAACTGTACAGTTATGGCTTGCATGGCGGTACAGCTACATTTGAAGTGGGTGATGAAAATTTGGTTCCGGAAAGGAGCTACAACAGTGAAGCAGGAATTGAAGTGAAAAAAGAAGATTGGCAATTGGAGTGGAATGTATTTTATAACCGCATCAACCAATTTATTTATCGTACTCCACTCCCCTTTCCAACCATTACCATTCGTGGTGCTTTTCCTCAACTGCAATTTACGCAACACAATGTATTGCTTGCAGGTAGTGAATGTAAGTGGAGCGGAAATTACCGTTGGTTGTATGGTGGAATTCAAACCAGTTATTTATACGCACAAAACTTAAGCATGCAACAACCCCTGGTATTTATGCCTGCCAACCGAGGTGGTATTTGGCTGGGTGGAAAGAAAAAACAATGGGGCAAATTATCGCAACTTTTTGCCGAAGTACAAGTGCAACATGTGCTGCACCAACACGGTTATCCTCCGGGATTAGACTTAATTGCTCCTCCTCCTGCCTATTGGCTTGCGCATATTCAAGGCGGCTTCAACATTAGCCTGTACCAAAAACCAATTACCATTAGCATGAGCATTTATAATGTAATGAACACCACTTACCGTGATTACCTTAGCCGGTTAAGGTATTTTGCACATGAGCCCGGTGTAAATGCAGTACTGAATGTTTATGTACCTTTCTAATTTTAAAAATCAACATCAAAAAATAAGTTCATGAAACACGTAAAAAATTTATTCCTTTTAAGCGCTCTTGGAGCTGCATTTATTTTACAATCATGCGATAAAAATGATCCGGAAGATCCAAAGCCTGCCGCAAACAAACAAGAAGTGATTACAACGGTAAAACTTTTGGTTTTAGATACACTCACCAATGAAACCATTACAGCGGAATGGAAAGATTTAGATGCTGACGGCCCGGGACAACCTGTTGTAAGTGCACTTAATTTAAAACCAGGAAAAGGTTATGTATGCGAAGTACTTTTATTGGATGAAAGTAAATCACCTGTTGATACCGTGAGTAAGGAAATTAAAAGAGAAGCGGAAGCACATCAGTTTTTTTATACGGTAACAGGCACTGCAACCTTAAACATCAATAAAATGGATGTAGATGCCAATAAGCAACCGCTTGGTTTAATCAGCACGATACAAACAGGAAGCTCAACAGGAAGCGGAACGCTAAAGGTAGTGCTCAGGCATTATGACGGTATCAACAAATCAAACGACCCGCAAGTAGGTGAAACCGATGTGGAAGCTGAATTTCCATTGGTAATCAACAACTAAATTTTAGCAACTTTAAAACGCATAAAAAAAGCTGCTCCATTAATGGAGCAGCTTTTTTTGTATAGGTGACTAATTTTTTTATTGACCTTGAGCCAATGAAAAACCGGGCTTATCGCCATAGTTTCTTAACACTTCATGCGAAGGAATATAAAACTCATTCGATAACTTACTTAACAAACTGAAAATTTCCGGTTGAGTCATTTCACCTTCAACCCTTACGCGGTAATGATCAACACACTCGGTAAATACCGAACCCGTTGGCCATACCATGGTACCACGGTTACTAATCATCACCAACTTTTGGTTTGAAGCTAAGTGCGGTTGAATTTTATCGGCAATTTCATTACCCAATAATTCTGATTCAATAAAGAAGTCAAAACCCACAATTTTCTTCACAGAAGCATCAGGCGCTTTCATCATTTTTTGTTTTGATGGAGCAACGGGTTTAGTGAACAAAGCAACACCATCAACAGCTTCACGCGGTTTAGATAATTGTGGTTTTTGTCCCAAGTTTGCGATGATAGCCGAAGCAAATTCTTCTGTTCCTACCGAAGGAATAGATTTATCGCCAAAATCACCCGTATGTACACCTTGCTCTAACGTGTAACGTAAAGCATTCTCAATATCGGCTGCTTGTTTTACAAAACCCAAATAACGCAACATCATCAATCCGCTTAACAACAATGAAGTTGGATTGGCAATACCTTTTCCGGTAATATCAGGTGCGGTACCGTGTACAGCTTCAAAAATAGAAATGTTATCACCTACGTTGGCAGAAGGAGCAAATCCTAAACCACCTACTAAGCCTGCACACAAATCACTCATGATATCACCTTGTAAATTGGTGAGCACCACTACTTCAAAATCTTGCGGACGAGCCACTAATTTCATGGCCAAATCATCAACAATAATATCGTTCGATTTGATATCGGTGTATTCAGCGGCAACACGTTGGAAAGTTTCCAAAAACATACCGTCTGTTAACTTCATGATGTTGGCTTTGTGCGCACAAGTTACTTTTGAAAAACCCTCTTTGCGGGCCATTTCAAAAGCAAAACGAATCACTTGTTCCGAACCCGGACGTGAGATAATTCTGCGGCAAATGGCCACATCGTTGGTATTTAAATGCTCAATTCCACCATAAGTACCTTCAATATTTTCACGCACAATGGTAATATCAACCGGAATACCTGCGCGGCTAAAAACGGTTTCAACACCCGGCAAACTTTGGAAATGTCTGCGGTTTGCATACGTACTCCATGTTTTACGTGCAGTTACGTTAATACTTTTCATTCCTTTACCCTTTGGTGTTTCCATTGGGCCTTTAAACAAAATGCCATTATGCTCCACGCTTTCTTTAGAAGCCGGAGTCATACCGGTACTAAAGCCTTGTTCGAAATAAGATTTTCCCATTTCAATGAACTCGTAGGCAAGTGGTACTTGTGCTGCATCAAATATGCGCAATACTGCATCCATAATTTCCGGACCAATACCATCACCTTTGGCTACCGATATTTTAATTGGTTGTGTCATTGTTTATTGATTTATAGTGATTAAAAGTGCCGCAAATATTGGTTTTGAAGTTTAATTAACCAAACCTTTTGTTGGTAAAGAAGTATGCATAAAATCCTTGTCCATTTTTTTATTGGCAGCCAACTGTTTCATTTCCCTTTGTATGATAAAAATCAGCCCGACAATAAATTCCTTTTCCATTGGGGATAAGACAATTAAAACAAGGCGGTTGTACATCTGTTTAAATTGTTTAGTTTGCTGCTATTGTAAGGGAAGTATGACGTTGCACCATTTATTTCAGTTGATTGCCAAAGGCGAAAACGAAACACTCGATTTTAAAAAGACCATTTCGAGTGCGAGTAAAATTGCCAAAACAGTGGTGGCCTTTGCCAACCATAAAGGAGGAACTTTATTGGTTGGGGTGAATGATAATGGCAGCATCAGCGGGGTTCGGAGTGAAGATGAAAAATACATGTTGGATTTGGCCGCAGGATTTTTTTGCAAACCCGAAATTAAATTGAATTTGATTGAATGGGAATTAGGCGATAAAACCATTATTGAAGCCATTGTTCCGGAGGGAACCAATAAACCCTATTACGCCAAGGATGAACAAGGCAAATGGTGGGTTCATGTGCGCGTGAAAGATAAAAGTTTGCTGGCCAGCAAAGTGGTGGTTGATGTGCTGAAACGCGAAACCCAACAAACCGATACATTCATAAAATACAGCAAGCATGAAGAAGGCTTATTGCACTACTTGGGTAAAAACGAACGCATCACTTTAAAACAAACATGTAAGTTGCTCAACATATCGCGATGGAGAGCCCAGCGCATGCTGATTAATTTGGTGAGTGCAGGCGTTATTCGCAACCATACCACCGAAAAGGAAGAATTTTTTACCTTGGCTTAGTTGAACGCACCTCAATTAAACTAAAGCAGGCTGCAATCCAAAAAATAGCCGGCAATAAACACCATATCCAACCATGCAACCAATACCCGTCAAACGTGTTTACATAAGCTTGTTCAGGTTTATTCGGATTGTACATAATGGGCAAAAAGGAGCCAACTTCCATGGGCTGACCTTCAGGACCGGAAATGGTCATTAAACTATCACCCACATAATATTTTATTTCGGCACTAATGGTTGAGCCAAAATCACTTTGGTTGATACCGTGCACCAAATTACGTGTAACAATACCTTCGGTTATTTCAAACCCTGATACCACACTTCGCTTGTAACCCACATACACACCTGAAATAAGAAGCAAACCTGCAATAAAAATAACAATTCGGATGATATGACTTTTAACCCGTATCAATTTTGTCGGAATGGAGCGATAAGATAAAACTGAGGAATTTCTACTTCAAACAACTTCCCATCAATTTGTCTTTCCATTAAGTAGGTGCCATGCATGCTTCCAATATCCGATTGTATGGCACAACCCGAAACATATTGATGTGATTCACCGGGTTCAAGCACAGGTTGTAATCCAACCACGCCTTCTCCTTCCACTTCTGTTTTATCAAAATTTAAATCGGTGATGTACCAATGCCTGCGCAATAATTTTACCGTGTAATCACCATTATTGGTAATGGTAATTCTATACGCAAACATGTGTTCGGTATCACCGGCATTGAGGTGGGTGTTTTGATAAGCCACTTCAACTTTTATTTTAATATCATTTGTAATTGCGGTTGGCATACTCTTATAACATTCGAAGTAATGAAAAGTTAGACCTAAAAGCAATACTTACACAAATAAGTTATGTAAAATTTACATGCGCTTATTTTTTGCATAATCATAAGTTAACCATTAAGAAAGGTTTGGATGATAAGCCGGTGCCAAATTTGTGCCCAATGGTAATTATCCATACATGAACAAAAGAAAAATTAAACTGGCCGTTATTTCAGATGTGCACTTAGGCACTTACGGCTGCCACGCCAAAGCGGTAAACAAGTACTTAAAATCAATCGACCCTGAAATTCTTGTTTTAAATGGCGACATCATTGATATCTGGCAATTTAGCAAACGGTATTGGCCCGACTCACACATGAAAGTGATTCAACGCATTTTCAAACTCATGAGTAATGGTACTAAGGTGTATTACCTCACCGGAAACCATGATGAGATGCTGAGAAAGTTTACAGATTTTAGAATAGGAAAACTGGAACTACTCGACAAGTTGGTGCTTGATTTGGATGGTAAAAAAGCCTGGTTTTTTCATGGTGACGTGTTTGATATTACCATGCGCCACAGTAAATGGTTGGCCAAATTAGGAGCCATTGGTTATGATACATTGATTATCATAAACAGCATTGCAAATTGGGTAAGTCAACGTTTAGGAAAAGGACGTGTGTCATTCAGTAAAAAAATTAAAAACAGCGTTAAAAAAGCCATTAAGTTTATTGATGATTTTGAGGTAACCGCAACCGATATTGCCATTAACAGCGGCTTCGACTATGTGATATGCGGGCACATTCATCAACCGGCTATGCGTGAAGTAAAAAAGGAAGAAGGCAATACCTTGTATTTAAACAGTGGTGATTGGATTGAAAATTTATCGGCATTGGAATATGACCAAGGCAAATGGAGCTTAATGTATTACCGTGATTGTTTTGGTGATGATGAATTGGTAGAAGATGATGAACTCAACGTAAAACTTCCAAACATAGAAACCTTATACCAACATATTATTCAGCAAAAAGCATAGCATGAAAATTTTGTATGCCATACAAGCAACAGGTAACGGACATATTAGCCGAGCCAGAGAAGTAATACCTCATTTAATGGAATATGGAGAGGTAGATTTACTCATAAGCGGACGACAAGCCGAGGTAAATTTACCTTACATGATTAAATATAAAAAAAGTGGAATAAGCTATACCTTCGGTAAAAAAGGCGGAATTGATTTTATCGACAGTATTAAAAAACTTAAGCCAATTAACTTTATTAAGGATGTGTGTACTTTTCCGGTGCATGCCTATGATATGGTTGTGAATGATTTTGAACCGGTAACAGCATGGGCATGTAAACTGCAATTTAAAAGATGTATTGCTTTGAGTCACCAAGCAGCTTATTTATCGCCTAATACGCCAAGGCCTGTTCAAACAAATTATTGGAGCGAACAAATACTACACAACTTTGCACCCACAACAGAAGCCATTGGGTTTCATTTTGAAAAGTATGATCGATTTATTCATTCACCCATTATAAGAAAGGAAATACGCACCATACACACAGATAATTTGGGGCACTACACGGTGTATTTACCTGCACACAGTGATCAAATCCTTGTTCAACATTTGATGAAATTGAAAGATGTAGAGTGGCATGTATTTAGTAAACATTGTAAACAAGCCTACCAACAACAGCATATAAAAGTATTTCCTGTACAACATGATTTGTATTTAAACAGCTTTGCAAATTGTGCCGGATTGATAACAGCAGGCGGATTTGAAAGCCCGGCCGAAGCCATGTACTTGAGAAAAAAACTATTGGTGGTGCCTATGCAAAATCAATATGAACAAACTTGCAATGCCGAAGCACTAAAACGGTTAGGCGTACATGTGGTTAAAAAAATTGAAAATGATTTTGCGGTAAAAGTAAAACAATGGATGGAATACGGATTTCCTGTTCTAGTGGATTACCCTGATGAAACAGCTCGAATTATTGATGACTTGGTAACCAACTATATTTTTAATCGCGAACCACAATTTAGTTTTCGCTAATTACCCAAATAACGCAGGGCATTAAATACTATAGCAAGATCTTTTCCTATGCTGTAATTTTTGGCATATAAAAAGTTGAGTTTTTGTGCCGTAGCCTGCTCTAATCTTTCAGGATGATGCACCGCAGGATTTAAAATACCTCTTCTGATGCGCGGCAAATTTCCGGTTTCACCTTCAGGAGCATATCCCACCCAGGTTTTTTTACCGGCCATTACTTGCAATAAATTTTGAATGAATGATAACGGATGTTTGATTAACCAAATGAGTATAGGTGCAAGCAATAAAAACAATAAAGTAAGCACAATATCCAACAAACGTTTTTTACGCAATTGCAGCGGTTCATTCAAAGCCATGCTGATATCTAAGGCATAAAAATCACCGGCCGTATTTTTAGAGTTTGATCCAATTACAAAACTGCTTTCTTCAGGCACAATTTTATATTGAACTCCCGGCAAGGTTACCGTTGCCATCCAACGAATAATTTGTGCTGCCGAAATATCTTTTGCGCAAAACACAATTTCTTCTGCTTGAAAAAATTGTACCATGTCTTTTAATCGATCAATATTGCCTAAATACTCATCTCCTCTTGAAGCATTTGTATCAACGGCAACATAACCTACTACTTTGCAATTGGCCTTTGCTTTTAACAACAAATCGGTTACGCGGGCGGCCTCTTGTTCATTACCTACAATAATGGTGTTGGTTGCACTGGCCATGGAAAGATTAAGTTTTTTAAATCGCAACACATACAACACCAAACGATTGAGGTATGCCGCAACCAAAGCCCAACCTACGCCTAACATAATAATGGCTCTTGAAAAACGATAATCTAAAGGTGCAAATGCATATAAAATACTGATACCAATTGAACCCCAAAACACCCCTTTGATAATCACACTTACTGAACGTGTGCGTTCATAACCACCGGCAAAGTATAAACCCATTAACCATAAAAAAGTGTAAGCCGATGCATTCACCAGCATAAACTCCGGAGGATAGGATCCGCCTTCAACAAACTTATGGTTGTGCTCCCAATACAGCTTAATCAAATAAATGCCTGCGTACATCATGGCGGCATCCATTAACCAAAGGTGCGACCATTGTAAAAAACGAAAACACAACGCAACACCGGCACGGAAATAAATGGCCATGCTAATAAGCAAACTAAACAAGCCCGCACTTGATGAGGAGTAATGTTTTTTGGCAAACACAATCATGGCGCGGTAAAACACAAACACATAGTTTACACTGGTTTTTTTTGTGCTTTCGCCTTTGTAATGAATGATGGTGGTTTGTGGGAAGTAATAATTTTTATACCCGCCTTTGGTAACGCGATACGACAAATCAATGTCTTCACCGTACATAAAATAATCTTCATCCAACAAGCCCACTTTATCTAATGCTTCTTTGCGCATAAACATATATGCACCCGAAAGCACGTCTACTTCATGTACTTCATCTTTATGTAAATAACCTAAATGATAACCGCCAAATAATTTAGATTTCGGGAACAAAGCAGCCAATCCAAACATTTTAAAAAAGGCCACTTGCGGTGTAGGTAATCCGCGTTTTGATTCAGGTAAAAATTTTCCTTTCCCATCAATCATTTTTACACCTAAGGCTCCAGCATCGGGGTGTTCATCCATAAAGTGAATACACTTTGCAAATGCATCTTCTTCTACCACCGTATCGGGGTTTAAAAGCAAAATATATTTACCTGATGCCAAACGCATGGCTTGGTTATTGGCTACTGAAAACCCAAAGTTTGTTTTATTTTCAATAACCTGAACCCAAGGGAATTTTTTACGAACCATTTCACAACTTCCATCGGCTGAGTTGTTATCCACCACAAAAACTTCTACCTGCAAACCTTGCATGGCTCGCGCCACACTGTGCAAAGCTTGCTCCAGAAAATATTTTACATTGTAGTTTACAATTACAACCGATAGCTGCATGTGTTATTGGATATGTATGAATAACGTTAAACGCATTAATTTATTGGTAAGCCTGCACTTAATCGCTGATAGCGCCTCATGCATTCATTGGCTTTATCCATTTCGTTGGTGCGTTGAAACACTTGTGCCAACATGTAATAGGCAGGCGCATAATTCGGGTTGAGTGATAAAGCAGCAGATAAAGCATCTTCTGCTTTGCTAAAACTTCCTAAATTTAAATACGCTGTTCCTAAGCCGTAATACATTTCGGGTACGGAACCGTTATGCGTTAATCCGTTTTCAAAATATTTTGCCGCTTCACCAAAATTGTTCTTCATCATGTGGCTTTGACCGGCATAAAAATATGCTTCGGTTACATTGCGTTTGTAAAACAAAGCTTTATCCAAATAAGGCAACGCACTATCCGGCTTTTCGCGGTTGTACCACATTTGACCTAACAAGCTGTATGATGAATAATTTTCAGGATAAATTTGAATCGATTTTTCTGCTGCCTTTTGTGCTTCATCAAATCGTCCGGCCATCATGTAAGCCGTTGCCAACATGCGGAATGATTCTTCATTCATTGGATCATATTCACACGCTTTGGTAAAATGCATTATAGCCGTATCAGCACTTTTACGTTGTATGGCTTCATATCCGTCAGGCATAAATGTATTTTCACGTTTAATCACCACACACAAAGGCACATCATCTGCCATTACTTTATAAATGGTTCCTTTAGGAGGAAATGCCCCATTTAATAATTCATTTTTGCTAAACGTGCGGGTTGTTAAAATCAAATAATCCCAACGTGGTTTATACTCTTCATATTCTCTCACCCAAAAAAACTCAAGGTTCGGGTTGATTTGATGGGCATAATGCGAAGCGGTTAAAGGCTCATTGTTGATACCAATTTTTGCTTTGCTTCCAGCAGGTAAATGATTGGCCAACCACTCTGCTGCTTCGCGACAAGAGTTGCTGTAATAATCAGTTTCGTAATTACCGTATGCACCATTAATTCCTCCCACCAATTCATTAAAATACACGTATTGATTCGGATGATTTTTTACAATCCAATAAAATGGTTTTGCAAATCCTGCTGCTATCAAAGCGAAAACACCTGTTTGCACAGCCGTATTTTTTGCACTGTGCAATAAAAAATCATACGCCAATGATGCGGTTATAACCATGGCAGGCACCAAAAACATGTAGTGACGCCATCCGTTGTAATAATTAATATTTGAATACTCGGCATAAGCCACCGGAAACACCACCATAAAAATAAACATCAACACATAACCAATGTTTACATATTTTCTAATCCAATTCAACAACAACACACTCAAAGCCATTCCAACCAATAAATAAATTGGATTGCCCATGCCTAAAAATTTCACCACATAATAACCCGGTGCTTCGGTTAACATATACATTCGTTTGCCTTCAAACAATTCGGTGTTGTTGGTGTAAAAGGCATTTTCACTGGCTTTGGTATATGCAGCAATCGGGTTTTTAAACGGATTGCTTAAACCATATGGCCACAATATAATTCCAAACAAATAACCGAGTCCGCTTATTTTTAAAAAGGTAAATAAGTAGGGTTTGAAATAGGTGTTGATGAAGCCCAATTTTTCGGCACGCATTTTTGCCAAATATTGAATGCCCATAAACAATCCCATAAAAGCAATGATTAACAAAGCTCCAATACGAGAGCCAATGCCAATACCAATACCTACACCTAACCAAGTAATGTGTTTTTGTTTTGGTGCAGGCAAACGTTGCAAAATTTTCACCATAAACAACCCTGATACGGCAAAGCCCACTGCAAACGGAATATCCGTTGGGTTGTTCATACTAAAGCCCATCCAACCGGGATTAAAAGCCATAAACAACAACGCAATAATGGCTCCTCGCCAACTGGTTAATGCTTTTAATGTTAAGGCCACGGCAAGTACGCCTAATAATCCGTATAAAGAGTTAATGAAGTGACGTGTAGCAAATGGATCGGTATCGAACGTATTGTAAACAAATGCTGCTACTAAATTCATTTGCTCACCGTAAAAACGGTAGGCCTGACGAATATAATCAGATGCATCTTTGCTATCGGCCAATGCTGCCGAATCTTCTCCTAAGGTTGTAAACCAACTGTAGGTGAGTTTAGAATATTCATTGTGTTGTTTTTCGTCCCATGTCATTCCAAAATCCTGGCTCAACATTGGATACATTACACTGATACCCGCAGCTAAAACAAAAAACACCAAACGATATATGGGTGCATTTCCTTTGTTGGTGTAAGTAAGTTTATGTTTCATTTCAGCCAAAGCAGCCGGAATAAAAAATTTAATACTCAACCACAATGAAATAAAAGGCAATGCAAAAACGGAAAACAAACTGCCTCCTCTTACTT
This sequence comes from Bacteroidota bacterium, assembly GCA_046314755.1. Lineage (GTDB taxonomy): Bacteria > Bacteroidota > Bacteroidia > UKL13-3 > UKL13-3 > UBA6183. The sequence goes on along the minus strand of JBKDBG010000107.1, from coordinate 4,097 downwards.
GCTTTTCTGAAGTCAATACAAAATCATCAACCGCTAAACCGAGTGATGAAATTTGGTGGGCTATTTCAATGTAATTTGCTGCCGTACTTACTTGTTGGGTAAATACTTGCTCGGCATAATTGGTATGGCAAACCATTACACCACTTTTATGGTCGCTGATGTTGCTGGTTGAAATAAAACGGAAAAAACCATTGTAACAACTGTTGGCAAACTTGGCAAAAAAGCCTTGTTTGTTGTTGCTCTCTTTGTGCCAATAATTTCCGAAGTAAAAAGTATCGTTGTTTAATTTCTTTTTGCGTGTGTTGATTTGGCTGAGTAAAGACGCGATATTGATGTGTTCGGTTTGCGCAAGATAAACTGCCAGGGTTCCGGTGGCCTTGGTAAATGCATCGGCTACGGATAAAGCGGTTGCCCACTTTTCTTTTTGTGCAAGCTCTTTGGCAGCAGGTTGATCATTGATTTCATTGATGCGTTTTTCATCAGCAATACACACCACATCGGCATCGGTTTTTCCTTTACTGATTTGCGCGAGTAATTGATTGATTGCTGCAGCATCTTGTTGTTGGATGTGCAGTAAAACACTAATCCTGCTATCTGATCTTTGAACCGTCATATCGTATTATATTTTTTCAAACACAAACAAATGGTTTAAGCCCAATTGAAAGGTTGAATGATGAATCATTTTAAAATATTTTCCTACAAAAAGTTTATCGGTATCCTTGGCTTCAAACCCATAATGTTCTTCCAATGCCATGCCATCTACCAATTTAAAAAACAACAAAACACTCAATACATAATCAACCGCAGGTGAAGGAACCGTAATAATTACGCGACCATTTTTATTTAAATATTTCCAGCAGTTTTCAACCAATGCTTGTTGTTTATCTAAGGGAATATGTTCGAGCACAGCCAACATGGTTATGGCATCAAAGGTTTTTCCTTGAGGAACCACATCCGGAAAATAGCCGGGTATTAAATGATACACATCGGTTTTGATTTCTTGTTCGAGTGTAGGATCAATGCCTGTTCCGCCATTAATAACATGGCGTAACTTTTCAAACATCACCCCGTCAACCGAACCAATATCCAATACTTCATCGCCCTTGCGAATAAACTTTGCCGCTTTTCTGATGCGTGTGTTTTGTAAAATAATATCCAGTTTTTTCATGCCTTTTTATTCAACCCAAGAAAACTTAAGAAGAAACTAGAAAGTACAGTTTGCAAACCAATCATAATGGCAATAACCGAAGGAATAACCACACGGAGGATGCTTGGGTAATTAAGCTGTCCGAAATCTTGTTGATCCCACAAATACAATGAATACACCGAACCGCCTAAACCAGCGAGTGTAATTAAAATCCCAATAACCAAACCTGCTTCGAGGGTAATAAAATTATACAAACGTGATAAGGTAGTGTTTTGCGGAAGGAAGCCTTGTTGGATGGCGTAAATTCGCGTGAATACGGCAAAGTTTACTGCTTGAAAACCAACTACAATAAATGCACCTGCATACAACAAGGTGTTGGTATCAAAATACATATTGAGCAATTGTACTGGACCTTGCTCAATGGCCACAAACATCAATAATCCTAAAATCATTAAGGTTAATCCCGGAATTAAAAACAACCATTTCGGACTGTACAATAACAAGAAGCGAAGGTGGCGCCAACCGTCTCTCCACGTGCGCAAATGCGGTGGTCGGCTTCGTCCGTCAGGCGATAAAGTTGTTGGCACTTCTGCAATTTTTAATTTATTGATGGTTGCTTTTACCACCATTTCACTGGCAAACTCCATTCCTGTAGTTTGCAAGCCGAGCACGGTTACAATGTCTTGTCGGAACCCGCGTAATCCGCAATGAAAATCATTGATCTTACTTCCAAAAAACAAGCGACCAATAAATGACAATACCGGATTGCCTAAATACTTATGTAAAAAAGGCATGGCACCGGGAGCAATTCCTCCTTTAAAGCGATTGCCCATTACCAAATCGTATCCTTCGCGTAATTTTTGAACGTATAGGTTTAGGTTTGAAAAATCATAACTGTCATCACTATCACCCATAATTACATACTTGCCTTTTGAGGCTTGAATAGCACCCATTAAAGCACTGCCGTAACCTTTACGCGGAATATCAATTACACGTGCACCACAACTGCGTGCAATTTCTTGTGAACCATCTGTACTACCATTATCACCAATAACTACCTCACCACTTACGTTGTTATCTTTGAGGTACTTCATGGCTTTGTTGATGCACGTTGCCAATGTTTCAGCTTCATTTAAGCAAGGCATCACAATTGATAATTCAAGCTCTTTCTCTGAAGTCATATTAACTGTTTTTTTTCTTTAACAATACAACAAAATGAAGTTCGCGACCGAATATCCAATTGAATAAACTCGGATATAACTTCACCCTTTTATTCATTTTTACCACTTCTAGTCCCAGTTCATCAAACACACTCAACCAATAAGATTCTTTTTTAAAATTGTACACCACATCAACACCATGCGGAGCATTGCCCACCCAATCCATAAATTTTAAAATTTGAAAATCGAGACCGGTTTTCCAGAGGTGATCTTTAATGATTAAATATTTTCCGGTTACGCGAACAGTTTCTTTCAACAAGGGAATGATATTGTCTTCCGGAACATGATGCAACACATCTGTGTATTGGGCTGCATCAAAACTGTTATCGGCAAAAGGAATTTTTGTACCATCATACAATTGAAAAGGAATGGCACAACTTGGTCGAGCCATAATATCAATTCCTTGATAGGTAATCCCTTTACGTTTTTGTTGTACCAACTTACTTATGGTTCCATCACCGCAGCCAATATCCAACACTTTGCAGTTTTCGGGCATCACTTGGGCTATCTCCTCCGACAACACTTCTATTCTCCTCAAAAACACATACTTACGGTGCAGACTTCTTAAAAATTTCATTACACTATTATACTTTATGAGTGCAATATAAAAATAATCGGTTTTATTAGGCTAATCGCAGGAAAAATTAACGGATTCGTTGGAAGGGATGGTGAGTCACTTCTGTGCCAAGGCTACGAAGTGAGAGGGGTTGATGGCTCCAGTTTTATGCCACCCCTACGGGGCTTCGTGTTTTTGTTTGGCTATTTTGCTATTGGGATAGCGCCCCTACGGGGCTTTACTTTTGTGTGCTTGATTCATTTCAGGGCCAAGGCTACGAAGTGCGAAGGGTTTAGTTTGAAGTTTGAGGCTGTGCAATCAGCCACTTCGAGTGACCTGATGGTAACATCAGGTTGTATCGAGAAGGGGACGACATTAGAAATATGAATGGTAAAAATGTTTCGTGAACAATGAAACTACTTATAGAAGAATATCATGTGATGAAGGCTCCAATTTTATGCCGCCCCTACGTGGCTTTACGTTTGTGTGGTTGATTCAGTTACATGATGTAATAAAACTCTCATCAACCGTAGCTTTAGCGTAGGTTGACAACACTTAACACTCAAAACTTAACACTTAAAACTAAAATCTACTTCACTCGCTTTCCGCCTAAAAAAACAAACAATGGGGTGCTGTTGCGAATGCGCAGTAAATCATCTTGCATCAGGTCGAGGTCGGTGATGATGAAGTCGGCCAGTTTGCCTCTTTCCAATGAACCTTTTTCTTGTTCTTCAAACGCTGCCATAGCGGCCCAGATCGTCATTCCTCTCAACGCTTCTTCTCGTGTTAAAGCATCTTGTGTTTGAAATCCGCCTTGCGGAAATTGTTTGGCATCCATGCGTGCAACCGCAGCATAAAAGGTATAAAACGGATGCGGATACTCCACCGGAAAATCTGTTCCTAAGGGCAACCAGCCATTTTGTTTCAACAAAGTTTTTAATGCATAAGCACCGCTTAAACGGGTTTTACCCAAACGGGCTTCTGCCCAGTACATATCACTGGTGGCGTGGGTAGGTTGAACCGATGGCACAACATTGTATTTGCCAAATAAATCAAAATCGGAAGGATGAACCACCTGCGCGTGTTCAATACGCCACCTGCGTTGGTTTTGTTCACCCAAATATTTTCCGTACAAATGTAAAATGAGTCGGTTGGCCGAATCACCAATACAATG
>JBKDBG010000106.1:0-15145 GCA_046314755.1 Bacteroidota bacterium | reverse complement strand
GCCTTAGCGTTGGTTAATCTCATTTCTCACATCTCATTTCTCAAGTCTTTCCTCTTTCAGCGAAGCGGTCTTTCCTCTTTCATCTACCGCAGCCTTAGCGTTGGCTAATCTCGTTTCTCAAGTCTTTCCTCTTTCAGCGAAGCGGTCTTTCCTCTTTCATCTACCGCAGCCTTAGCGTTGGTTAATCTCATTTCTCACATCTCATTTCTCACATCTCATTTCTCAAGTCTTTCCTCTTTCAGCGAAGCAATCTTTCCTCTTTCATCAACCTTAGCTTTAGCGGAGGTTGGTCTCATTTCTCACATCTCATTTCTCAAGTCTTTCCTCTTTCAGCGAAGCGGTCTTTCCTCTTTCATCAACCTTAGCTTTAGCGGAGGTTGGTCTCATTTCTCGTTTCTCAAGTCTTTCCTCTTTCAGCACAGCGGTCTATTGTCTTTTCTCTCCCAAATACTTATGTTTGAGTAAACACTATTTCATATGAAAAACATTTTTTTGATCGCAACCGTATTGTTCGTATTTGCTTCGTGCAGCAAGGAAGAAACACCAACACCGCAAACACCAACCAATACCGATACCGTAGAAAAAATTATTGAAATTAAAACAAGTTTTGGCACCATGTACATGTGGTTGTATAAAGAAACGCCATTGCACCGTGCTAACTTTTTAGCATTGGCTGATACCAACTTTTTTGATAGCACCACGTTTCATCGCATCATCAATAATTTTATGATACAAGGTGGTGATCCAAATTCAAAAGACAGCAACCCTAATAATGACGGACAAGGCGGACCCGGTTATACCATTCCTGCAGAAATAGATACTGCCAAATTGAAACATGCAAGAGGACAAGTTGCTGCAGCTCGTTTAAGCAATGCTCAAAATCCGGCACGTGCATCCAGCGGTTCACAATTTTACATTTGCCACTCTACCTCCGGCACCAAACATTTGGACAATGAGTACACGGTATTCGGAAAAATTTTAAAAGGCATTGAGGTGGTTGATTCCATTGTCATTCAACCTAAAAATGTGTCCACAAACCGACCGTTAACAGATATTAAAATGGATGTGAATGTGGTGGAACGAACACGACAACAATTGCGAACAGAATTTAATTTTGAAGCCAATTAAGGTTCAATCCGTTTTTTCAACTTCAACATACTTTGGTAAGGACCTTCTGTAACAAATAAATTCACCATCCAAGGTGGAATATTACCTCCGGGATTAAAAAACAGCTCGTAATAAGCATGTGTTTTACCATTTTGATCGGGGGTGAACACCCAACGAGCACTCGAACTTTTTACCCGAACATAACCGCTGCGTTCTTCAAAAAAATTATTGATACTTCTTGATTGTATAGCAACAGTACCGTCTTTAAATTTTTTCAATTCAAATTGCGAGACCAAATCACGGTCGTTTACAGGCCATGGTGCCTTGGTAACATGATAATAAATGAGCTCATCATTAGAAATAGTTTTGAGTAAACGTGTTTCACTGCAAGCATACACCCAATTCGGATAGCTGCGTACATCCATAATGGCCTGCACAACAGATTGAACGCCACAATTAAATGTGGTTTCTACTTTTACGCCTTTTACTTCATAGCCTTCCCTGTTTGAAGTAAATACTTTTATTCCTTGATTATTCTTTACTTGCTTCCAGGGTGTAGCGTTTTTAGTATACTGGCTTACTGAAATAAATAGTACAAACAGTATGGCCTTCATGCTGAATTACTTTTCTCTTGAACCTTGATACAATTCAAATTTATGATACTTACACAACAAAGGACCATTAAATAATTGTAAACGTTTGCTTGCTGCTAAACCAATACGTTTCATGGCAGCCACATTCGATGAAATAATCCAAGCCTGATAGCCGCTGAAATATTTTTTCAATTGATCTCCAATTTGCTTGTAAAATGCCTCTACTTCTTCAACCGGCAAACGCTCACCATACGGTGGATTCATTAATACAATACCGGTACTGTTTGCAGGCGGCTTTACTTCTTCAAATCGTTTATTGCTTAATCGAATATCTTCATCTAATCCTGCTCGGCTTACATTAGCTCTGGCAATTTCAATGGCTTTAAAGGTTTTATCACTTCCCATAAAAACTACATCTGTTTCTACAATGGCTTGCTTTGCTTCTTCCACACATTGTTGCCATAAAGCCTTATCGAAGTTTTTCCAACGCATAAACCCGAATTGTTTTTTAAACAAACCCGGTGCAATATTTTTGGCGTACAAAGCGGCTTCAATAAGTAAAGTTCCACTGCCACACATGGGATCAATAAACACCCCTTTTTTATCCCACTCGGTTAACAAAATCATACCGGCTGCTGTTACTTCATTAATGGGGGCAAGCGTTTGTTCAGTTCGGTAACCTCTACGGTGTAAACTTTCGGCAGAGCTGTCTAATGAAATGGTAATCTCATCACGCACAATATGAACAGTTAAACTTAAATCAGGTAGGGTTAAATCTACACTGGGTCTTCTTCCAAACTTTGCTCGGAAGTAATCGGCAATAGCATCTTTTGTTTTTTGCGAAACAAATTGTGAGTGGTTAAACAAAGGCGTATTTAAACTGGTATGAATGGCCAATGTTCCATCTACATCCAACACTTTTTCCCATTCTATTCTTCGCACCTCTTCATACAAATCACGCTCGTTACGTGCATTGAATTTATAATACGGAACAAGAATTTTTAAGGCCGTGCGTGCACATAAATTGGCTTTGTACATCACGCGTAAATCACCGGTAAAACTAACAGCTCGATTATGCTGCGCAATATCAGTTGCTCCTAGAGTACGCAACTCTTCGGCCAATAGCGGCTCTAAGTATTGTTGCGTGGTAGCAACCATGTTAAAGGTTGGTTGGTTGAGTAAAAACATAAATCAATACCAACAAAGGTAACTGAATATTTTAACAATTAAGGATAACGGGTTTGTTAGGGCTGTACTTACAAGAATTCTCCTCTTTTTAGTTGCATTTGGTATATATTCGCCCCACCAAATAAAGGGGATATGAATATTTTATTAATTGGTTCAGGAGGAAGGGAACATGCCTTTGCATTGAAGCTTACGCAAAGTGCAAAGTGCAGTAAATTATTTATTATGCCGGGTAATGCCGGAACTGCTGAGTTAGGTATTAACGTTCCAATCAACCCGCTTGATTTTGCTATTGTAGGAAAATTTTGCGTTGACAATGAAATTGGATTAGTGGTGGTTGGTCCGGAAGAGCCTTTGGTAAAAGGTTTACGTAATCATTTTATGGCAGATGATAAACTTAAGGTAATTCCTTTTGTGGGTCCGGCTGAAGATGGAGCCATTATGGAAGGCAGCAAAGATTGGAGCAAGGCTTTTATGAAAAAGTATAACATTCCAACCGCTGCATATGAAACCTTTACTTTTGAAACCATACACAACGGAATAGATTACGTAAAACAACACAGTTTGCCTGTTGTGCTTAAAGCAGATGGTTTGGCTGCCGGAAAAGGCGTGTTGATTTGTGAACAGCATGATGAAGCGGTGAAGGAATTGCAAGCCATGATTAAAGAACAAAAGTTTGGTGCTGCAAGTGCAAAAGTGGTGGTAGAGGAATTTTTAAAAGGAATTGAACTCTCCGTTTTTGTATTAACAGATGGTAAAAACTATCAGATACTTCCTGCTGCAAAAGATTACAAAAGAATTGGTGAAGGTGATACAGGATTAAACACAGGCGGAATGGGTGCTATTAGCCCTGTACCGTTTGCTGATGATGTGTTTATGCAAAAGGTAGAAGAACGCATTATAAAGCCTACTATTTTTGGTTTGCAACAAGAACACATTCATTATGTAGGTTTTATTTTTATCGGGTTGATGCGTGTAAATGGTGAGCCTTACGTAATTGAATACAACAGCCGCATGGGTGACCCTGAAACAGAGGTGGTGCTTCCGCGCATCGAAAATGATTTTGTTGAGTTGATGTTGGCCGCAGCGCAAGGAAATTTAGATTCAATTACGTTACAAATCAATCCTAAAACTGCTGCAACCGTAATGTTGGTGGCACAAGGTTACCCTGGTGATTATGCCAAAGGAAACAGCATGACAGGATTTGAACAGGTTGAAGATTCCTTGTTGTTTCATGCAGGAACCAAACGCAATGAGCAAAACGAAATTGTAACCAATGGAGGAAGGTTATTGGCAATCACTTCATTTGGAAACACCGTTCAAGAAGCGGTTGGTATATCATTGCGCAATGCCGAAAAAATTACTTACGAAGGCAAATATTACCGAAAAGATATCGGCTACGAGTTTATGTAAGTGTTGTGCTTACCTCAACAAAATGTACCCGGCTTTCCAAAGCAAATAAAACACCATACCTGCCAGTAAAGAAAGAAATAACACATAAGGCAAAATAGGACGTTGCTTTTGCGAAAACGGATCATTTAAATTGATACGAGCTCCGGCCGGCAAATCAGCCAAACGCGTTAACAAATTACCAAATTGTATATTAATTTTTGCCCCGGCATTAATGGCCCATCCATTGGCATCTAACAATGGAGCCAAGTTCCGTTTACGTAATTTCATGTAGGCCATAATCATGGATGGACCTGAAATAAGTAACAATAATCCGGCAACAGCCAAAGGCATTTTCCACCAGGTTAACTTCATAAATCCGGATACCACGGTAGCCAATGCTGTTCCAATGGCACCAATGGCCAAACCAATGGCCGCAAAAATTCCAACCAATTTTCCAACATCAAACGGAGCAGGTTTAGCTTCCACCTTTTCAGCAGGAGCTGCACCACCCGTAATCGGAATAGATTCTAATGTTTTAGTGGTATCGGCAGATGATTTTGCATCTTGTTCCGCTGCAAAATGATTAATTTGATTTTCAATAAACCTACTCACCCTTCGGTAAGGTGTCCAAAACGCCTGACGAATGCTAATCGGGTTTTCAATGATTTTTACCACGCGTGCTTCCCAATCTTTTCCATCGGTATCATAAAAAACACCATTACGTCCCGGTATTAAATTATCAATATCACCATTGGTTAAAGCTGCAGCAATGGTAAATGTAGTTTGGTTTGATTTAGAGGTACATTCGCAATACAACAAATACATTCCGCTTAAACCTGCCATTACATCATGCTTAGCCATATCGGTTACTTTAATACACAAATCACAACTGCGTTGATCAATGTATAAAGTGCCCGCCTGAAACACTGCTTTATTTCCGGGCGTATAAAAATCAGTAAACGTTACAAAATTTTTTAAGAGGGTAAATAAATCTCGGTAATACCTCACCAACTCATCCACCGAACGAATATGTTCCGCTTCATCAGCCAAAGCCAAATCTTGTTGAATATATCCAAGCAAGGTTGCTTTACTCTCATCGCCAAGTATTTGTTGGATGTAAGCCAAGCCTAAAGATTCAACCACGGCACCTGCTTTTTGTGATAACCAATTGGTATGTGGTTCAAACCAAGCCTCAATTTGTTTCCACTGCGCATAGTTTAGTTGATGTGCTCCAGGGAACAACTCATCCACCACCAACGTTTTAAATTGAAACATGGCATGATGCCAAGCCGGATTAATTCCTTGCTGCAAAGGCAACTGTTGAAAGCCATTTACTTTAGCCAAAGGAAATTCGGCAATATCAGCAATGTTCGCGTGCAATAATTTAGCACTTAACTGTGTTAACTGTTCAGGTTGTAAGTTTAATTGTGCAGTGGATTGATGATCATAAACCGCGAGTTGTTCACGAATAAAATAATCTTCAATTTTCGGAGCCAATAGGGTAAACCACCGGTAAGCCTCAGCCGTTTTATCACCCAAAGGAAAAATGCCTTGTTCATCTTTTTTGGCTAAATCGTACCAAGTGTTAAACTGTTCACAAGCTTCAAAAAATTGGTTGATTTGTTGTTGGTTAATGCCGGATAATCCGCTTCGATCTTCAACTGAACCGATGCAAGTTTGAATATGTGTGATTAAGGTTTTAATGGATTCATCTGTTGTAACCAAAGTGGTAATCACCCCATCACCATTAAATACGGCACCGTTAAAAATGCGGGTGGTGTCGGCAGTTTCTTCGGCACTAATGGTATCGGTTTCAAGTTTGTTGAGGTTGCTTAAAATAACTTTGGCAGATGCATATAATTGTTTTCCTTCAGGTGTTTCAATATTAATGGCATCAAGCGGTAATGCAGTTTCTTGTTTAAATAAATCAGCCGGATTTTTTAATAATGAGCAAGCCTTACGCACCGCAGCCAAAACTTCCGGAACACGGATATTGCCATCATTGTCGGTATCAACCATTTCCAAGGTGCGTTGGTCAATTTCCAAACCTTGAACCGGACAACTTAAGGCTGTCCATAACTTTTGATCCAACTCATGCAGGTGCAATAAATCTTCTGCACGTTCAATACTCACGCGTTTCACCCCTCCTACTGTTACAAAGTTCCAAATGTGTTTTGTTGCCGACATACCTTGATATTTACAATAGCTGCAAGGTAAGTGCTATTGACTAAAGTTGAAAATGATATTTTTAAAACCACTTGAATAATGGTTACATTTTCAATCACGTTACATCATATTTTTATCCCACACTTCTAGGTTTCATTTATATTGCAGCACACAATTACATGGAAAATACAAAACGCCCCCCGGCCATTGGCTTTATTTTTATTACGCTCTTAATTGATGTAATCGGCTTTGGAATTATTATTCCTGTGATACCTCAATTGATTCAGGAACTAACAGGAGGTGATATGAGTGAAGCTGCAACATATGGGGGTTGGTTAATGTTTTCATTTGCCGTCATGCAGTTTATTTTTTCTCCCATCATGGGCGGCTTAAGCGATCGATTTGGAAGGCGACCGGTAATCTTAATCTCATTATTTGGTTTTGCATTAGACTATCTTTTGGTGGCCCTTGCACCTACTATTACCTGGCTATTTATTGGAAGAATATTAGCAGGAGTAGCCGGTGCAAATTTCACCACGGCTACTGCCTACATTGCAGATGTGAGCACGCCTGAAAAGCGAGCACAAAACTTTGGTATGATTGGAGCTGCATTTGGTATCGGGTTTATTATTGGTCCGGTAATAGGCGGCTTGTTGGGCCAGTTTGGCTCACGGATTCCATTTTATGGAGCGGCAGGACTAACGTTGCTTAATTGGCTTTACGGTTATTTTATTTTGCCGGAATCATTAAGTTTAGCAAACAGAAGACCCTTTGATTGGAAAAGAGCAAATCCGATTGGTTCATTGTTACACCTTAAAAAATATCCTATTATTTCAGGCCTTGTCATTTCATTGTTGTGCATTTACATAGCCGGCTATGCTGTTCAAAGCACATGGAGTTATTTTACCATGGAACGATTAAAATGGAATTCAGCCATGGTAGGTTATTCGTTGGGTGCTGTAGGTGTATTGGTAGCTTTTGTTCAAGGATTTTTAATTCGATTCAGTACACCCAAATTAGGCGCCAAAAAATCGGTATATATTGGTTTAGGATTATACACCATAGGCTTAGTTTTATTTGCCTTTGCCAATCAAAACTGGATGATGTATGCCTTCTTAATTCCGTATTGTTTAGGCGGCATAGCCGGACCATCCATACAAAGTATGATGAGCAACCAGGTTCCTGCCAATGAACAAGGTGAATTACAAGGCGCATTAACCAGTTTAATCAGTGTAACTTCCATTGTTGGGCCTCTACTCATGACCAACCTATTTTCCTATTTTACACACAACTCAAAAGGCATCTATTTTCCGGGAGCACCATTTATGGCCGGTGCCGTATTTATGCTTATTAGTTTAGTGTTTGCCATTCGTACCTTAAAATCTAACGGTGTAAAATAGCGGGTCAAAATTTCCAAACCTTGAATTTTCGAATATGATTCAAAGCATATTCATTGGATGATATCATGTCACTTCTTACGGATGGCTTAGTGTTCAACCCAAAGAACAAAACATTGACGAAAGCCTTCTTTATTAATGCTAAATATTGTGTAAACTCGCATAACTAATAGAAATAATTATGATTGTAATTAACCAACGCAGATTTTTACCTGATAAATTAAAAATAACTTCATGGGAAGTTATTGCACCTTACTTCAATCAACTCTTACAAAAAGAAATTCAATCAAAAAGTGAATTGGAAAACTGGCTAAAGGACCGCAGTGAATTAGAAGCCTTTGTGAGTGAAGATTTGGCTTGGCGATATGTACGCATGACCTGCAACACCGAAGATAAATCATTGGAAGAAGCCTATTTGTTTTTTGTAAACGAAATTGAACCCCAAATTGCGCCCCTCAATGATCAGCTCAATCGTAAATTAATGGCTTGTCCGTTTTTAAATGAACTGGATCAAAAAAAATATTTTGTGTACTTAAGAGGCATCAAAAAAGAAATTGAAATTTTTAGAGAAGAGAACGTGCCTTTACAAGCTGAAATTGCAACGGAAAGTCAAAAGTACGGTTCCATTGTGGGCAGTATGATGGTGGAAATTGACGGCAAAGAACTCACCTTGCAACAAGCTTCTAATTATTTAAAAGATACTGACAGAGCCAAACGCGAAGAAGCATTCACAAAAATAAATGCCAAGCGCATGGAGCATGCCGAAACGCTTGATATCCTATTTAACAAGCTTATCCAACTACGACACCAAGTGGCTGTAAATGCAGGCTTCACCAACTTTCGTGATTACATGTTTGCAGCCATGGGCAGGTTTGATTATACGCCTGAAGATTGTTACGCCTTTCATCATGCCATACAAACAGAAGTTGTGCCAATGGTAAAAGTATTTCATGAAAAGCGCAAACAGCAGTTGGGTTATGATTTACGTCCGTGGGATATGGAAGTAGATACTTTAAACCGACCTGCTTTAGAGCCTTTCACCAGTGGAGCAGATTTATTGGATAAAACCGTAAAATGTTTCCGTAAGGTGGATGATTATTTTGCTTGGTGTATTGAAACCATGGACAACATGGGTCGTCTTGATTTGGAAAGCAGAAAAGGAAAAGCTCCGGGTGGTTACAACTATCCTATGGCCGAAACCAATGTGCCGTTTATATTCATGAATGCGGCATCATCAACACGTGATGTTGAAACCATGGTGCACGAAGGAGGACATGCCGTACATTCATTTTTGAGTAAGGATTTAGAATTGGCCGCATTTAAAAATTGTCCGAGTGAAGTAGCTGAATTAGCAAGCATGAGCATGGAATTGTTAAGCTATGAAGGACAAGATGAATTTTACAAATCGCCCGAAGATTTTAAACGTGCCAAAGAAGAACACTTAGAAGGCATTATTAAAATTTTGCCTTGGATTGCCACCATTGATAAGTTTCAACATTGGATATACAGCAACCCAAATCATACGGCCGCAGAACGAAAACAATATTGGATTGAGTTGAGTAAAGATTTTGGAACAGGCATGGTAAATTGGGAGGGATTAGAACACTTGCAAGCTTACACTTGGCAAAAACAATTGCACTTATTTGAGGTGCCTTTTTATTACATTGAATATGGAATGGCACAGTTAGGCGCATTGGCTGTATGGCGCAACTCATTAACCGATAAATCAAAAGCCATTCAGCAATACAAAGAAGCTTTAAGTTTAGGTTACACCACAACCATTGGGGAGATTTATAAAACGGCAGGTATTGAGTTTAACTTTAGTGCTGCATACATTAAAGAACTGATGCAATTTGTAAAGGCTGAATTAAATAAGTTATAACAACGCATTAGTCTCAAAAATACAAAGGGGGCGTTTCTCGATGAGAAACGCCCCCTTTTTTAAGCTTAAAAATCAACTTTATTCAACGAACAGTTTCTGTGTGCTTAAACCTTGTGTTGTTTTTACTTGTAAGAAGTAAATACCTTTTTGTATTCCGCTTATATCAACATTGGTTAAATTATTTCCTCCCAATACATTGATGTTGCGAGTGAATACTTCACGTCCGGTTATATCAACCAAACTTACTTGAGCAGTGTTGGCCTCTTTACTTTCAAATGAAAGCATTACAAAACCGTTTGCAGGATTCGGATAAACAGAAATACCGTTTACAAATGCCGGCTTAACCGGTGCAACAGAAGTATTCAAACTTAATGGGATTACTTCTCCGTTTGGCTTCGCAACAAACAATCCGAAAGCCGCACCGTTCACATCTTTATTGGTTGGAGCATTCGGGCTCAAAAATCCTGATGCAAATGCTACCACAGGTAAACCGCTTAGGGCACTTAGTGGGGCGTCATACGATACCAATGCTGAACTGCTTCCTGCAGGAATCACATCAAGAATAATATCAGTCGCAGGTAAATTAGTGTACTCTCCGTCATAATTTGAAAAATCAGAAAAACTTAATAATTCAAAACCGGTTGTAGCACCACGAGGACGAATACTTACTGTTGGAGCATCAGTAACTCCATGAGAAACCAATATATCAACTGTATTTGCCGGTGTTCCATTTTCCTTACCAAAGGCTCCGTTAATAAAGAAATTAATGTCGATTCCGTTTGGATTGGCCTCAAACTTTGTGGTATCAATTACACCTGTTGCCATAGCCACAGCAATAATACCGGCAGGAAGAACACCAACCTCTTCTTCATAAATTATATCATCATACGAATCAGAATTTTTCGGTGCGATACCAAGCGAAATATCTGTGTTACCCGGTAAGTCAACATAGCCTGTTGAGGTGCGGAAACCAAAATTATCTACAATTTTTTCTGAAACATTCGTAGTGTTATTTAGCAACCATACGTCAACTGTATCAGCAGCAGGATCGGCACTATTGTGTATAACCATAACACGCGCTTTTGTAACGGCCGGCAATGGTAATACCATACCGTTTGATAAGGCCGCAAATAATCCAAACGGCTTACCATTGTTGTTATTTGCAGGATTCACAAAACCAGAAGCAAAAACAACCAACGCACTGTCACCAGCGTTTAAAGTACGCAATGGTGCAGCATAAGTTAGCAAAGGTTCTTCAATGCCTGCTGAATGCACATCAATTAAAACATCAGCTTCAGGAACGCTTAAATATCCAACACTTGCACCATAAGGTACATTTGATAACAATGAGCCGGGCTCAGCATTTCCCCCTGCTCTGGCAAATACATCAACGTTTGGCGCATCGGTTGACCCATGGTGTAAGGCAACACGCACATCACCACCGGTACCTCTTTCAATGGCTGGTGATAAAACCGATAATCCAAATGGAACTTGAGGATTAAAACCTGTGCCCACATGACCTTGTGCTAAAAGTACATATTTTTCTGCGCCTGCAAGTACAAATCCAAAAGCAGCTACCGTATCAGTAATATTGTTTGAATTTTTAGCTGCAAAACCAATGGTTACCGGAATTTCGGCCGGTACATCTACATATCCGGTTGATTGACGGAAGCCAAAATTTTCGGCAATTTTATTTACGTTTAAAGGTGTGGTTAACCACACATCAACAGTGTCAACAGCAGGATCAGCACTGTTATGAATGGCCATTACACGTGAAGTTGGCATTGGTAAAGCACGTACATCACCATTGGCTAAAGCTGCAAATAATCCAAATGGTTTTCCATTTCTATTTGCTGCAGGGTTTAAAAATCCTGAAGCAAAAACAACTACTGCTTCATCTTCTAGGCCTAATGTTTCTAATGGAGCATTGTAAGCCAATAAGGTGGTTGATGAACCTGCACCGTGAACCAACAACGTGTAATCATTGGTAGGTAATTTCAAATACGCAGTAATGGCACCATAAGCAGCATTGGCAACAATTGGTGAACCAACTCCTTTGGCGTATACATCAACAGCAGGTGCATCGGTAGAACCATGGTAAACAGCCACTGCGGTTGTATCGCCAGCGGTGTTGTAATTCTCAAGCGCTCCTGCTAACACGTTTAAGTTAAAACTTTTTTGTGGGTTGAAGCCGGATTGTAAGTGTCCTTCGGCAAATAAAATGTAACGCTCAGCAGATGCTAAATTAAAACCAAATCCAATTAATGTATCGGTGATGAGGGTTGAATTTTTTGCCGCAAAAGAAATGCGGATAGGCACACCGGCCGGGGCATTCACAAATCCGGTTGATTGGCGAAAGCCAAAATTATCAACTAATTTTAATGAACCTTGAGGAGTGGTTAACCAAACGTCAACAGTGTCCAATGCTGGATCAGCACTGTTGTGAATGGCCATTACTCTGGCTGTTTGTGCTTCGGTTGCAAGGAATCCGCCTAGCAAACCGAATAAGGTTAGTAATGTCTTTTTCATAAGCTATTATTTAAGTGTATAGGTTATACAATAGGATTTGGAGTATAGTTTTATCGATAACATCAATACCTTACCAATGGTGCTATTATTCAACGCCTTGCATTCATTAAATGACAATTTTTTGACGAATAATCCAACCTGAAAAAACCAAAATAGACAACTGTAGCATGCAGTATTGTAATTGAATTAAGTATAGATTTGAAGCATGAAAATTTTATGTGTAGGACGCAATTATTCGGAGCATGCCAAAGAGCTTGGCAATGCGGTACCCGAAAATCCTGTAATATTCAGTAAGCCGGATACGGCCTTAGTAAAAAATGGTGAACCTTTTTATTTGCCTGACTTCAGCAACGATATTCATCATGAAGTGGAGTTGGTGATTCGAATCAGTAAAATGGGCAAAAAAATTCAACCCAAATTTGCACGAAATTATTTTACCGAAATTGGTTTAGGCATTGATTTTACAGCACGTGATGTGCAAAGTAAACTAAAAGAAAAAGGGTTGCCTTGGGAATTGGCAAAAGCATTTGACGGTTCAGCTCCGATTGGAAACTTTATGGATGTTAGTCAAATGGATTTGAAGAACATCAACTTTAGTTTGAAGAAAAATGGAGCCTTGGTACAACAAGGTAGTACAGCACAAATGATTTTTCCATTTGAAGAGATAATAAGTTTTGTTTCAAACTATTTTACACTTAAAGTAGGTGATTTAATTTACACCGGAACACCGGCAGGTGTTGGTAAAGTAAACATAGGAGATAAACTGGAAGGTTTTATTGAAAACGAGTTGATGCTAACCTGTGAAGTGAAATAAATTACGCTTGGGCAAAGGTTAGGGTAAAAACAGTTCCTTTATCAAGTTCACTTTGCACAGTAATTTTTCCATTGTTTTTTTCAACAAATTCTTTGGTTAAAATCAATCCGATTCCTGCTCCTCTAATACCGTCAATTCCATATTCACCCGAAATTTGTTTGTAGGTAAAAAGTTTATTCAATTGATCACTCGTCATGCCTTTACCTTGATCTTTCACTTGAATAATAATTTGTTGTCCTTCTTGTTTGGCATTCACTTCAACTGAGCCTCCAACATTCGAATATTTTATGGCATTATTCACCAAATTACGTATTGCTATGTCCAATTGATTCCTATCACACCAAAGCTTTAAATGTTCAGGCACATCCAACAATAACTTAATGCGTTTTTCTTCGGCAACGCGGGCAAACAATTGAAAAGATTGCAACACCAATTCATTCATAATCACATCTTGTTTGGCCCCAACTTCTGCACCCGACATATTATTTTTAGCCCACATTAATAAATTTTCAAGCAACATATTGATGGACTTTAATTGATTGCCTAAACCTGCTTTAAGCTGAACAAACTCATCAGGAGTAAGCATTTTGTTATCCAACATATCAATTAAGGAAGTGAGTGTTGCTAGGGGTGAGCGTAAGTCATGAGAAATTACTGAAAATGCTTTGTCCTTAAACGTATTTAGCTCTTCCAAATAAACGGCCTGAAATTCCAATTCACCTTTTTGTTGAATAATAATTTGTTTCGACTCAACTTCTTGGCGGTTCTTTTTAAATAAAAATGCAATGAGCGTGATAAGCAAAATCACCAAACCAACCAATAACAAACCAATGATTCGGTTATTACGGGTACGATCTTCTTGTATTTGCTTATCTTTTTCGAGGAGCGCAATTCTATCCAAGTTTTTTTGAGTGAGGTAATCAAACTCTAATTGATACATTTTTTTTGCCGACTCATTGCTAAAAAGCGAGTCTTTATATTGAAGATAAAGCCTCAAATGATAATTCGCACTTTTAAAGTCATTCATCTTCTCATACACTTTTGCGAGTAATTCATTCGCTTCATAAATGCGAGGTCGATTACCAATTTCATTTGCAATTTGTGCAGCCCTAATAAGGTGTTCTCTTGCTTTTTGATAATCGCCTGTATTGTAAGCAACACTGGCTAATCCGGCTAAAGCGAGAGATAATCCCTCTTTATCTTGCAGTTTTTCTGAAGTTTGATATGATAAATTCAAATGATTGTATGCACTGTCAAACATTGATTCACTGATGTATAATTGTCCGAGATAATAATGCGCCACTGCCTCCATGTTTAAAATGCCCATTTGATCGGAAATACTAATGGCACGCATAAAATAGGTCTTGGCAAGTTTAGGTTTACCCAACTTTTCATACAAGGTCCCTAATGAAATGCACGTTTGAAAAATTCCATCATTATTTCGCTCTTCTTCAAATAACTTCATCGCTTTTTGGGCGTAGTAAAGCGATTTTTCGTAAGTGTTAATTTCAAAATAAATGGCGGATATATTAGCAAAGCTGGATGCGATTGCACTTTTCTGGTCATAGCGCTCACGCAAGGCTAATCCTTTAAAATGATTCACTAATGATTTGGTATAGTCACCTAAATCAAAATACACATTGGCAATATTATTATAACTTGAAGCAACACCTTTCCAATCTTTGAGTCGCTCACGCATTTGCATTGAACGTTCATTATAAATCAATGCCTGATTATACATGCCTCTATCGTGATTAATAATAGCAAGGTTATTAGAAACGGCAGCCAAACCTTCCTCATTACCTAACTCGGTGTATAATTTTAAAGCCTCATCATTGAGCAACACAGCTTCGTTATAATTCATACGTAAGTAAACAGCGATTGATTTTACGCTTTTACCTTTAGCTATACCCCATTTATAACCAAGCTTTTCAGATAATTGAATGGTTTGATCGGAGTAATAAATGGTACTATCAGGATTAACTTCATGGTAGGCAAATGCTATCGATCCAAGTAACCTAACCTTTAAAGTATCAGGATTTTTATATTTTGGTAGCAGGGTGAATAAACTATCTAATAC
>JBKDBG010000105.1:0-57314 GCA_046314755.1 Bacteroidota bacterium | reverse complement strand
AATTTATCACCAACACATCTTTCAAAACCGCACGTTGAATTTGTATCATATTCCCTTGCATGGCATCACTCTTAACGGTTGATTTTTTGTCGTCTGTAAATCGTACATCACCTACCCTCCATCTGCGCGCAAGGGCTTGCTCCTTATTATCCGTGCAAGAAAAAAAGGTAACTGCTGCAACAAAAAACAATATGAGAAGAAGCTTTATTTTCATATTCTACCAATAAAAATCAATTACAATCTACGTACAAAAAACTATTTTTGCCACAACTCAGTTCGAGTTTATCCTTTATCAAAAACTTAATTCACTATTAATGAAAACAGTAGACAGCATTAATTTTTCAGGAAAAAAAGCATTGGTTCGTGTTGATTTTAATGTGCCTTTAGATAAAAAAACCTTCGCCATAACCGATGATGCGCGTATTAGAGCCACTATTCCAACCTTAAAAAAAATACTTTCGGATGGTGGAAGTTGCATATTAATGAGCCATTTAGGTCGCCCGCTAAAAAAATTAAAAGAAGACGGCAGTGTTGATTTTGAAAAACACACCCTAAAACATACTGTAGCAAAAACAGCAGAGTTATTAGGTGTTGATGTTCTGTTTGCAACGGATTGTATTGGTGAGGAAGCAAAATTAATGGCCGAAAATCTGCAACCGGGCCAAGTATTGCTATTGGAGAATTTACGTTTTTATAAAGAAGAAGAAAAAGGTGATGCAAGCTTTGCAGAAAAATTGAGCAAACTAGGTAATGTGTATGTTAATGATGCTTTTGGCACTGCACACCGTGCACATGCAAGCACGGCCGTAATTGCTCAATTTTTTCCTGAAGCAAAATGTTTTGGTTATGTAATGGCCAAAGAGGTTGCCAATGCCGAAAAAGTGATGAAGCTAGCGGAACGGCCATTTACGGCAATTACAGGCGGAGCAAAAGTGAGTGATAAGTTATTGATACTTGAAAACCTGATTGACCGCGTAGACAACCTAATTATTGGCGGTGGTATGGCCTACACCTTTTTAAAAGCCATGGGCTATGAAATCGGATCGAGCTTATGTGAAGATGATCGTTTACAATTGTGCTTAGATTTATTGGCAAAAGCAAAAAGCAAAGGCGTTAACCTCATGCTTCCTGTTGATAGCGTAGTTGCAGATGCATTTAGCAACGAAGCCAACCATAAAATTTGCGATAACAAAAATATTGAAGCAGGTTGGATGGGATTAGATATTGGACCAATTGCTGCGGTAGACTATGCATCGGTTATTAAACAATCTAAAACTATTTTGTGGAATGGGCCTATGGGTGTATTTGAAATGAGCAATTATGAAAATGGAACCAAACAAGTAGCCATTGCTGTTGCCGAAGCCACAAAAAACGGTGCATTTAGTTTAATTGGAGGCGGTGACAGTGCTGCTGCTGTTGCAAAGTTTGGTTTTGAAAACGAAGTGAGTTATGTAAGTACCGGAGGAGGAGCCTTGCTAGAATATTTTGAAGGAAAAGAATTACCGGGCATAAAAGCAATTAACGAATAATCATTCAACATGATTGAATATAAAGGCCGCCTCAAAAACAAGCGGCCTTTTGTTTACGAAGCACAATTGGTGATGTACAAATATCGATATGTTATACTTTGGTCGCTGTTTATTCTATTTGCCTGCGGAGCAAATCCCGGTACATTGGCAAAACTACGCCTGGAAGATTTATTCGGTTATGACAAACCCATTCATGCGTTTTTATTCGGCATGCAAGCTTGGTTATGGATTAAAGCATCACCAAAATCTATTACTCAAAATAAATTGCTGTTGATTTGTTTGGCATGTGCAGGTTACGGGGCGGGTATTGAATTCATGCAAAAGTGGTTTTTTGTTGGCCGAACCTATGACTACTTTGATATGACAGCAAACATCTTAGGTTGTGTAATCGTTTATTTTGTGAGTATTAAAAAAGGGAAACATGTTTAATATTATTGATGAATCCATCCAAAATTATTGTGAGCAACATAGCTCGAATGAACCTTTAATCTTACAAAAATTAAGCCGGCATACCCATGCCAATGTGCTTCAGCCACGTATGCTCAGCGGCCACTTTCAAGGGAGAGTACTCAGCTTTATCAGCCACATGATTAAACCAAATTATGTTTTAGAAATTGGCACCTACACCGGCTACTCCGCCATTTGTTTAGCTGAAGGATTATCCGAAAAAGGTAAGCTTATTACCATTGATATTAATCCCGAGCAAGAAGACCACATTTATCGTTTTATAAAAGAGGCCGGATGTGAAGGAAAAATTCAATTTATTGTTGGAGATGCCTACAACATTATTAAAACACTGTCCCCGGGATTTGACTTGGTTTTTATTGATGCCGACAAACAAAATTATTTAAAGTATTACGAACAGGTGTTGCCTTTGCTTAAACAGGGAGGATACATCCTTATTGATAATGTTTTGTGGAGCGGAAAAGTTGTTGATGAAACAGCATTACAAAAAGATAAAGACACCCAATCATTAGATGCGTTTAACCGACACATTGCACAAGACGAACGAATAGAAAAAATACTTTTGCCTATTAGAGACGGACTTACCTTGTGCAGGAAAAAGTAAAGATTACGCTGCTACTCACGAAAAACTAAAGCACCAAAGCAAGTATTAATCCCACCAGTGAAGTTGTTACGCCTGAAATAAGCAAGATCATCCCTAAACAACCATTATAAACAGTAGTTGAATTGATACTATTAGAATCTTGGACGGCATTCACCATTACCGTTCCAAGTATTGCCAATAATGCCCCAATAACGAATACAATTAAACCTGCACTTGTACCTCGACTGTTTGAGGGTTGTTTTTCCTCATCAGGAGGTGGTATGCTTTGGTTTGGCCTTATGCTGTCGTTTAATGCGAACACTTTTGTTGCTTGATGCGAGAAATAAACCTTACTGTTATTAATAGAAGATGATGATGTATGAACTACCTTTTGCTTATCCATGATCATTGGAAAAACCTTACGCGATTCCAATTTTTCAATTAAAATTGGCTGCGGTGTGTGCAATAACACAACCCCGTGCTCTTTTTCCTTGTTCACCTTTATTTTTACCAAGCCTTTGTGCTTATGTGAGCAGGTGCTTGTAATAAATAGTAAGGGAAGTATTACTATTACTTTAAATAAAAAGTTGATACGTCTATACATAATATTTGCAATTAGAAAATAGGATATCGTAAGATTAATAATTTGAAGATAATAGTTTACTTCAAAATACTTCATTAAAATTTGTTCTTCAACAAATACTTACAACGTGGCCAAAATACATATTGAAAGAGCCTTATTATTTGATGTACATCAATAATTTTTTAAAAATCAATATTACTTACACACAATATTTTCAATTTTCAAACTGAAATAATAATTTAAATTTTAAGTTATTTAAGATTGAATGACTTGGAGTATTCGAAAAGCCTTAGTGAGTAGATAATTTTAACCACAATTTTATGAAAACACTAAACATCCTCAACACCATCACTTATGTTTTGATTCTGATTGGAATTATTTTTAAGAACGCCCATTATCCGGGAGCAAATATTATCCTGCTCATTGGGATTAGCGGCATGTTAAGTTCTGTAGTAATTTATGGAATGAATGAAGCAAATGAAACGGGCATGTCAAAATCGCTCAATTACACACTCATCATTGGGTTGATTATTTACATTGTTGCCTTAACCTTTAAACTGTTCCATTGGCCGGGTGGGAATATGATGATGCTACTCGGGTACTTCATCGCGATTATCATTCCTGTTTTAATGATTACCCAAAAATCATCGTTTGCGGTTTCTCGTCAGTACTTTACTTCCTTCCTTTTGTATTTTTTACTGCTGATTGGAACCCTTCCACACAATCCTATTAAATATTTATTTGGCCATGGAGATGACCAAGGCTATTCACAAAAAATGATAGAACAGCATGACTCTACGACACATCACACCCATGACAGTTCCGGACATGAATAAACCAATACCGCAATTCCATTTTTTTTAACATCAACTTTTAAATCGCACAAAAGAGTACTTTATTTGCAGTTGGGAAAAGCACAGCCTTCAACCAACTGCAAATTGGTCTCGTGGTTCTCCCGATAGCTATCGGGAGGATAGAATAGTCCCGCCCTAAGCGGGATCGATTCCTGTCGTTATTGCATTCTTATTGCCATGCAATCAAAACAATATAATTAGCAATATAATTAAAGTTCTTATTGATACTTTTATGGCAAATGGCACACGCTATCTTCTTAAAACAACCCGATTGGTTTTACCTTATTCATAAAATTACATCAATTTTTTTACGAATGATTTTTATTCCTGATAGAATAAAATTTAAATTGCACCTCGAAAAAACAATTGGTCTCGTAGTTCTCCCGATAGCTATCGGGAGGATAGAATAGACACAAAATGGTCTCGTAGTTCAATGGATAGAATAGATGTTTCCTAAACATTTGATACAGGTTCGATTCCTGTCGAGACTACAAAACATTCTCACCTTTTTTTGTTTCCCTAAACTTTTGTCCCGCCTCAAGCGGGATCGATTCCTGTCGAGACTACAAAATATTCTCACCTTTTTTGCTTTCCTAAACTTTTGTCCCGCCTCAAGCGGGATCGATTCCTGTCGAGACTACAAAATCTTTTAAAAGCCCATAAACGCCTAATTCCATTGCGCTTCCAAATGTATATGAAGCAATGATTTTTCTTTCAACTATACTTTGATTTTTAAGTAATTATCCTACTTTCGCGGCCGCTTATTTTTGCCTTAATACGGTATGGGAAAGAAGAAATTACAACGATTTGAAGCCTTTGCAAATTTTTCAAACACCTTTGATTTTGCCTATGATTTAAAAGGCAAATGGAAGCAAGAAGTGTTTCATAACAATAACCCTATTGTATTAGAACTGGGTTGCGGTAAAGGTGAATATTCGGTTGCATTGGCCCAAAACTTCCCCAATAAAAACTTTATCGGCATTGACATCAAAAGCAATCGGATGTGGGTTGGTGCACAAAAAGCGATCGACAATAACATGAGTAATGTTGCTTTTATGCGTGCGGTGATGCACAAAATTGATGTGTTGTTTGATGCCGGAGAAGTAGATGAAATATGGATTACCTTTCCTGACCCTTTTCCAAGAATGCGCAGTGCCAAACATCGTTTAACACATACACGCTTTTTGCGTTTGTATCAAAAAATTCTTAAGCCGGGCGGAGCAATTAATTTCAAAACAGATAGCGATGAGTTATTTGATTTTACGTTGCTTCAATTGGAGCATTTACAAATTACCCCTGAAATAATTGATCAAAATGTACATGCAAATCCGAATGCCGACAGCCTACTTAAAAATGTGCGCACCCATTATGAAAACCTGTTTATGGCAAAAGGTAAAAATATCAAGTACACGCGTTTTAATTTAAGCCACTTTACCGAAGAGGCAGCCACGGCATTTGAAAACTGGTTTGAACAAGAACGTCAGAAACGGGTTGAAACGGGAGAAAGCCGAGGTTTATAATTTTTATTCCAACTACCTGAAAATGTATCATACCTTTGTATCATGAATAAGTTTTTTGTTCAAAACCAATCTTTCACTTACGAAGAAGTAAGAGAAGGCACTTACCAATTTCAAGATGAATATTATCATGAAACCTTAAACTTTTGCAGAGATTGGTTAAGAGGCAAAGAAACTTTTACCTTCAATACATCCGGCAGTACAGGCTCTCCTAAATCAATTATTACCGATAGAAAACACATGCAAATAAGCGCACAAGGTACTATTGATATGTTGGGTCTAACTTCAAATGAAAAAATCTATTTATGTATCAGCTCAAAAATGATTGGCGGTGCCATGCTGTTGGTACGTGGTATGATTTTAGGCTGTGATATTACCATTACTGCACCATCATCAAATCCACTTGCATTAGTTGATAGCAAACACGAATACACCTTGGTTTCATTCGCACCCATGCAAGTATTTGCTTTACATGAAGAGGAGGAATTAAGAAATAAATTAAGCTTGTTTAAACATGTTTTATTGGGCGGAGCTCCTGCTGATAATCAATTGCTCAAATTACTGGGTAACTTGCCGTGTAAGGTTTGGCAAACATACGGAATGACCGAAACGTTGAGCCATATTGCCTTACGAGAACTGGGCAAAGAAACGTACTACAAAGTAATGCCTGATGTAAAAATAAGGATTGATGAAAGGAATTGTTTATGCATATGCGCACCGGTAACGGATGACCAATGGTTGGTAACTAATGATGTGGTTAAATTAATTGATGATACTCACTTTGAATTATCAGGCCGAATTGATGAAGTGATTAACAGCGGAGGCATAAAATTTTTTAGCTATGACATTGAACATGCAATACTTGATCGGTTTAATGAATTGGAAATGCCACCACGCCCTATGTTTGTTTGCCGAAAAACAGATGAGAAGTTTGGTGAAATTGCTGTGGTAGTAATGTTGGGTGAACCATTGAATGAAGAGATGATGGAAGATTTAAAAAACCACTGTAAAGCCACCTTAGGCAAATACGCAGCACCCAAAAAGTTTTATTTTGTTGATGAGTTTGAACGGCTTGAAAGCGGAAAACCGGATCGTAAAGCTACCATTGCCAAGGTTTTAGCGTGTAATAACGCCTAACTTTTGGGTAAAGAAATTTTCCCATAAAAATAACTTTTTTAAAAAGCGAACTTTTTTATATTCGCGTTAAGAAAAAACGATTGTTATGTACTGGACGTTAGAATTAGCCTCATATTTAGATGATGCACCATGGCCTGCAACAAAAGACGAGTTGATAGACTATGCCATTAGAAGCGGTGCGCCACTTGAAGTAATAGAAAACCTTCAGGAAATTGAAGACGATGGAGAACCTTTTGAAAGCATTGAAGAGGTTTGGCCGGACTATCCAACCAATGAAGATTACTTCTATAATGAAGATGAGCTTTAAACTAAAAGGCTGTTCAGTTATGAACAGCCTTTTTTATAAGATAAACGTTGATTAAAAATCTTCGTCTGAAAGTTCTGTTTCTTCATCAATCACCAATGAAGATTGATACTTCTGTAAATACTCGTGCCTGTTTTCAATCACGTTTACAGCATACCTCAAACCGGCACCTTTACCAATTACTTTTACTAAATTCAGTTCAAGCAATACAGCAAAATCACGTTGTATGGTTTTACGGTTACACTCAAATTCATTCACCAATTCTTTGGTGCTGATAAATCCTTTGTGTTGAATGATATACATAATCAATTTTTGACGTTGGTTTAATACCTTATCATCAAATTCTTTTAATCTATACCCACGCTCAAACACATAATTCATGATGTTTTTTTGGCGTGCATTCAGTTTATCAAACTCAACTTGCTGGCGAAAATAAGAACGCAATAAAAGTTTTAAACGCTCTAACTGGGCGGTGAACAACTGCATCCCAAAATCAAGCTGTTGCTGCTCAGATGCGGCTACCTTCTCCACATCTCTTACGGTTTCTACTTCGCCTAAAAATGCAAGGTATTCGGTTTTATTTACATACAACTCATGATCAAGGCTAACCAACCCATGCATGTTAATGCCATGTTTGCAGAGCCAAAAATATTGCAAGAGAGAAGCCATTTTTGTTTTTGCTTCACTAAACAAACGTATTTGTAGGAGTCTAAAATGCAACACCCAACTTTTAACAATCGGATGATGTTCCGTATCATGATTCATATACTCGAACAAACTGTCCAACTCAAGTTCGGCCGTTGCGCTTAACTTTTCGGGAGCTTTTGTGGCATTGGCTGTAAAGAGGTTTACATCATCTCTGTTGTTGTATAAATCAAGTATGAGTAACGTTTGTAATTGATACAGCATGCCAACACTCAACGGTTGATCCATTTGCGTTTGTAACCATTGCTCTGCTTTAATAAATTGTTCAACACTTCTTTCGGCAAGCGGTTTGGGCTTAATCTTGCCTTCATAAATGTATTTTACAACTTTTATATCAATGATATTATGGTCAATGGCATTGGCATAATAAGCACGCAAAATAGCACTGTTGGTTTGCTCAATCGTTTTTATCTGATCGGGTAAATCAATAAAATCGTAAATCTTCAGCAACTCCGTATATTGGTGAAGGCAATCATAATGATGGCTTTCAATGGCTATAGCGGGCTCCAGTTTATTTACTAATATCATACTCCCAAAACTACTCAGCATTTATATTGCTTTTTAAATTGGCTTGGCCAAAAGGGCGGTGGATATTGAAGCAGGAAATTATTTATACATTCATTACAAGCCCAAAAGGCGCATCCATTGCGACATTCGTGACTTCTTAAAAAATAGACAGAAATAAAAAAGTGGCGTGGATAATTGGTGAATAACGCAACAAAGGCATGTTAGAAATGCGACACCAATTACAAGGTTTCAAGTTGTTGCAAATAAATTTCTGCTTGGTTTAAAATCAACTGTTTCTCCTCCGGATTCATTTTGTTGAGCACATTGTACATCATGCCAATTCTGTTGTTTTTACCTAGCAATGGCCTGTTACGTTCGTAAAAATACCAATACAAACTATTAAAAGGGCAAGCCATGTGTCCATGTTTTTTTGATTTATCATACGCACATCCCGAGCAATAATCACTCATTTTATCAATGTAATTTGCCGATGAAACATACGGTTTACTGCCAACAATTCCACCATCGGCATATTGACTCATGCCGCGTGTATTGGTGATTTCAACCCATTGCAAAGCATCAATATACACGCCCAAATACCAGGCATCTACCTCATCAGGATGTATACCTGCCAATAAAGCAAAATTACCTGTTACCATTAAGCGTTGGATATGGTGCGCATAAGCAAAATCCAAGCTGTTTTGTACGGCATGCTTCACACAATTCATGTTGGTTTGCGCATCCCAAAAGTAATGAGGCAATTTATTTTGATGGTTGAAATAATTTAAGGTTTCATACTCGGGCATTTTCCACCAATAAATTCCACGCATGTATTCACGCCAACCAATAATTTGCCTAACAAAACCCTCTACCTGCGGTAGCGTAATAACACTCGGCTTTTTTTGCCATGCTTCAATAGAAGTTTGCACCACCTCTAACGGATGCAGCATTTTTATGTTTAATGCAAAAGATAACCTGGAGTGAAAAAGAAAATTTTCTTTTTGCGACATGGCATCTTGAAACTGCCCGAAATAAGGAAGTGAAAATGTTACAAACTCATCTAATAAGGTTAAAGATTGTTCACGTGTAATGGGCCAAACAAATTTTTCTGCATCAATATGGCCAAAATAACTTGCTCCACTTTGTTCAATTTCCTTCAGCACATCACCCACCACATTTACTACTGCCGAATGAGCAGGTGCAGCAGGATTTCCCTTCCATTTGTTTCTGTTCTCTGCATCATAATTCCATTTGCCGCCAACCGGATTTTTATCCTCCATTAAAATATGGTAACGCCTCCGCATATCGCGGTAAAACGTTTCCATCAAAATTTGTTTTTTGCCTTCAAACATTTGTTCAACATCATTTCTGCTGCTTAAAAAATGTTCGGTATCAAACATCTCATGCGGTATGTTTAACTCCTTGCAAAAGGCTTTCAGTTGAGCATCTAATCGGTATTCATCAGGCAGTTGGTATTCAAATTTTTTGATTGAATGTTTTTGTATGAGTTGAGATAAATTTTGAGTGAGTGATTGGGTATTATGGTCATCATTGATCCGATAATAAATAACGCGGTGACCTTGAGCTTCGAGCGATTGGGCAAAAGCACGCATGGCGGAGAAAAAGCCGACAATTTTTTGAATATGGTGCTTTACGTAATCTGTTTCTTGTCGCATCTCAAACAGCACATAAACCATATCATCATCAACTTGCTTAAACCATGTATGATTTGAATTCAGTTGATCGCCTAGAATAAGCCTTAAGGTTTTCATGGATCAGCTTAAATTTAAAATATTCCCATCAGGCTTTGCATAAGGCAACTCCACCAGTTTCTCTAATCCATAATACGTTTCTAAACCGTTTACGCCCACACTTTTGGTTTGATTCAATTGTAATATTCCTGTTTCACTTAAATAATCGTCCGATAAAATAATTTCTTGCACCTCTCCTACCAATAAAATCGTTTGGTTGCAAGCAATGTGGTGCTCCTCAACAAATCGTAAGCCTATTTTAACAACACTTTCAGCAACATAAGGCGCTTTGTGTTGTTGGCTGTACCACGCTGTTAAACCTGTGGCGGCAAATTCACTTGTTTCGTATCGTGCAGAAGTTTGATGGGCTTGTTTAATAATACCCTCATGCACATGATTGATGGTAAACACACCGGTTTGTTTGATGTTGTTATATGTTCCGCGAGGCACAGAAACCGGACGCATAATTAAACCCATATAAGGCGGATGCGCACCAATGTGCATCACGGAGTTAAATATGGCCAAATTGGTTTCCCCGTTTTCATTTACCGTGCCGATTAAATTGGCTCCGCGAACACCCGGAAGTGAATTAATTAAATTGGTACGGAATTGTTTTTCCATCCCTAAAATGTTCTCCAGCGTAATGTGTTTCATATTATCTTATACTACTCATTCCACCATTTACGGCTAAAATTTCACCTGTAACCCAATTGGCATCTAACAAATATTGTACTGCTTTAGCCATATCATCAGGTGAACCAATTTTTTTCAACGGATGGCGCTCTTCAGCTGCTTTTAATTTTGCTTCTGCATTCAATAATTTATCAGCCAACGGTGTGTGCGTTAAAGAAGGAGCCACTGCATTCACCCTGATTTTAGGAGCAAACTCGGCAGCTAAACTTCGTGTTAAACCCTCTACCGCGCCTTTTGCAGCTGCAATACTTGCGTGAAAAGACATGCCTGTTTGTACGGCAACCGTACTAAATAAAACCACCGATGAATTTTCTGCCTGCTGTAATTGAGGCAAAAAGTGTTTAATACTTTTAATCGCTCCGAATAAATTAATGTTCAAATCGTTGGTGAAATCATCTATTTTAAATGAGCGAAAAGGCTTAAGATTAATAGAGCCGGGACAATAAATTAATCCGTCAACAGGCTTATCAATGACAGGAAAATCCGGTTGTTCTAATGAAATATCACACACATGATGGGTTGTATTTTGTAAACGCTCAGGCAGTGGATTTCGGCTTAAAGCAGTGATGTGGTGGTGTTCGCTTAAGTTTTTTGCCAATTGCCATCCTATACCGCTTGATGCCCCTATAATTACGTAATGTTTCATACTAATTGAAACAAGACTAAACTAAAAAGGTTTACCGTGAGTGGCAGAAACTAGTTGATGAATAACAAATGGAAAAGGCTTAAGTGCCATGATGGTTAAGTTGGTAAGAACCGGATGGCCGAACAAACTTTGAATGAACCGGCCGGTTTTTAAGCGTGTGGCAAACAACTTATTCCATTCGGCTTGGTAGGCTTGCTCCAATAATTCAGCCCTTTGCTCGTATTGCAATACAAGTTGTGCCAACACATATGCAGAATGCATGGCCATGCTCATACCGTTGCCGCACAAAGGTGTAATTAAACCTGCGGCATCACCAAGCATAAGTACTCCATTTTCGCTGATTGATTTTTTTTCGAAGCTGATTTGAGAAATCGCTAAAGGTTCATCAAATAAAAAAGTAGCGTTGGAAAAGTAGTGTTTCAGAAAAGGATTTTGATACAATACTTGCTCTTCCATTGCCTTGATATTTCCATCAAATTGTTTTAACAAATCGGCAGTGGTTAAATAACAAAAGCAATATTTGTCGTCTTCAATTTTAGAAATTCCGCAGTAGCCATCCTTAAAATTATGCAGTTCAATCACGTCATCCGGCATATCAACTTTAATATGGTACTTTATTCCTATGTAATTAGACAACGAACGTTTGCGCGGTTGAATAAAATCACGCTTTTGTTTCACATCCAAATTCGCACGTTTGCCCCACGCACCAAAAGTTTGTTTCGATTGAAATAAACCCTTTGAGGTATGAATGATAAAGTGTGCACCTTGTAGGGTTACATCATTTACTTTGGTTTGACAGTGAACATGAACTCCTGCTTGAACAGCCAAATGGTATAACAGCTCATCAAGTTTATAACGACTAATTCCAAACCCACCCAAATCTAATTGATGCGTTAAAAATCTACCGTTGGGTGCACTTACTTTTAATCGATTGATACGAGGCAAATTCAACGCATCAAGCGGCAAACCCAAGCGTTGTAAAAAATCATAACTTTCCATGCTGATGTACTCCCCACATACCCGATGAAAAGGATAACTTTCTTTTTCCAACAAAAGAATTGATTTACCCGCTTTTGCAAGCGAAATAGCAAGCGTTAATCCGCCTAAGCCACCACCAATAATGGCTGCATCATATGTTGTTTCAATACTCATGAAGGTATCATCACTAACCATCTAAAAGCCCAACACCATTTTATTTCTGCCTTAAAAGTTGAAGTTATTTTCTTCCAGTCGGCAAGTGAAAACCCTCGTAGCACAGATAACTTAGCATCGTGTTTTACTAAATATGATTTTGAAAAAAAACTGGTGAGTAAAGCTATGCTGTAGTACGCAAACGGATGTCGGTGCAAATCATTAATCACCATACCCATTTTTGCATGTTCCTTACTCCAACCAATCAGTTGAATAATTTCATCTTCATGCAAATGGTGACAAAAAAGTGAGGTTACCACAATATCGGTTTCGCGTTGATTTAAGTCGCGATAATCGCAACGCTCAAAAGTTATCTCCGGATAATCTGCACAAAACGCTGAGGCATATTCAATACAATCTTGTTTCAAATCAACGCCAACCAACTTAAGTTGAATATTGTTTTTTCTCCCCCAATCAGCCATTACCTTTAAGGTATCACCTCCACCACAACCTACATCCAATATACGATAAGTATAATCGGTTTTGGTACATAGTTTTTTTAATGCTTTGAGTGTAGCTTGATGTCCGCCAAGCCAAGTATTAATTGTATGTAACTCACGCAAATTCTGAAATAAATCCTGTTTTGGAATATTGGTATCATCCAACAACTCTGCTTGATATGAACGTTGATTAAACACTTGTTTTTTCCATTAAAAAGGTTTCCATGGTTAAACCCGGGCCAAATGCAGCGCCTAAAATTTTTCCATGCACATCATTTTGCTCCATCATATTTTTTAACACAAAAAGTATGGTAGCCGATGACATGTTTCCATAATTCTTCAACACCTCGTATGAATATGTCAAATCAGATGGTTGAAGTTGGAGTTGGCTTGCTATCGCTTCCAATATTTTTCGGCCACCGGGGTGTATTGCCCATAAATTAATTTCCGGTTTTGATGTTTGGTAATGCGCCATGGCTCTGCCCAATAAAGCATCAATATTTTGTTGAACCAACGATGGTATGTAACTGCTCAGCGTCATAAGAAAACCTGTATTGGCAATTTGCCAAGCCATGTCCTTTTTGCCTTCAAAAAACACCTCACTGTAAAAATCATGTATACGAATATTTTTAGGTGAATTGTATTTTACCTCGTCACCACAAACCAAACAAGCAGCAGCACCATCCGAAAAAATGGCACTTGCGGTTACATTATCATAATCAAACGTTTTTTGAAAATGTAAAGAGCACAACTCAACACTTACCAAAAGAACTTGTGCTTGCTTGTTACTTTGGCAAATGGCATGAGCCAACTTTAAACCATGAACAGCTGCATAACAGCCCATAAAATTCACGGAAGTTCGCGGCACAGAAGGTTTTAATTGTAAATGCTCCATTAACGCCAAATCAAGTCCGGGAGCACTCATTCCCGTACACGAAATAGTGATTAAATGGGTAATGCTTGAAAGTTGAATATCCGAGTACGTCAATTGTTTCACAGCCTCTAGTGCCAACTTCACACTTTCCGAAGCATAAATTTCCATGCGTTTTTCTACGCTAGGAAAAGGTTCGTATTGCGTAGTATTTTTAAATAGTTGTTGTTGATTGAGCTTTCGATTATAATCAGGAACAACCGAGTATCGCCTTTCAATACCCGAGCGCTCATACAAAGCCGTTAACCTTCTTTTTTCAACTTCATCACACGCAAAAAAATGTTGCATAAAATCAAGCGCCTCCATTTGTGGAAGTTCATAATCAGGAAGTGCCGTTGCGATGGAATGAATGTAACTCATTAGAAATGATTAAGGAGATTTAACAGCAAATAATACAGGTTCATACAAGCCGCTGCTATGATGCACATCAACATGGTGAATTTATGGTTAGCCAGTTGGGGCGCTTTTGATGCATTTTTCATCCACCAGGTAAAATAGGCCGCCACGGGAGACAAAAAGAGTAAGTACAAATAAAAACCAACCAAATCATCAATAGCATAAAAGTGCATGAAAGTAAGTGCAGATGCTATAAAAAACATCACTGCACTTAACTTAAAAGTGCCTTTTACACCCAACTTCAAACTAATGGTATAATCACCGCGTTTAGCATCTTCATCATGTTGATAGATTTGGGTTAAAGGATAAATACCTCCAATGGTAAAGAACGCAGCTTGCACCGCATAAAAATTTGTAATCAATGCGAGATCTCCGGCCGCTTCCTGTGCAATGGCAAACACCAAACTTCCTTGAAAAAACATCACCACCAAATAGGAAATTAAGGCATACTTCTTTAAACGAATATGTTTGTTACTGTAAGCTCTTGATACCAAAATATAAATCAATATCATCAATGCAAGTTTTAGTCCTACAAACAGTGCTGCCATTACTGCAATTACATCAAACACAATGGTGATATAAAATAAGGCACGAGAAGGCTTTGGAGGATTCTCCAAACCTCCAATCGGACCTTTATCTTCATCCATAAAACTATTGTAACCATTACTGGCGGGATAAACCAACATATGCATCACCAAAAATATCACAACAGTATGAACCCAATTGGGCTGTTCTGTTTGGCTAATACCAAACAAAAAGACAGGCATTAACAATAGTGAAAATGGAAAGCGTAACAACTTAATGGTATCGACTGTAGAACTCATGATAAATCGTTTGTGCAATATTTAAGAAAATTTTATTAATCCGCTTAATTACTTGTTATTATTGATGATAATGCCGGTATGAGATATAAACAGCAATGAATAGGAAGTGTTTTGGTTGGAGAGGTACTTGCTTTAGGATAACTTTGTTTTACTCATATCATTAATGTTTACAACCATGGAAAACGCACACCTATTAATTGTAGAAGACGAGCAAGCTTTAGGTTTGTTGCTAAAAGAAAACCTTAAAGGCAAAGGCTATACCGTAAAATTGTGTAAAGACGGAGAAGAAGGATGGAATACATTTAAAACAGAACGGTTTGATTTATGTATTTTAGATGTGAACATGCCTAAAATGAACGGATTTGATTTAGCCAAAAACATTAGAGAAAAAAATCCGGTTGTTCCTATCATATTTTTAACTGCTAATGCATCGCAAGATGATAAGATAAAAGGTTTTGAGTTTGGTGGAGACGAATACATCACCAAACCGTTTAGCATGGAGGAGTTAGTAGCCAGGATGAAAGCCATTTTAAAGCGCACGCAATATGCGCAAGTGCCTTTAGTGAGTGAAGATGAGACATATGAGGTTGGTAACGTTAAATTAGATTTTACGAATCATAAGTTGTTTGTAAACCAAGAGGAGAAAAGAATTAGCACCACTGAAGGCCAACTTCTAAAATTGTTTATCAGCAATAAAAATAATTTACTCAGCAGAAATAGTATACTTTTGGCTGTCTGGGGGCGCGATGATTACTATACTGCACGAAATTTAGATGTATACATTAACAAATTAAGGAAGTTAATTAAAGAAGATCTTTCATTACAAATAGTAAATATTCACGGTTCAGGCTTTAAATTAGCAGAAAATATTACTGCTTAAGTGAATATCCGGTATTATCTGTTTGTATGGTTCAGTTGTTATCATCTGCTTGCGCAAGGCCAACAGCTTGCCGACAGTTTATTGCAGGCTACACAAAATTATCCGCAACAGGCTACCGAAACCTATTTACGCTTAGCACAATTAAACAGCAACAACCCGGCCAGAGCCATTGAGTATTCAAACCAAGCTGTAGATGCAGCTTTAAGTCCTATTCAAAAAACAAAGGCCCTTCATTTTTTGGGAAACCTGTATTTTAGAACAGGTAATTCATCAAAAGCATTACAAGCATATAAAAGTGAACTAGAACAAGCTCAAACTGCCGATTTACCAAAACAAGAAGCAGAGGCTAAGTCAGCATTAGGTGCAGTTTATTTTATTACAGGAAACTTAAGCGAATCGTTAAACCAATACTTACAAGCCTTACGTTATTACGAAAGCAGCAATGACAAAAGTAATATTTTAAGTGTTTATTCGGGGCTAGCTAGTATTTATCTCAAACAAAATAATTTTAGCAAGTCATTGGAGTATAATTTAAAGGCTGTTCAAGTTTACGAACAATCTGCAAATAAGTTCAAAACATTGATGGGGTATGATCAAATAGGAAACTTATATTTACTTCAAAAAGATTACGTAAAAGCAAATGATTACCTCAACAAATCGCTTAAGCTTTACAAAGAATTAAATAACAGGGCGGGTGAAGCTTCCATCTTAATTCAACTGGGCAATATTCAACAACAATCCGGCAATACCGATAAGGCAATTTCCTATTACCGCAACAGTTTACAACTATCAAAAGAATTAAAGATGCTTCCACTGCAAGCATCGGCATTGAATGCATTAGCTGTGAGTTACGAAACCAATAAGCTGTATGAGTATGCCATTGATGCCGCGAAACAAGCAAAAGAAATTGCGCAAGCCTCTAATCTAAAAATTGAACTCGAACTCTCGTATGATATATTAAGCAGGTTGTACAAAAAAAAGAGCGATCCCGAAAAAGCAATTACTTTTCAAAACTTGAGTAAAGAATTAAAGGACTCGCTTTATAACGATAGCACGCTTAAACAACTGGCCGATTTGCAGTTAAGGTATGAAAGCGAAAAAAAACAACAACAACTTGAACTTCAACAAAAAGAGCAAGAACTTTTAGAAATTGAATTAACCAACGAAAGAATCACACGTAAACGTTTTATTTATTTCAGTATCATTTTAACAATTGGTTTGATTGTGGTTTTTTACTTTTACAACCAAAACCGAAAATTTGCCAAACATTTACAACAGCAAAAAGTTGAGTTAGAAAAAACAACGGAAGAAATTATCAAACAAAAAGAAGAACTTGGACAACTTAATCAAATAAAGGACCGCTTTTTCTCTATTATTTCGCACGACTTGCGCAACTCATTAACTACCATGAAGCTGTATTTTGACCTGATCAGCAACAAAACTTATAAGCCGGAAACCAATCATGAAGAATTGACAAAACAAATTTCTTCGTCCGTTGAAAACACCATTGATTTATTGGAAAATTTATTGGTTTGGGCCAAAGCACAAATTAAAGGAATTGACTTCAATCCAAAAGTATTGCAAGTGAGTGATATTGTTCAAAAAAATGTAAACCTGCTAAATGGTTCGGCACATCAAAAAAATATCCGTTTAGAAAATATCACCGATGAGGATTTATATGTATTTGCTGATGAAGATATGTTTCATTTGGTAGTGAGAAACCTGTTGGCCAATGCAATAAAATTCACCAATACAGGAGGCAATGTAACCATACATACCGAAGAAAATCCAACACATGTTACAGTGCATGTAACCGACTCCGGAGTAGGCATAGGAAAAGAAAGTTTAGAGAAGTTATTTACCAAAACACAAAACCCAAGTACCTTAGGAACAGGCAATGAAAAAGGAACGGGACTTGGCTTGATGTTGTGTAAAGAATTTGTTTTAAAAAATAACGGACAAATTCATGTGGAGAGCATTCAAGGGCAAGGTAGTACGTTTAGCGTAAGTCTTCCAAAACCAATTTAGTATTTAATCATGAGGCTTCTTATTGTATTGATGTTAAGCACTTCTTTAATGGCGTTGGGTCAAACAAACCAACTTGTACTGCAAGGTGAACAATACTATAAGGAAGGGAAATTTGATAAGGTAATTCTACGATTAGAGCCAAACATCCATGAGCTTACCAATGATACCCAAGCCTTGTGGTTATTAGCAGAGAGCTACCGTGAGTTAAGCTTATACAGCAATGCGTTAGAATATTATCAATTGCTGATTCCTCAAATTAAGTACAAAGAAATTGCAAGAATTAATCGGGCCCGATCAACCTACCTTTCAAATGATTATTACGGAGCCGAAAAATATTGGAAAGAATTAGCGAACGATTATCCCAATGAAATTATGTATTGGTATGGTGCAGGAATTGCTTGTTACAAAGCACAAAAGTTTAGTGAGGCAGAAAAGTATGCCAACAAGGCTTTAAAAATAGATTCAAGTGATTACAACGCACTATTTTTAAGGAGTGAATCCAGATTGAAATTATCGAATTATATCGGTGCCCTTGCCGATACCGATAGTTGTTTAAGAATTCAGCAATACAATAATGAATTAATATTGAATAGAGGCATGTGTTTAATTGGTTTGAAAAGATACAAGGAAGCAGAACAAATGTTTAAGCGAATGTTGACTCATGATGCCAAAAACAAAACAGGCTTATTTGGTTTAGGTGAAACCTACTATGGCATGAAAAGATATGCCGATGCTGTTGAGCAATATAATCAATGCTTGGAGGCACACCCAAATTTTGAACTTGCCGTTTTCAAAAAAGGACTTGCCTATTTAAGCATGGATGAAAAAGTGCAAGGTTGCCATCAACTAACTTTAGCTGCCGAATTAGGATATGCAGAAGCGATTTCCTATTTACAAAAGCATTGCGGCTGGAAATAATAATTAAAGTTAATGATGAATCACTATTCGTTGCGAATACTTTACGCCATTACCATCCATCAACTGCAATAGATAAATCCCTGCATTTAAATCTGCCACATCAATCGTTTGTAGGTTTTTCAAAGCATTGTTACTGTAATGGATTCGGCCGGTTACATCTGTTAAAACCAAATTTGCGTTTAACAAATGTGCAGGAATTTGTAATTGAATATTGGTTTGGGCAGGATTCGGCCATAACTTAATTTCGGCTTGTTCATCCTTGGTTAAAGTAACAATTACCGAGTAAGATATTCTTGCATCAAAATCAACTATTTTAATGCGATAGTGCACCGTGTGTTGATCCATAAACACACCATAATCAACAAAAGAAAACCGCTGGTTGGAAGAACCTGAAGAATGACGCATGACATACACAGTTGAAAAATGAACACCATCATTACTGCGTTCAACTTCATATGCAAATACATTTTTGGCTCCATTAATTGTCCAATCAATTTGGGCATCATCATTTAATTTTTTGCCCGATAGTTGAACGAATTCAACAGGCAAAATCAAAATCGGTACTCTTAAAAAATTGCCTGCATCAGCACCAATATCAACAGGTGTAAAGTTACTTCGCGTTTGCCCGTCAAAATCAACAGTAACAGGCGTAGCAATACCGTTGGCCTCAACCTTTGTTGGTGTACCCGGATTAATATGTAAATCAACCGTTGAGGCCGTTCCTATAGGATTGATAAAAGCTGCATCTGCACTGTCACTTTTATCATCTAAATTAGTGGCGGTATACCATGCCCATCTTGAGTTGTAATCGGTGTTTACCAATTGATAAAGCCTGCCGTTATTACCGGGAGCAAAAACCAAATTACCATTTGAGATAACATTATTTACAGAATTAAATCCCATGGCAAAATGTCTTCCTCCTGTTGAGGCATTTGTTCTTACATTGCTAAAAATATTATTCCTGATATCATCATAACCATCAATGGTCTTTTTAAATGCGTAAGTCGAAATCAAATTTGTACCCGCCACTGTACCACCAATATAAACTGAGTTATGATACACCAAAACACTGTAACTGCTAACTTTATGGATACCAATGTAAACATTGCTGCCCGTTAATGGAGCTCCATTTTCATCAATGCCTAAACGAATCATATTATTGGTGATATTTTGGTTTCCATCTTGTACGTTAATGCCTACTATTGAAGCCAACAAGGAGTTAGAAGCCACAGCCATGCTGTGAATTCTATTGGCATTTACAATGGTTGTGGTTCCACTTGTAGAAGCCACATTTATGCCATATACATAATTTGGCGCACTAATAGAGGCGGCTTTTAATGTATGAACTTCATTGTTGCTAATATTTGCAAATCCACTTGAAGAAGTATAATAAATTCCTGAAATTGCTGTTAGTCCATTTCCGCTGGGATTACCTCCTGCATTAAATAATCTGCTTATTGTATTGTTGTTTACTAACACATTTGCATTTGAATTAATGGCTATACCATTTGTGTAGTTCTGCGTTGACGTGGAAGTGCCGGCATTCGATAAATTAGCAATGGTATTATTTAATACATTTAACACTCCTGTTCCGGTAAAATTCACTTGAATACCACTAACAAATTGAGCCTGTGTGCTATTGGTTGATGCGGATCTGATTGCATTAATAAATTGTGTGCTTCCAACAGTATTATTGCTAATTTCAACGTTGTTACTATTGTTGGATTGAATACCCACAAAAGAACAAGGGAATGATGAGTTCACACCGGTGGCTTGTATGCCTGAAATTACATTTTTAGAAACCCTTGTTAATCCGGAAGTGTTTGTTCTAATGCCAATTGCCACCGGATTATTGGTTGTTTGAGACAGTACATAAACTGATGGTGTTGAAGCACTAGGTTCTCCTATGGTATTTGCTAAAGTATCGCCAATGTAAACCGCTGCACCACCTGCCGTATTAATCCCAATCCACGGGGTTAAGGATACCCCTGGCCAAAAAACATTTGCAATTTTATTTCCTTGAATACTGGCAAACTGCCCAGATCCTCCTATATAGCTAATTCCAAAAAAGTTATTATTAGCAGAAGCCGGACCCACCTCTAATGGAAAACCTCCGCAAGCAGTATCTGTTCCTCCAATAAAATTATTGTTTACATAATAATTACCGGTATTAAGTTGTATGCCTGTAAAAGTATAAGAAGTAGACACCCCCCCC
The DNA here is from genome assembly GCA_046314755.1 of Bacteroidota bacterium. Lineage (GTDB taxonomy): Bacteria > Bacteroidota > Bacteroidia > UKL13-3 > UKL13-3 > UBA6183. The sequence goes on along the minus strand of JBKDBG010000105.1, from coordinate 36,217 downwards.
AATGAATTAATACTAAAGATATGGTTGCCTCTAATATACCAAGTATGCGCTGCATTCGAGTTAAAAAACATGCCATAGTTAATTGTACTGTTGGCTGAAGCATTGATGATATAATTATTTTCAAACGTATTGTTGGCTGCTCCATTCACAAAGTTTGAAGTAGCATAAATCGGATAAATAGAGGTGGCTACAGAATCACCAATTATGCAATTTCTGACTATGTTGTTTGTGTTTGGCAATCCGGAATTATTAATCATTTCATAATAAGCAAATACCTGATTTACGCCTACCGAAGCTCTTAAGTTGAGATGGGTAAATGTGTTAAATGAGTTTCCGCCAACAAGCAACTCAATGGCAGATGCAGAAGAACTTGTGCGTATGGTTAATTCTCTGTTATTTCCAACACCACCCGGTCGTCCATCAATAATGATATGCTTACCCTTGTTAAAATATAAAGTCGACCAAAAGTTAACTGTAGGTATAATTTCCAATCCGGTGGCTCCAACTGCAGGCCTAATGGTAATGGTAGCATTAGCCGAGGTCCCTAAAGTATCTGTAAATAACATTGGAAAACGTTCGCCAACACTTGTGTAATTATTTTGCAATTCAATAATAATGTGGCCACCGATACCTACAACTTTAATAGAATCTAATACACTTGTAATGGTAGCAAACGAAGCACTCGGCACTTGAATGGTTCCTGAAAGCGCTCCACTTGCGGTGGTTGCATTGGCTTGTGCCGGGTTGTTACTTAACGCACCTTCTGAAATCGAAAATACCTTGATGTAATAAGTTGTACTTGGTATTAATGCATTTACGTTTAATGCAGTAGTGGCGGATGTTCCGGCAAATTCAAAATTTACATTGTCGGTTGATTTATATACCGCATAGCGTGTAACTCCGGTAACAGCCGTCCAAGTTACCGTGAAGGATGTTGGCGCGATATTGCCAATGTTGGCCGAAGTTGGATCGGCAGGAATAGGCGGTGTAAATAAATACGATTGCCCCGTTTGTGGTTTAGCATTAATGTTATTGGTTGCAACACTACTGCTTACCGATGGGGAAGCCCCGGAATTATTTAATGACAAAAAAGAGGTAGTGGTTGAACCGGTTATTCCAATGGAAGCCGAAGGTGAGAAAATACTACCCGGCTCTTGTCGGTAAATAAATTCAACTATACCGCTGGTTTCGTATAAGCGCACTTGAAATGAAATGGTTGATGAGTTTGCAAACCAATTCCACTCCGCATTTAACCATTCAGCAACAAACACCCTATTTGGAGCCACACCGGTGGTGGCATAAGAAAACCTTGCACCAGTAGTTGAATCCATATCCAAATTGTCCCATAAAGGAGCAATAAACGGACGCTGAATCCCGGAAACAAACGCCCCCAGGTTATTATTAGCTGCCGCACCCGAAGCACTTACATTTTGATTAAGAGATAACAATCCGTTGGTTGAGGCATGAATATTGGAAATCAAATTCCCCATATACCAAAACTCAAACCCAATGGGAATACTGTTATACCAACCTTCGTCAAAATCACCGCCTGATAAAGCCGGTGTTACCCCATTCGAAATTGGTGTGAAAGTATTGGTGGTTGAAGTGAATGAATAATTGGTAATTACCTGGGCATTCATTGACAAAAACCCTAATAAAAAAACGATGAATAAGTATTGATTAAATCTCATAGGTAAGCAAGAATCAAAAGGGAAAATTAGTGCTTTTTACCATAAGAAAAACTTAATTTTCTGATTTTCATCAGAAAATAACATTGGGGAACCTGATAGAGGTGTGAGATTAAAAATTATCTTCGCAGGGAATTTAGGAACACGTTTTATCATGGATAAATTCTCTTATATCTCCAATGCTGAAGTAAGTGCAATTGATGATTTGTACCAACAGTATTTGCAAAATCAAGACTCCGTTGAGTACGGCTGGAAAAAGTTTTTTGAAGGCTTTGAATTAGGCCAGCAAAAATTTAACGGCAGCAGCAAAGGCGCACAAATTAGCGAAGACGCGTTAAAAGAAATTAATGTGTTGAACCTGATTCAAGGTTATCGATCACGCGGACATTTATTCACCAAAACCAATCCGGTTAGAGAAAGAAGAAAATACGAGCCAACGCTTGATATCAAAAACTTTGGCCTTGAACCGAATGATTTGGATAAGACCTTTAGTGCCGGTGTAGATGTAGGTTTAGGCCCGGCTAAACTAAAAGATATTATCGCCTTGCTTGAACAAACCTATTGCCAAAGCATTGGTGCTGAATTTATGTATGTACGTGAGCCCAAAAAAGTGGAATGGCTCAAGAAAAAAATGGAAGGCGAACGCAACACGCCTAAACTATCTATCGACCAAAAAAGAAACATCCTTCATAAACTAAACCAAGCGGTTGTGTTCGAAAATTTCTTACACACCAAATTTGTGGGTCAAAAACGTTTTTCATTAGAAGGTCTTGAAACTTTAATTCCTGCCTTAAATGAAGTGATACAATATGGCGCAGCATTAGGTGTTGAAGAATTTGTGATTGGCATGGCACATCGCGGACGTTTAAATGTTTTGGCCAATATTTTAAATAAAACCTACGAACAAATTTTTAAAGAGTTTGAAGGTAAGGCATTTGAAGAGGCCTTGTTTGAAGGTGATGTGAAATACCATTTAGGTTATGCAACTGAAATTGCAACAGCCAGCGGAAAAAAGGTAAGTTTAAGTTTATCGCCAAATCCATCGCACTTGGAAACTGTAGGACCGGTTGTGCAAGGAATTACAAGGGCTAAATTAGATAAAAAACATCATGGTGATTTCAAAAAAATCACTCCAATATTAATCCATGGTGATGCCTCTGTTGCAGGCCAAGGCGTTGTTTATGAAATGGTACAAATGGCCGGATTAAGAGCCTACAATGTAGGAGGCAGTGTACATATTGTAACCAATAACCAGGTTGGATTTACCACCAATTATTTAGATGCTCGTACAAGTACCTATTGTACTGATGTGGCTAAAACCACATTGAGTCCGGTTTTTCACGTAAATGCAGATGATGTTGAAGCGGTAGTACATACCATTAAACTCGCAATGGAATATCGCCAAGAGTTTAATACGGATGTGTTTATTGATTTGTTAGGCTATCGCAAATACGGGCATAACGAAGGTGACGAACCACGTTTTACTCAACCCGTATTGTATAAAGCCATTGCAAGTCATCCAAACCCACGTGAAATTTACAATCAAAAGTTATTAAGCGCAGGTAGTGTTGAGGCTGATTTGGCCAAAGAGATGGAGAAAGAATTCAGAGGCATGTTGCAAGAAAAACTTGAAACAGCTAAAGCATCTGAGGCCTCACCTGTAAATTCATTCATACATGATATTTGGGATGGTTTTCATGGGGCAACCGACAAGGATTTTGACACACAACCTAAAACTGCCGTTCAAGAAAAATTATTCTTACAATTAGCCGATAAACTTACCAATATCCCTGCCGATTTTAAAGCTTTTAACAAAGTAGAAAAGCTGTTTAAAGATCGCAAGAACATGATTGCAAACAACAATTATGATTGGGCTATGGGTGAGTTAATGGCTTATGCTACCTTAGCCAACGAAGGTTACCCGGTGCGCATGACAGGACAAGATGTGGAACGTGGTACGTTTTCTCATCGCCACGCTATTATTAAGCAAGAAGACAGTGAGCTTTCTTACAATATTTTTGAGACACTTGGCGATGATAAAAAAGCAAATGTTGAATTTTACAACTCTTTGCTTTCGGAATATGCCGTGTTAGGTTTTGAATATGGATTTAGCATGGTTACGCCAAACACGCTCACCATTTGGGAAGCGCAGTTTGGTGATTTTGCCAATGGTGCTCAAATTATTATTGACCAATACATCAGCAGTGCCGAAGCAAAATGGAAAACATACAGTGGTTTGGTGATGATGTTGCCGCATGGTTACGAAGGCCAAGGCCCTGAGCACTCATCAGCCCGACTTGAGCGCTTTTTACAACTTTGCGCCAACTGGAATATTCAGGTTTGTAATATCACCACTCCTGCTAACTACTTCCACGCTCTTCGCAGACAATTGCATCGCAAAACGCGTTTGCCATTGATATTTATGACACCAAAAAGCTTATTGCGTCATCCTTTATGCGTGAGCAAATTAGAAGACTTTACACAAGGAGAATTTAAGCAGTTGATTGATGATGAAACGGTAAAAGCAAAAGATGTTAAACGCGTATTGTTCTGCACCGGAAAAGTGTACTTCGATTTATTGGAACGCCAACAAAAAGAAAACAGAAAAGATGTTGCCATTGTGCGTGTTGAACAGCTTTATCCAATGCCTGAAAAAGAAATGGATGCAGTATTTGCCAAATACAAAAATGCAGAGTTTTGCTGGGTACAGGAAGAGCCTAAAAACATGGGCAGTTGGACCTACCTGTTAAGAAGAGAAGAGAACTTTAAGTTGCGCTTGATTTCGCGTAAAGCCAGCGCATCACCGGCTACCGGATTTAGTAAAGTGCATGCCAAAGAGCAACAGCAAATAGTGGATGAAGCCTTTAAACTTTAATTCGCAATGCATAAGTAAAAAAAGCCTGCAAATCTGCAGGCTTTTTTTATGGGCTTATTGCATGTATCTTTGCGGCCTTTAAATAGTAATATGAGTACTGCTTCAGCATCCGAAACACAAAAAAGACGAACGTTTGGTATCATTTCCCATCCCGATGCGGGTAAAACCACATTAACGGAAAAGTTATTGTTATTCGGTGGTGCTATTCAAACGGCAGGTGCTGTAAAAAGTAATCGTATAAAAAAAGCGGCCACCTCCGATTTTATGGAAATTGAAAAACAGCGTGGAATTTCGGTGGCCACTTCGGTTATGGGGTTTGATTACAAGAATTATAAAATCAATATCCTCGATACTCCCGGACACAAGGATTTTGCTGAAGATACATACCGCACCTTGACCGCAGTAGATAGTGTAATTCTTGTTGTTGACAGTGTAAAGGGCGTAGAGGACCAAACCAGAAAACTAATGGAAGTGTGCCGCATGAGAAACACACCCGTTATTGTTTTCATTAACAAACTCGATCGTGAAGGGCAAGATCCATATGATTTATTAGAAGAAATTGAGAAAGAATTAAACATTCATACCAGGCCCTTAACCTGGCCTATTGGAAGTGGAAAAGATTTTAAAGGCGTTTACAATTTGTATGAAAAAAGCTTGAATCTTTTTCAACCCGACAAAACAAAAATTGCCAAAGAAATAATTGCCATTAGTGATTTAAACTCAAATGAAGTAGATGAAATTATTGGTGAAAAATTTGCAGCAAAATTGCGTGAAGATGCTGAATTAATTGAAGGTGTTTATGAACCTTTCAGCAATGAACTTTACTTGGAAGGTTATCTTGCGCCTGTGTTTTTTGGCAGTGCAGTAAATAACTTTGGTGTAAGAGAATTGTTGGATACGTTTGTTGAGATTGCACCGGAACCAAGAAGCCGATTTACTGAAAGCAGAGAAGTGTTACCGAGTGAGAAAGGATTTACCGGATTCATCTTTAAAATTCACGCCAACCTTGACCCTAACCATAGAGACCGAATTGCTTTTTGCCGAATTGTATCAGGTACATTTGAGCGTAATAAATTTTACCATCATGTGCGATTAGATAAAAAATTGCGCTTTAGCAATCCTACCAGTTTTATGGCCAATGATAAAAGCGTGATTGATGAAGCATATCCGGGCGATGTGGTTGGTTTGTATGACAGTGGCAATTTTAAAATTGGCGATACGCTTACCGAAGGAGAAAAGATCAAGTTAAAAGGAATACCAAGTTTTTCACCCGAAATTTTTAAAGTGCTTGAAAACAAAGATCCTTTAAAAACTAAACAACTTGAACAAGGCATTTTACAATTAACAGATGAGGGCGTGGCACAATTGTTTACACAACAACCGGGTAACGTACGCATTATTGGTACTGTTGGTGAACTTCAATTTGATGTAATTCAATTCCGCTTATTGCACGAGTATGGAGCAAAATGTGCGTTTACACCACTTAGTTATCAAAAAGCATGTTGGTACACTTGTGATGACAAAACCGAGCTTGAACGATTTAATACCATTAAACGATACAATATTGCTGAAGACAAAGACGGTAGGGCTGTGTTTTTTGCCGATAGCGTTTGGAGTTTAAAAATGACCCAAGATACGTTTCCTAAAATCACCTTCCACTTTACCTCGGAGTTTAAAGATTAAACCTCGCTAATGGCTCGGTTTAAAAACTCATTTAAGGGCTGCATGGCTTTAAACACTTCCATCATCTTTTGGGGAAAATCTTCATCCAACAAATCCTGATCGATAATTTTATACTCTGCTAAAAAACTTTTATGCTTGATAAGCGCTATTGCGGGATTATCCGTATCATAACCTTTTGGCGGTCGTTGTAACTTTTCGCCACTTAAACTACCGAAATGTTTCTTGAAACTTTTATGGTTGATAATGGCAAGAAACTCGTCCAGGTTATAATCAATTTCCTGCCTGATGGCAGCCAATTTATCCGGCATTGGCATGTAAGCTCCACCCGCTAAAAAACAGGCACCGGGTTGCACATGTAAATAATATCCGCAAAACTCCGCCTTTTTACCCCCTTTGCTTAGGCTCATGCCAAAATTGTTTTTATAAGGCGATTTATCATTGCTAAAGCGCACATCCCTATTGATGCGAAATATGCAATTTTTAGGCTCCAACATAGCGATATCTTGATCAAAATTGCCCGTTTGTTCAATGGTTTGAGCTACAAATTCAACCCACTGCTTACGCAATGTATCGTACTCTTTTTTATGCGTATCAAACCAGGCTTTATTGTTGTTTTTACTTAAGTTTTTTAAAAAACTGAGCAATGCTTTAAAATCCATCACAAATAATTTTAGGGCAATTTAGTTATTTGATTAATTTCGCCACCACATGGTTAAACAAATGTTTGGTTACCAAACTACCCAACAAATAACCGCAATATTATATGGCTGACAGAGAAAGACCCAGTTTTGAAGATAGCAATAACGTTACCGTACAACGTTGTTTTTTTGCGTATGAATTTGCAAAGGATTTTGTACAAGGCAAAGTAACCGCTGATATTGGTTGTGCAGATGGATACGGAACACAATACTTGGCTGATTTTACACAAGCAACCGTAGGTGTTGATTACAGCGAAGAAACGGTTGCTGAAGCCCGTAAAAAACATGCTGACAAAATCAACCTAACCTTTAAATCAGGATCGGTTCCTCCAATTCCTCTAGAAAGTGAAAGTATAGAAGTGCTTACAGCTTTTCAATTTATAGAGCACATACATGACCGATTGGGATTTATTAAAGAAGTACATCGTGTGTTAAAACCGGGTGGGGTATTTTTATGCTCAACCCCGAATATTAAAATGAGCATTGCACGCAATCCGTTTCATGTGCACGAATACACCTTTGATGAAATGAAAAAGGAAATAGGAAGTGTGTTTGAGCAATTTGAATTACAAGGAGTGCAAGGCAGTGCACGTGTAAATAAATATTACGAAGACAATGCCAAGTGGGCAAAGAAAATTTTACGTCTTGATCCATTAGGACTACACAAATTGATTCCGGCATCATGGCTGGTGGCTCCGTATAATTTTTTAACTACCATTATGCGTAAAAATTTAAAAGAACAAAACATAGATACACTTGCCATCACCACTAAAGATTTTTTTCTAACCAAAGAACATCCTGATGCTACTTGGGATATTTTTGTGATTGCACGTAAAAATTAATCAACGCTCCAAATAAAAGTGGAGTGCCTCTGCATACGATTCTTGCCACAATACCTTAAATTGGTTTATGAATTGCTCAGGTATTGCCGTATGATACAAGTCTAATTTCGTTTCATTCGCAGTATGTGCTTGCAAAATAATAGCTACTTCACTCACATGATTTTTAGGCCAATCTGCATGATTAAGGATAACCGACCAAATAATTTTTTTACCTCTTTCCAGCACTACATTTTTTCCTGTTATTTCACCATCCTTTAAACTAAAGTGTTCACCTTCCTTGTCGGTAATCTGTACGAAATCTCCCGTAAAAGAGCCATGTTTTCGTTCATCCAATAAAATGGTGTAAATATCAAGTGCCGCGGTATGAAAGGTTTCTGTGATATGGATATCGTGCAAATTCATGGCATCAAACTTAGCCATTTAATTAGATACCAACAATTATAATGAAGCTTGGGGGTTTATAATTAGACCTAATTAATAATCGGTAAAAATTATTCTAATTGTTTCTATTACCAAAAGTAACTGCCGAGTATATATTAGTTGCCATTGTGCGTTTACCGACAGCAAACAAATTTTCACCTATTTTAATCTCCTAACCGTCTAAATAAATATTTAGGCTATTGAGAAACAACTTATTTTTGTTTGCTCATTTCATCATTATGAATCAACCAAAAGACAAGTGGGAAAACATGCACAGCACAAAAGGACGTGTTTTTAGCGGGGTGCTGATTGTGGCCGTTGGGGTTGTATTGCTATTAAAACAATTGGGCATGTCTTTTCCCGAATGGCTTTTTACTTGGGAAGTTGCCATCATCTTAATCGGAATTTACTTAGGCATCAAACACAACTTTAAACACAATGGTTGGTTGGTATTGTTGGTTATTGGCGGTGTATTATTGATCGATGATGTTTATCCTGAAACAAATTTAGAAAACTACTTGTGGCCTGCATTAATCATTTTGTTTGGATTGATTATGATTAGCACTGCCGGAAAAAGAAAAGAGCGTTGGAAAGAGTGGAAATCAAGGTGCAGAAGCAACAATGTGGAAGAATCAGTAGAAAACATGCTTGATGCCGTTTCCATCATGGGTGGAATAAAAAAGAGTGTTATTACAAAGGAGTTTAAAGGCGGAGAAGTAACCTGTATTTTTGGTGGGGCTGAAATTAATTTAAGCCAGGCAGATTTTGAAGGAAAAGTAATTTTAGAAATCACGCAAATTTTTGGCGGAACATTACTGATTGTGCCCTCTAATTGGGAGATTCAATCGGAGAATGTGGCCATACTTGGCGGGATTGAAGACAAGCGTAACATGACCACACATGAAAAAACAACCAACAAAATATTAGTGCTTAAAGGCGTAACAATTTTTGGAGGCATTGATATAAAAAGCTACTCAACAACTTAACCCAAATCAAACCTATGAAGAAATGGTATATCGCTAAACTTGTGTTTAGTGTGGTTACCGGAAACGGAAATCATACACCACAATTTGATGAACAACTGCGGCTTATTGAAGCAAGAAATTTAAATGAAGCATTTTTAAAAGCACGGCTTATTGGAGGTAGAGAAGAGGACGCTTTTGTAACAGAAGATTTAAATGCTGTTAAGTGGCAATTTGTAGATATTGGTGATTTAAAGGAAATGCCACCATTAAAAGACGGGGCAGAAATTTACTCCCGCTTGTTTGAAATGGATGATGCAGAAACCTTCGTGCGATTTGTACACCATCGTGCAGAAATTATTGCCCAACAAACCGAACACCAACTTGTATCAGCTTAGTTTTGGGACTACAAGATTTTACATTTAACCGCTTTGTTACCAATTACATTGCAATAGGGGTTTTTTGGACCATACTTCAAACCTTTATCTTAAGCCATTACGGGCTTGATTTAACACATGCCATTTTTGATGCTTTGCTCACCAGCGGATTAATTTTATTGGCCGGAATAAGTACGTATAATATTTTAAGGCACTACAAACCTGCACGTGAAAATGCGCTTTATCCAAGGGTTTGGGCCATGCTTCTAACCATTATGGTTACCATGTTGTTTAACGCCATTATGCGCGCTTTACATCCTGACGATACGGAATACTTAGCTTTTATTGAACTATCGGCACCCATTAGAGCTGCGTTTAACTTGTTAAATTTGGCATTGCTTACTGCTTTTATTTTTATGTGGTTGTATTTTCAGGATGAACAAAGCAAACAACAACAAGTAATTGATACCGAAAACTTGGCCAAAGAAGCTGAGTTGGTAAGTTTACGTCAACAACTTCAACCGCATTTTTTATTTAACAGCTTAAACAGCATCAGTGCTTTGGTAGGCAGCCGACCCGAAGAGGCCAGAAAAATGATTCATCAACTCAGTGCATTCTTAAGAGGCACACTTAAAAAAGAGGACCACCAACCTTATCCGCTATCGCAAGAGTTGCATCATTTGCAATTGTATCTTGATATTGAAAAAGTTCGATTTGGACATCGACTAAGTACAGAAATTAACACAGACGAAGAAGCCAATACTTGTTTAATTCCGCCTTTAATTCTGCAACCATTGGTTGAGAATGCCATTAAGTTTGGTTTGTATGATGTATCGGGAGAAGTGAGCATTGATGTTACTTGTAAAAAAACTGATGATTATTTACAAGTAACCATTACCAATCCTTTTGATCCAAAAACATCAACCCCTAAAAAAGGTGCAGGATTTGGGTTAAGCAGTGTACAAAGACGATTGTATTTATTGTATGCAAGAAATGATTTGTTGGTAACCAAACATGAAAACAACTTATTTACCACGCTTGTAAAAATACCCCGGCAAATATGATTAAATGTGTAATTATTGATGATGAACCTTTAGCACGGTCTATCGTATTGGAATACTTGCAACAATATCCTGAAGTAACGGTATTGCAAGAATGCAATGATGGTTTTGAAGGCGTAAAGGCCATTATGCAACACCAGCCTGATTTGATTTTTTTAGACATACAAATGCCGAAGATAAACGGGTTTGAAATGCTTGAATTAATTGAGCAAAAACCTGCAGTTATTTTTACAACTGCATTTGATGAGTATGCCATGAAAGCATTTGACAACAATGCGATTGACTACTTATTAAAACCGTTTAGCAAAGAAAGATTTGACCAAGCCTTTTCCAAGTGGCAACAACACAACCTACAACAAAACAATGAACGAACCCAACAAATATTAGATACGCGTACAAGAAATGCCGATGAAAACAGTCGTGTAGTGGTGAAGTCGCATAACCAAATACGTATAATTCCGGTGCACGAAATATTGTATTTGGAAGCTTATGATGATTATGTTAAAATTCACACGGCTGACGGTTTGTTTTTGAAGAAACGAACCATGAGCAGTTTTGAAGAAAGTTTAGATCCCAAAGAGTTTGTTCGCGTGCATCGTTCGTATATCATCAAATTAGATCAGCTCACCAAAATTGAACATCCCGACCGTGATTCACATGTGGCATTGTTAAAAACCGGAGCCAAAATTCCATTGAGCAAAACGGGTTATGGCAGGCTAAAAGGTGTTTTGGGGATTTAACGCAACTGAAAGAAGAAGCACATGAAGAGAAGCGTTAGGAACAACACTTCTTTTAACCAAAACCTACGTTCGCTGATAAAATAATAACCAATAAGTATTGAAATTGGAACTGATCCATAAATAATGGAATACATGTAGTTGTTATTATCTAAAAACACAGAAGCAAATCCAATAGGTAAAAACAAATAAACCATTTGAATAATCCTTCTGGTTTTTACTTTGTTTCGGAAAAAGTTCTGTTGCAAATTAAACACAGCAACAGCAATAATCGGAACCACAATTGCCCAAGGAGCAAGCCTGCTTGAGTCTGATTCATTTACCATTAAATTTTTGGTTTCAAAACTTTGTATGATATACAACCACAATTCAGCAAATCGATCGGTTGTATAAAAATAAACTCCCGTAAAATACAAGGGTAAAAACAACCCGATAATAGAAATAATCAGGTAGCGAATATTAAATGACCTGATGAGAACCACGCTGATCAAAATAAAGGGCAAGAAAACCAACAAGTCGTAATTAAACAATACGCCAACGCCTAAATACAATCCCGCGTCAAGCACAACCAATAAAGGGTTTGGCGATTCATACAAATAACATAAACGCTGAAAAAGCAACAGCAAAAATGTGTTTGAAATGAGGTGCGGAGTAAGCTCATTTTGTTGCAGAAAGAAACTGTTAATGATTAAAAATACCAACCCCGGTAAAAATGTATTTTTATACAGAATACCTTGTGAATTTACAATGTAGTTTAAGAACATGGCTTGTAAAAAAAGCAGGATCCCGTTAAACATCAGCGACCAGAAAAAGATATTCGGTAAGGCCGACCAATAGCCAAAAAACAACCTGGCAAATGGGGCCGTTTGTATAAACTCATATTTTGCTAAATGCAGAAATGCAGGCGTGCGCAACAACAATGCGATAATAAACAGCATTATTCCGGCCAACAGCGAAGGTCTTCTGAATAGGTTTAGCACAATTGTATTTTGATGTGCAAAATAACTTTTTTCACTTGTAAAATTATGCCTGTTTTTTAGAATGTAAGGCGCATTAAACAAAATCGCTTGTCTTTTAAAGTAGGAATAATAATGGAGGATGCATTTACCTGCTTCGATTCGAAAGGCATTATACTTACATAATAACTCATGGCCTTGATCAACACTTTACTTTCCAACCCTCCTTTGTTGCTATAAGTGGCCATAATCACATCGCCTTCATCAGTTACATCTTCATTATACACCAGAGCTATTTTATCATTAGCCGTTGCAATCACAAACGATGAGTAGTATCCACCATCGCTCATACTGGTTTGGCTCTTTTTAATAGCCTGTTTGTTGCGTGTGGTTCCATTTCCGTTTTTTGTTACTAAAATAATTTCGTCATAATGAAATACCGAGCGATAACCGGTTTGCGGAAAACCATTTAAATTATAGGTGTAGGTTTGTTTGGTTTCGTAATACTTCTCTGCAATAATGGTTACTCCACCCTCATTGTTCGGCAATAATTTTCTGATGTATAAATCAGATAAAACAGGTTGCCCTGAAGTAATGGTATTGGTTGATTTACTGATAAATCCAATATCAAATACATCAACGGTGAAGGTATCAACCTGAGTGGATTCGATATCAATTTTATAAAATAAAGAACCTAAACAGCGGTCATCGTTTTTATCGGAATAAAAGCCGGCAACATTTACCTTTTTATTTAAATTATTCACAACCAAAGCAGCCTCATTCACAAACAAAGAATCATTGCTTATTTCATACTCCAACATTTGATCGGTTTGTTGGTAGTAGCCATACAACAACACCTTGCGCACTTCTTTTTTTGTATTGGGTTTGGGTTGATCTAATAAAATAAAAGCGTTGCCTTTATTATCTACTTCAGCGTTAATCAATACCACTTCATTAAATCCTGATGGAAGACCGAACCTACGGTTATACATGGGCTTGAATGAGGCATCAAAGGTGTACAAATGCAAAATGCTTTTTCCTTTTTCAGCACCTTGAGTTACGTAAGTAACCGCATATACTTTTTTATCTGATGATGGCCTGATAAGTATTTTCTCTTCAGCACCTAAGGCTGCAGGATCATATGAAAGCAGTACCGTTGGCGTTCCGTGATTTAAGGCATTATCAATTAAGGTAATCACCAAATCGTATTTACCGGTTGTGGCGTTCTTTTGTGATACAAATTCGTTTAATCCACTTTCAGTTACAATCAATCGCTCCAGCTTTGACCCATTGGGCTGAAAAAGTTCCTTGGTGGTTTCAAGAGCTAAGTTTGATTTGTACTTTTCAACCAAAATATCGTAACGGAAATCATTAAACTTTGAACGGGCAACAAACAAGCCGCTGCTGTTTTCGCCAAGCACTTGGCTATAGTTTGTTTTTGATCTGAATTTTTGCTGATTACCCCATTCTACCGTTTGCGCAAAAACAGGCACCTGCAGCAGAAGCAAACAACTGAATAAACGGAGCAATTTCATACCGTTAAAGATACAATGCAGAATTTAGTTTTTTAACCAAAGTTCAGGATTTTGTTTTTCCTGTACTTTCCAAATTTCGAAATGCACATGGGTTTCCGCCTCATCATTGGTCATTACGGTACCAATCACCTGACGTGTATCAACCTGTTGCCCTTCTTTAACGTTTACTGAACCTAATTTAGCATAGGCGGTATAATATTTTCCATGAGCGATGAGTACAATTTTGCCCATGCCCGGAATAGAGAAAATAGATTTTACGGTTCCTTTAAATACCGAACGTACGCTGGTTCCGGGATCGGTTTGAATATCAACCCCATTGTTATTTACCATTACACCCTTAAGCGTTGGATGTGCATGCATTCCAAATTTTTCGGCAATTATGCCACGCTCAACCGGCCATGGTAAATTGTTGCGGTTATTTTCAAAATCATCGGATAATTTCTGCGCTTCCGGAGTGAGGTACATTCCGCCATTTGCAGTTTTTTGTTTGTTGCTTTCGTTTGGCTTAGATGCATTCGGGTTGTTGTTCGAACGGTTTTGTTGGCGTTTTCTTTCTTCTTCTTCCTTACGTCTGGCCAACTCCACCTCTTTGCGAATCAAATCACCAATGGCATCGTTGAGTTTACGTGCTGCTTTTTCATTTTCAGCCAATTCCCTGCGTAATTCCTTTTCCTTTTCTTGCAACTTAACCAACACTGCACTTTCTTCTTTTTTGTCTTGTTCCAGCTCCTTTTTCTCTGATTCTTTCATCACAATTAAACCTTGTTTATCACGTTTGCTGGCAATAAGATTATTAAGAATCACAATAATTTGACTTTGCGTGTGTAAAATCAATTCGGCTTGGTGCTTACGATAATCACCAAGTTGATTGAGGTATTGCACACGTTTTAAAGCTTGGTTAAATGACTTTGCCGATAAAATAAACAAGGCCTTATCATACACATTACGTTGTTTGTAAGCGCCTAAAATACTTTTCCCGTAATCTTCCTTTAAACGGGTCATATCATCACGAAGCGTATTGACTACGGTTTGTTGCTCAAAAATTTGTTTTTCAATCGTCAGAATTTCATCGGCAACGGTATTAATCACCTTTTCACGGTTTTCAATTTGACGAGAAAGTAATTGTAAATCAGCAAGGGTTTTGTTTTGTTTCTTTTGGGTTTCTTGCAGTACCTTTTTGGTTTCCTGTATTTTTTTAACCAACTCTTTCCGTTGCATTTCCAGCGCTTTACGCTGTGAACTTAAGCCTGAATTTTGCTGGGCATGTGCACCTGCAATAAACAAACAAACCAATATGGCTGCAACAATTTTTATGTTATGGTTTAACCCTTTCATAGCTTGATGGCACCGTGAATTGAACTTCACGTTTTTTCTCAAACACAAAATTGCCTAATTGCAAGGTACAATCTATGTTTTTTTCTGCCCGAATGTGAATATCAAGTCGCTGCGGGTACTTGTTTTGTTCACTTTCATAAAAACCCTCATAGGCCACTTTAAACAAACGCTGGGTTTCCGTTTCATTAATTTCGCTGCGTTGTACTTTAAACTGCGGGCTGTAAAAGGTACTTTGTTTGTGTTTTTGTAAGTTGGTATAAACCGCCAAATTACCCAGCAAGGTATCAATTACACTTTTTTGTACATAGTTGTTGAAAATGGTATTTCCCACCAATAAATTTTGCAAATTTTCTAGTTTCATGGGTGTATTAAGCAGCCCGTTTATCCAAGCAAAATCTGTTTCAATATACTTGCGATGCAAGCGATCTAAAATCTTTACACTGTCGTTGGTAATATAAACACGTGCTACTTCTACACCTAAAACGGCTGTTACATTCATCCAAATGTAGCGGCCTTTTTCCATAATAATGTTTACATCAACTTCTTGCTTTTGTTTGCCATCATCAAACTTTAAAATACCTTTTGCTTGGTAATAATTAAAATCGTTAACGGATTGATTGATTTTCTCAAGTACCAACTCTTCTGTTTTAGGCACACGCACCATTTCTTTCGGTTCGCGGTGTTCCGTTACTGCCTTTTTTGATTTGCATTGAACCATCAAAAAAGAAACCGTAAAAACAAACCCGATGAACAGATTACTCTTCATACCACTTTTTATCCTTAATTTTTTTATCTAATATTTTGCTGTTACTGCCCAACTGTTTTGCCTTATTCCAATGCAATATAGCTCTGTCGATTTCATTGTTAAAATACAACACATCTCCTAAATGTTCGTTTACCTCGGCATTTTCCGGATCGGCATGATGGGCACGTTGGATGTACGTAAGGGCATCGGCATATTTCTTTTGTACGAATAATATCCAACCATAGGTGTCTAAATAGGAAGCATTATTGGGCTCTTCCTGAACACATTTTTTGCTCATTTCTTCAGCCTCATTCAATTTTATTTTTCGTAAGGAAAGGAAATACGCATAATTATTTAAGGCATTCACATTTGCGGGCTCAAGCTCTAAGGCTTGCGTATAGGCTGAGTCGCACGTTTCATATTGTTTGGCATAATGTGCTGCATCACCCATAATAATGAGTAATTGAACCTTCAAATCGTTTTCATAAATCGACTCTACACCTAAACGTGCCATGCGAATGCATTTGGCATACTCCTTTAATTGCAAAGCCGAAAAAGAATAATACAAATAAAATATCGACTCCGTTGGAAACAATTGAGCTGCCTTCTCGGCATCAACCAACATGCGGGTATGATTTTTGGTTTCGTTGTTACATACAATCAGTTGTCTCCACATGTTGTAATTGTTCGGTTCAATTTCAACCGACTTGCTGTAATTTAAATACGCTTCTTCTATTTTCCCTTCACGAGCATATAAATCACCAAGCAAAGCAAATGCAGCCGATTCTCCAGGGTTGGCATCGGTTAATGCGTTTGCTAAAGCAAATATTCTTTCATTTTTGTTTTCAATTGATTCAGGATAAGTAATCCAATCAACTATGGCTTTTAGCTTTGATTTTACATCTGTGTTTTTGCTTTGCACCGCACGAAGAGTAAACTCATACCAATTGTTCCATTCTTTTTTATGCCTGTGGTAATCCGCAATGGCCAACAAAGCAAAACCATTATCGGGTTCAATGGAAAGAATTTTTTGGTAGAGCGAAACCGCTTTTTGTTCTTGCTTATTGGTTAGATACAAATCGGCAAGCATACCCATGTATCTGGTATTTTGAGGAAAAGCTTTTGTCAGTTTTTCTACTTCGGCAATCGCTTTTTTGGGTTGATTTTTGGCTAAATAAATACTCTCTTTTTGTCGAATGATATCCTCATCAATGCCAAATCGTTTTTCTCCATCATTTAACAACTTTAAAGCCGCATCCAATTTACCGGCCATTACATACAAGTAAGTTGCTTCATACAAACGTTCTTGGGTAGGGCTTATTTTTAAATAGATGTATTCGCCAACCAAGGCTGCCTCGTAATACTTTTTTTGTTGTTTCAGCACTTCTGCCAATTGCACGTGATACCAAATATTATTCGGTTCGGCCTGTGTAGCATTTTTACTGTATCGTTCCGCATCAGCCAACATCCCTTTTTGTTGAGCAATTTTCCCGGCCACATAATTGGCAGCGCCCGATTCAGGCAAAATGCTTAATGCACGTTGAATTTCGCCCCAAGCTTCATCCGGCATCTTTAACATCAAATATTTATTGGCATTAATAAAACTTTGGTCAAATGCAATTTGCTGGGCCTCGGGCAAAGGCTTATTTTTTTGCGCAAAAAGAGAAAGCGTTGTGCCGAAAAGCAACAACGCTAATACAATAATTTGTAAACGATATTTATTTGATGGTAGTGTAATCACCTACGCTTAAGTCTTTAACCTCTCCAACATACTCAACGTGGCTACCCAACATGGCATTGTTTACCACTGCGTTTTTAATTTTGGTATTGGTTTGTATGATACAATTTTCAACTATGCTGCGTTCAATGGTACATCCATCGCCAATGCTGGCATAAGGACCAACCACTGCATTTTTTATCACTACATTTTTGCCAATAAAACTCGGTTGAATCACTTGCGCATTTTCCAACACAGCAGAAGCATCAACCATATTCACTCCGGCTTCCACCATGTGTGCAAGCACTCGCGAATTGGTATATACTGTAGAATTTTTATTGCCGCAATCCAACCACTCTTGAACTTGCCCGGGTACAAAATTTAACCCTTTCAATTTCATGTTTTCAAGTGCGTTGGTAAGTTGGTATTCTCCTTTTTCTTTAATGTCGTTATCCAACAAATACTGCAATTCATTGCGCAAGTTGGCACCATCTTTAAAGTAATAAATTCCGATAATGGCCAAGTCACTTACAAATGTAGTTGGCTTTTCTACGAAATCTGTGATTACACCATGGGCATCTAATTTTACCACACCAAATTGACTTGGATCTTCAATTTTTTGAACCCAAATAATCCCATCTTTCGAACGGTCAAGGGTGAAGCCTGCTTTAAATAAAGTATCGGCAAATACAATTAATACATTACCATCAATCGCTTCTTTGGCACACATAATTGCATGAGCAGTTCCCAAGGCCTCTGTTTGATAGTGAATGCTTCCTTTTGCACCAAGTTTTCCTGCTACATCAATGAGTTTTTGTTCTACATCTTTGCCAAAACTTGGGTGAATAATATAAGCCACTTCTTCAATGCCTTCACCACAAACATCTTTTAGGTCTTCAATAATTTTTTGTACAATTGGTTTTCCTGCAACCGGAATTAATGGTTTAGGAACTGTAAGGGTATGAGGGCGCATGCGCTTGCCCATACCTGCCATTGGAACAATAATTTTCATTCGTTTTGTTTTATTTTAATTAACAGATTAGGTTTTATTGTTTTCCTGTGCTGCCGTAACCTCCGGCACCACGGTTGGTTTCGCTTAATGTATCGGTTAACGCCCATTGCACTTGCTCATGTTTAGCCACAATCATTTGTGCGATGCGTTCACCCGGCTTAATTTCAAAAGCCTCGTTACCTAAATTAATCAACAACACTTTTACTTCTCCCCTATAATCGGCATCAATAGTACCCGGAGCGTTTAATACGGTTATGCCATATTTAAAAGCCAAACCGCTTCGCGGACGAATTTGTGCCTCAAAGCCAACCGGTAGCTCCATAAACAATCCTGTAGGAATCAGTTTCCGCTCACCGGGAGCCAACCATTCCGAAACCTCCACATTTGCACGAATATCCATACCCGCAGCATGTTCGGTTTCATAGGCAGGAAGCGCATTGGTTGATTGATTAATAATACGTATACGCATAAGCTTAACCGTACGAAAATAGTGTTTTTACTGAAATACCGACTATTTGTAATAAGTTAACCCCTACTAAATAATTGGCTAAGTTGTTTACGCTCGGCAAGGAAAGCAATTCCGGCAAACAACAGGATAAACAAAGCTGCCGAAACATGATGGAATACCGAATCTGTCAACAGCTTCTTAATCAATAATTGTTGCGTAAAAAATAACAATAAAGCAATTGAAATGTAAGCACTTAATTGTTTTACTTGATAAGGAATCGGGTAATATTTATTTCCTAGAAAATAGCTTATGACCACCATGCTGAAATAACAAATCAAAGTAGCCCAAGCGGAGCCTTCATAACCCAAAATTGGAATCAATGCAAAATTGGCAGCAATGGTTATACCTGCCCCAATTAATGAAATTACGGCTCCAATATTGGTTTTATCACTTAATTTATACCACACCGATAGATTGTAATACACACCTAAAAATAAATTTGCCATCAACAAAACAGGTACCACTTTTAAACCTTCCCAATAGCGGGAATCAATAAAATGTTTAAACACATCAATGTATAAGGTAACCACTAAAAACAGCCCCAAACATACCAATACAAAATAGTTCATTACGTGGCCGTAAATATCACGCTTGTCGCTGGTTTTGGCATGATTAAAAAAGAATGGTTCGGCAGCGTATCTAAATGCTTGAATAAATAAAGTCATTAATATGGCTAACTTATAATTTGCACCATAAATACCGGTTGCTTCAAGTCCTTTTTGCACATCAGTGTACATGTATGACAATATGATTCGATCCAACGCTTCATTAATCATACCCGCAAAACCAACTACCATAAGCGGCAAGCCATACACCATTAATTGTCGCCACAGGGTTTTGTTAAATCTCGCTTTTGTAATTGCTAAAAACTCGCTCAGCAATAACGGAATGGTAATTACTGATGCGATTAAATTGGCTAAAAAGATATAACCAACATCCATTTGGCCGGTATACAAAGGCAGCTGAATTTGGTGCTTAGTAAACACAAACGGACAAAGCAGTAAAAAATATAAATTAAGCAAGATGTTGATGAAGATGCTTAGGTTTTTTACAAGCGCAAATTTCAAGGCCTTGTTTTGTTGACGTAAATAGGCAAATGGCAATGCACAAACTGCATCAAAAGCAATAATCAACACAAAATAAATGACATACTCCGGGTGGGCACCAATACCAATGGTTTGTGCAATAGGTGAAGCGAATAACAAACCCAATAACACAAACACAGAGGAACTTCCGATTAACGAAGTAAGACCTGTACTGTATACTTCATCAGGCGTATCATGTTTTTGTGCGTAACGAAAAAAGGCCGTTTCCATGCCATAGGTGAGTAATACGTTAAAAAAAGTAACGTAAGAATACATTAAGTTATTGATGCCATATTCAGCCGTTGCAAATGTAGCCGTGTGCAGGGGCACCAACAGGTAGTTTATAAATCGGCCTATGATGTGACTTGCTCCGTAAACAGCCGTTTGCGAGGCAAGCTTTTTAAGTGGATTCAATATAATAACAATTTATGGTGCTCAAAAGTAGGATAAAATATTATTGCATTTTTTCGTTGATATAAACAATAAACGATGGTTTGTATATTTTCGTGCTATGTTTAAACGTTGGTTATTGTTTTTATTGATGTGTACTAGTGTGCCGGTTATTGCTCAACAACAAGAAGAGCAGTTGGCTGCGCAATACATGAGCAATAACGAGTTTGATAAAGCCGTTGATATTTATGAACGATTGTATAACAAAGGGAATAAATCAACCTATATTTATGACAACCTGCTTAATGCCTACTTTAAACTGAAACGTTTTGATGAGGCAGAAAAACTGGTAAAAAAACAGCAACGTAAATTTGAACAAAGCGCTTATTACAAGGTTGATTTAGGTTATGTATATCATGCTTCGGGACAACCGGAAAAGGCAAAAAAGATTTTTGTTGAAGTCATTCAAAAACTCAACCCATACCAAGAAAGTATTGTTGAAACTGCCAATGCGTTTAGAAAACGTAATTTTAAAGATGAAGCCATACAAGTTTATTTAAGAGGCAGGAAATTAAACGGAGGCAATAACTTTTTATTTTGTATTGAGCTGGCCGAACTGTATGCCGATAAAAGAGAAACAGGACTTGTAGTGCAAGAATACATGGCAGCTGTACTTAAAGAACCTCATTTAATTGAAGATGTACAAGGTTATTTGCAACTATACCTTGATGATGATGCAGATTATGAATTGGTAAAACAAGTATTGATTAAAAAGAGCAAAGAAAATCCGGCCACCGATTTATATCCTGAAATGTTGGTTTGGGTTTTTGTGCAACGCAAAGAATTTGATCAAGCTTTAATACAAACGCGGGCTATTGATAAACGTAACCGTGAAGAAGGCAGGCGCATTATGATGCTGGCTGATTTAGCCTTATCAAACCAACGATATGATGCAGCTGCAAAAGCCTACATGGAAGTGGTAGCCATGGGAACAAACAATGCCAACTACATTAATGCTAAGTTGGGCGTAATTAGGGCACGTAATCAAAAAATTATGTATGCCGGCAAATACACTGCAGCCGACTTAAACTTGCTCGAGCAAGATTATCTCAACTTTTTAAAAGAGTTTGGAAAGTATCCATTTTCTGCATCAGCCATCAAGGAGTTGGCACAACTACAGGCTTACTATTTGTTTAAATATGATTCAGCCATTATCAATTACCGCGATATCCTCACCATGGAACGATTGGATGCATCGTTTAAAGCGCAATGCAAATTAGATTTGGCAGATATTTATGTGTTGAAGGGAGAAGAATGGGAAGCCATGTTGCTTTACGGACAAGTAGATAAAGATTTTTTAGAAAACCCGCTCGGACAAGAAGCTAAATTTCGCAATGCCAAACTCTCCTATTATTTAGGTGAATTTGAATGGGCCAGGGCACAGCTTGATGTATTAAAAACTGCCACCACACAGCTTATTGCAAATAATGCCATTGAATTATCATTAATTATTCAAGACAATACCATTGACAGCAATGAAGAGCCCATGAAATGGTTTGCCCGTGCCGATTTGTATTTTTTTCAAAACCGATTGAGTGATGCCGGATTATTGTTAGACAGCATTGAAAAAAACTATCCTAAACATGAACTTACTGACGATGTAATTTTTAAACGTGCCGAAATTGCCTTAAAACAAAAAGATTACACCAAGGCAATGAGTTTATTTGATAGGGTAGTGAAAGAGCATGGCAGTGGCATTTTGGGCGATAACGCCTTGTTTATGTTGGCTGATTTGTATGAAAGCAAACTGAATGACGTGGAAAAAGCAAGAAAGTGTTACGAGCAATTTATTGATACCTATCCGGGAAGTTTTTATTTAACCGAGGTTCGTAAGCGATTTAGGGCATTGAGAGGAGATAAAATATAGTTTCTGATAGCCGGGTATTGAATAATTGAGCAATACGATTATTCCGGTATTGATTATTTACATGCAGTATAACATGAATTCACCGTTGTTTTATATTTTTGAATGATGATACAAGTACAAACTATTGGTATTGCCGGAGCAGGAACCATGGGTGCAGGAATTGCTCAAGTAACTGCCACCAACGGATTTGCCACCATCCTTTTTGATATTCAAGAAAGCATGCTCGAAAAAGCAAAAGCCGGAATAGAAAAAAGTTTAGAAAGTTTGGTGCAAAAACAAAAGTTAAGTGCTGAACAAAAAACGGTTATACTTTCTCGAATCACCTACACCACCCAAGTTAATCAACTCAGTGCCGATTTAATTATTGAGGCCATTGTAGAGCGATTGGATATTAAACAACAATTTTTTAAGGATGTAGCAGCTGCAAACAGCGAACATTGCATATTAGCCACCAACACTTCCAGTATTCCGGTTACGCAAATTGCAGCAGGAGTACCCAACCCAAAACGTTTTTTAGGTATTCATTTTTTTAACCCGGCTCCTATTATGAAACTGGTTGAAATTATTAGTGGTGCCGAAACTGAACCGAGCGTTGCCAACTATTGCAAACAACTTATCGAAGGCATGGGAAAAACTGGTGTGATGGCTGCAGATGCACCGGGCTTTATAGTAAACCGTGTGGCACGCCATTATTATGTTGAATCGTTGTTATTGGCAGAAGAGCGTGTAGCTGATTTTGAAACCATTGATGCATTAATGGAAAGTTCGGGATTTAAAATGGGCCCCTTTAAGTTAATGGATTTAATTGGAGTTGACACCAACTTTTCAGTAACCAATTCCATTTATAATTTGTTCCATCAAGATGGAAAGTTTAGACCCAGCCGCATTCAAAAACAAAAAGTAGATGCCGGGCACCATGGCCGTAAAAGCGGTAAAGGATTTTATACGTATGAATAAGTTTGCCGTTATATTGTTGTTTGCTGTTGGGCTTACTGCTTGCGAAAAAGATAGCGTAAATGGTAATGCTGATTTTTTTACACCTGTACAAGTAAATATTGCCATTAATTTAAGCTTGCCGAATGCTGCACCCTTATCGGTACCGCAAGGTTATATTTATGAGTTTGGAGGAAACAAAGGAATTATTATTTACCGAACCATTTACAATGAATATGTAGCTTTTGATCGCACGTGCCCAAACAACCCAACTGATGCTTGCAGTTTTGTTAGCATGGACAACAGCAATGCTTTTTATCGCTGCGGACAATATACTCCCGGATGGACACCCTGTTGCAACAGTAAATTTGATCCTGCAACAGGTGGTGTGCTGGAAGGCGCTGCAAAACGTGCTTTAAAACAATATTTTGTAAGGCAAGAAGGCACTATGCTTTACATCAGCTCAAACCCATTTTAATCAACCCGAACCCATATCGGGCAATGGTCGCTGTGCACCACATCTGCATGGATGCCGGCATCTTTTAATCTAGGTAAAAGCGGTTGATGCGCCATGCAATAATCAATACGCCAACCTTTATTATTTGCTCGTGCATTTGCCCTAAACGTCCACCAGCTGTAATGATGCGGGTCTTTATTAAAATGTCTAAACGTATCAATAAAACCACCATCCATAAAACGGCTTAACCATTCGCGCTCTTCAGGCAAAAAACCACTGCTATTTTTGTTGCTCACAGGGTCGTGTATATCAATGGGCTGATGACAAATATTGTAATCACCACAAACCAATAAATGAGGTGTTTCCTCCAAACGTTGTGCAACAAACCCATCAAAAAAAGAAAGCAAATTCATTTTAAACGCTTGGCGTTCATCCCCTGTTGTGCCGGATGGAATATACACACTCATTACACTTAATCCATCAAAATCAACTTGCACGGCACGGCCTTCCTTATCATAATCGGCATGGCCAAAACCATAACGCACTTGCTTGGGTTGATGCTTGGTAAAAATAGCAACACCACTGTATCCTTTTTTTTCGGCACTAAACCAATAACTATTATAGCCTAACAACTCAAACGCACTTAAATCAACCTGACTTTTATCTGCTTTGGTTTCTTGAAAACAATATACATCAGCCTTGCGGCTTTCCATCCAATTAAGCAATCCTTTACCAATAGCCGAACGTATACCGTTTACATTATAGCTTACTATATCCATGTGGCCAATTTAGGGGAAACAAATGGATCTGCATAATGGAAACATAATGGTGCCAATTTCCATCATATAATTTTAATTTAGAAATTGTTTGTGAAGCGCAATAGAACTTTTTCTATTTTTCTTTAACTAATAGAATTTCTTCTAGTGTAAGATTTTTTTTGCCTCCTTAAAATTGTAATGTATTTACCATAAATCCAAGTGCGCATAAAGGTTAATTGGTGAATATTTTAATCATTTGTTCTAACCTAAAGTTTTCAGCAGGTTTTGATGTATAAACCGCAAGAAAAAATGAAAAGAATCACACTAAGCATTTTATTGTCTGTATTTTTATTAGACCTAACTTATGCCAAACAGCCACCTACCATTACTGTATCTTACAAAAAAAATTGCCTGTTATGTTCTGTTGATGACTTTAGAACACCCATGTCTATTGAATTACCCGATGGGAGTACATATGTGTATTATGCAAGATTTGTCAATTGTGATTGGGGTTTAGGTATATGCCCGAAAAATCCGATGGCTATTCCATCACTATACGAAAATCCAGATTGGGTAAGTAACACTTCAATTGACTTATTTAACTTCGCTGCATTACAAATTGGTAACGGAGTAAACAATGGCAGCCATTCTAAGAGTGTATTTAACACAACGCTGAATATGTTATTTAAGTTTGTTGTAACTTGGAGTTCAAGCACCGATGAGTCAGGGAATCCAGAAGAGTCAATCGTGGTCACTTTTGAAAATATAGATTAATGCTGTTTCAATAATAAATAGGATGTAAATAGGGATGAGCCGTTAAACCTCATCTCTATTTTCACTAAAAGTTATTTTATGATAAAACAATATTTATTCATTATAATATTGCTTTGTGCTTTACATGTGAAAGCGCATGCACAAAATACTCCAAAATTGATGGGCATTGTTAAATTACCATCGGGTAGTTTGAACAGTAAATATAAATTTCACGTTAAAAACAACACCCTCCTTTTTATATTAAATACTCAATTATATTATTATAAATTATCCAATGAAGATTCTGTTATTACTTATGTAGATTTTGGACGTATACCGATTAATATTAATGAAATTATTTTTGATGTTTCATTAATCAACGACTCTTCGTTTTACCTATTAACCAACAAATATTTGTATTCTTTTAATATTGATTTTACAACAAAATCAGTTTCCAATTCACCTAATATTTTGTACAGACAGGAAAATCAATTATACATAGATATTTATCAGCTAAAAAATAAAGAGGACGTATTACTAGGCGTTAATTTTACCGGTTTTCCGGAAAAAGATCCAAAGATTAATATTAAAAGTTTAGAAGGATCAAAAAGCTATCATCATTTTGTGCCTTGCGACCCATACAATGTATATCTCAGAAACAAGCTTGTTGCAAGTAATGGTATAGGCACATTTATCGTGCAGTCGGATAACTTGAAGAATGACTTCCATGTTTTAGATTCTACCTTAAAAGTAATTCATACATTCAACTATTTTGATTCGTCTGTTTTTGACTCCAAACTAGGCAATGAGGTTTGCGCGCAAGCTCAAAAATATCGTGCCTTGGGAACGGAAGAAGAGTATGATAACCTCATCACCAAAATAGATCAGTTTCCGCATATTGATAAAATGGTTTTTCTTGACGATACCACACTTTTGATAATGGGCTATTTCACAAAAAATGGCCAATCTAAACTGTTATTTTCAAAATTATACTTTAATGCATCGTTCACCCAATTGTTAAAAACAGAACCCATTCGGCTTACTTTTAACTACAAAACTTTAGATCATAGATATCAAAAAGAAAACACACCAATAAATCCATTTGGCAAATTAACCCGCTGTGATGGCGGTAAAATTTATTACATTGATTGGATTGTTGATACCACTAAAGTAGTTTCAAATGACGACTATCAAAAAGCAATACTACTTCCAAGCAACCAAACCAAAATTGGTATTTACATTTTTAAATAGATGTATTGGCAATAACAAAAATAACTTGAAAAATTTAAGGGGTCGA
Source organism: Bacteroidota bacterium (assembly GCA_046314755.1). Lineage (GTDB taxonomy): Bacteria > Bacteroidota > Bacteroidia > UKL13-3 > UKL13-3 > UBA6183. The sequence goes on along the minus strand of JBKDBG010000105.1, from coordinate 9,466 downwards.
GTTTTATCTGAGGAGATGACTAACTAAATTTCTATCGCCAAAAAATAATTGTTTTTCTTTATTTGCTTTTGTGCACATTTGCAGCGCTTATGTTATACGTAAAAAAATCGCAGTTGCCTAAAGCCGGAAAAGGATTGTTTGTTGCCAAGGATATAAAAAAGGGAGAAATTATTACACCCTATGAAGGTGAAAAATTAACCTGGAAACAATGCCAACAAAGAAATGCCAACAAAAAAGGAAAAGAGAAAGGCGCCTACTATTTTTACATTAATGATAAAAATTGTGTTGATGCCGAATATTGTTTATGGGCTTTGGGCCGCTATGCCAATGATGCCGCGGGGCCCGGCCGTGTAACCGGTTTGCGCAACAATGCACAGTATGAAGTAATAAAAGGTAAACCCTATATTGTTGCCACCAGAAATATTAAAGCAGGAAGTGAAATTTTTGTATCGTACGGTAAAGATTATTGGAAAGCAATGATGAGTGAAGATTAAACTTCTGAATCATTAAAACTGAAACAACAACCCAACATTAATGCCCCAACTGCGTACATCTTTATTGTTTAAATAGGTAAGGCGATGAACAGCTCCCAAGGTTACAAACCTAAAAATGTTTTCAATGCCGTAGCCTACTTCCAAATAAGGTTCGTTTTTAAATTCATAAATAGGAAGCAGCTCTTTTCCGCCAATGTTGCGCTGAGGAATAAGCGCTTTGTTTTCATTGGTTAAATGTCCGTAAGCACCTTTAATTAAAGCATAGTTGCGCAGCTTCCAATTTTTTACCACCGGAATTCGGTTGAAAAACAAACCTTCAAAATGTTGCACATACCAAAAGTGCATGTATTCATCTGCAACAAATTCATACAAATTCATTAAACTAAAATTGTTGTCGGAATAAATAACCGTGTTGTTTCCACGCATTACTTCAAGCATTGGATAAGGCAATTGGCCATATATTTTTCCGGCTGTAATGTTATAATCGGCATTGCCTAAAACACCCGTTGTAATATGTTGGTTGAAGTTAATTTGTATTTTATCAAAACTAAAATCGCCACCTGCTGCACCTTGTATACCGCGTGTGTAACTTATGGTTGTAACCGGTGCCGTTGCCAGCTTTACACGCATACGCCTAATTCCTCTTGGCATTAATACTTCTTTGTAGGCAAACCTAAAATCAACACCAACAGCCGTGTAACTAAAATCGTGGCTTAGGTTAGAAGCTGTTTCGGGTTGTGTTTCATCCAATTTGTAGGCAAAGTAAAAATCGCCTAAAGGTTTAAAATAGGTGTTTTGTGCCGTTAACCTAACTGTCCAATCTCTATGAATTTGTTTTAAAAAAGTGAGGCGATAATCAATGGTTTGATTGATGCGTGAGTTGGCAGCACCCATGTTTAAGGTAGCTAAGGTATACCCGCCACCTGAGCCAAAACCCTGAATGGGTGACGATGAAGGATCGGTAACACCTAAAATATCGTAATCATTTTTGTAAGACATACCAAGGGTTGTCCAACGTTTAGGGTTGATGATGTAATCTACACCAAAACCATATTTTATTTTATCATCAGCAAAACCATAAGCCAAATAACCATTGTAAAACCAGGTTTGACTAAACTTTTGCGAAGTGCGAAAACCTGCACGTAAACGTAAGCCTTCAACCTTATTGTAGTTGGCGATATAAATATACGGACCAAACTCAATTTTATCCGTTTGATAAAATCCTTCTGTAATTACACGAATAACTTCGGTGTAGGTTTTTACCACGGGTAAATTTTTCACCGAATCAATCATGTTATACATTTGTTGGTCTACCGCTGTTAATTGCTCCGGACGAACACTTTGCCAAAATGCACTGTCCTTTTCCAAATCATAAGCTTCGCGTTCAATGGCCACATCAAAAAAACCATCAGGCTTAAGTTTGTTCACCAACACATTGTTGTTTGCCCTATACATTTTGGCTACAAATCCGGTAGTGTTATCTGTTACTCTGGCCAATTCTACAATCACACGCGTTTTTACCGGAATCCACGGGCCGGCCGAAGTAGGCAATTGCTCTTGCTGCAACTTTAAACGCTCAATAAAATTTAGGTTTGCTGTTGATGATATTTCGGCAATAATTCGCCTGATGGCAAAAGAACTGTCGGCTACCCAAACGGTTCCATTAAAACCTAAATCAGATGGACGCCTTAACTCAAATTTTATTTCATAACATTTCAATCCGTCAATATCAACCGAATCGCGCAGGGTATAGAAGTAATAGTTTTGGGCATTGGCAGCAATTGGCGAAATAAAATCTTTGGCCAAAAAGCGCATCCAGTTGTCGTTAAAGTTAAATTGAATCAGTGATGAACCTAATAAATCAACCACATAACTTCCTTCTTTCACACCAAAACCAATTAAGTTATTCGCCTTAATTATTTCTTTGCTTTTTGCAGGATTGGCATGGTAAAAATACCTTGATTGGGTTTCGCTGATAAAAATGGGAACAATGTATTTTCCATCTTCATTCCGCATTTGGTTGGTGGTGTCAAACAACGGTTTTAAGGGCTTAAGCAGTTTGTTGTTTTTTAATTTATCGGAAATATTGTTGAGTGATACATCTGTTTTATTGTAACTATCAAACTCGTATGCGGTAAGATTAGCAAAATTATTAGCCTTGCGCATGGCAATAGCTTTGTTCATAATGGGAATGGCAGGGTTTTGTCGCGGACGAATAACTGCCTCTTTCATGGTTCTTGCCTCCGGTTCCATTCTCACTTCAAACACGTTTACTTCACCACGCTTTATTTTTTTGGTTTGGGTAACGAAACCAATAAACGAAAACACAACCGAATCAACCGGCTGGGTAGTTTTTAATTCATAATTTCCATCAAAATCGGTAGTGGTTCCTATGGTAGTACCTTTAAACGCCACGCTCACAAAAGGCATGGGTTCATTCTTACCACGTTCGGTTATTTTTCCTTTTACCACGGTTTGTTGTGCCTTAAGCATAAAAGGAAAAGCAAATGCTAAAAGCATTACACAAACAATCTTATTCATGTGGGGCAAATCTCCTGTTTATTTCACTATTCTAATTTTCATTCTTATATCATTCACAGGGCGGTTTGATTTTGTTGTGGGTTGATTGATGATAGAGTCAATAATATTTAACCCGCTAATTACCTCACCAAACACGGTATATCCGCTATCCAACTGAGGAATACCTCCAATGGATGTGTAGGTGAGAATTTGTTCTTTGGTAAATTTATATTCTCCGCGAAGATTGTACATGCTATCAACATACGTTTGAAACGATGACAGGTATTTGCGCAAACCTTCTTTGTCGCCACGCAAAGTAAAATCATTCATTCTTGCTTTGGTTGAATCGGCATTAGTTATGGCGTATAACATGTTTGATTTTATCATTTGATTTCTCAAATTTTCAATTCGCTTTAATTCCTGGGGTTCAAAGGTACGGCCTTTCACAATGTAAAACTGACTGGCATTGGAAGCAAAATCGGCATTTACATTCCTGGCAGCGGCCAATGCCCCTTTTTTATGTATTAGGTTCGGGCGAAATTCAGCCGGAATGGTGTAACCCAAATCCCCATCACCCACCACACTGTCTTCGGTTGCAAATTTAGTTTTAGGATCACCGCCTTGTATGGTGTAATCTTTCATCGTGCGATGAAACGTTAAACTATCATAAAAACCTTCACGTACCAACTTTAAAAAATTGGCTTTGTGCAATGGGGTTTCATCATATAGCAAAACACGCATCGTTCCAAAACGCGTAATCATATCAACATAAGTAGGCTTGGTTTTAGGAGGTGATAATTGTGCACTCACACAAACCAAAACAACCACAGCCATCAACCAAATATTTATTTTTAATCGCTTCATAAATGCTTATTAATCTTCGTACAAATCAAACTCATCAAAATACTTTACCACCAATTTACGCAACAACATTTCTTGACTCATTAAATCAGTAAACGGAGGTTTTTGAACCAAAGTATAATGCGGCCATCCTTCGGGATCAGTATAATCAAACTTATAGTAACCTTCGTAACTTAACAGCTTACAGGTAGCCACATGAAATAAATCCATTTTTTCTTCCTTGCCTAAGTTACGTGAAGTACCCAACTCGCGCATACCAATTAAAAACAACAGCCCATTCATATCAGGCTTTTTCCCAAATTGTTTTTTGATTTGAAATACAATTTTATACCACTTCATTTTGGTGGTTTCGTCCAACTCAAATTTCACCGCTTCCATAAGTTTCAAAATAAATCATAATTCCGTTATATTGGTTTGTTAAATTTGTACTACTTTTAAACTATGATGAGAAATACGCTTTTGGCGTTGCTTCTGCTCATAACCGGCAGTAGCATTCATGCACAAGTTACTGATTTCTTTGATGATGGAAATTTTACCACAAACCCCGCTTGGATAGGTGACGATTCCTTGTTTCAAATCCAATCAGGACAATTGCGCCTAAAAGGCACCGTTGCCAAAGATGCCTTTTTAGCCACAGCCCACAGTAACCTCGACAGTAATGAATGGACATTTTTAACCCGCTTTACCCTTAGTCCGAGTACACAAAATTTTTCGCGTTTTTATTTGGTAAGTGATATGGCCAATTTAACCGGCTCGTTAAATGGTTATTACGTACAATTGGGCGGGGTTACCGGCAATACCGACAGCATTACCTTGTACCGACAAAACGGGAATGTAAGAACCCGAATCATAGCAGGCAGACCTGGCACGGTAAGTAAAACCTCAAACACGGTGCGTATTAAAGTAACCCGTGATGCAGCAGGAAATTGGAAATTACTTTCGGATACCAGCGGAGGGTTTAATTATGTGGAAGAAGGAAGTGCTTTCGATAACAACATTACATCAAGCGCTTATTTGGGTTGGTGGATGAGATATACAGCAGGAAACAATCAAGCGTTTTATTTAGATGATGTGTTTGCAGGTAAACCCCGAAAAGATACCATACCTCCAAGAATTGACAGCGTAGTAATAAATGGCAATAACCAACTCCTGATTTATTTTAATGAGGTCATTAATGAAAACTCGGCAAAACAACCCTTAAACTATGCATTAACACCCAACTCAGGCGGCATTAATTCAGTCACGTTAAGCAACAACAAAATTGTAACGTTAACTTTTAATCAACCCTTCACACCCAAAACAAACTACTCCTTTTCAGCTGAACAAATTTTAGACACCTCGGGCAATGAGATGGAAATTTACACCACCTCACTTTTTTATTACCAACCGGAAGTTTATGATTTACTCATCAGCGAATTTTTTCCGGACCCAACTCCGGTTATTGATTTGCCTGAACAAGAGTTTGTGGAGTTGTACAACAACAGCAATATACCCATCAACCTGGGCGATTTTACAATAAGTGATGGAGGCACACCGGTTTCATTACCTGCGGTTATTTTACCTCCCGATAGTTTTGTAATTGTTTGCGCGGCATCACAGTTAGCTTTGTTTGAACCGTTTGGAAGAGTTGCTCCCGTAAGTAGTTTGCCTTCCTTAAATAACACATCAGACCAAATTATTATTCAACATAAATCAGGAGTAACGGTACATGCTTTTACTTACACCTTAGCTTGGTATAATGATGCCAATAAAGATGACGGAGGTTGGAGTATTGAGTTGATTAACCCCAAACAAATTTGTAAATCAATTGGTGTTTATGCCGCATCAAACCACCCAAGCGGAGGCACACCCGGACAAGTAAACAGCAACTGGAGTAAAACACCCGATACACAAAAACCCGGATTAGTAAGTGTTATTCCCTTAGATGAATTTTCTATTCAATTGGTGTTTAATGAAAATCTATCAAGCACAACAATAAACAATACAAACATTACCTTAAATCCAAACATTGGTATTGGCTTAAAACAATTTAACGGAAGAGATACTTTGGTGCTGCAACTATTAAGTGCATTACAAAACAAAACGAATTATACGTTACAAATCAATCCGCTTACCGATTGCAGCGGGAATGACACTTCTATTCAAACCAATTTCACCTATATTATTCCTGATCAGGCAAAACAATTTGATGTGGTGATTCATGAAATTATGGCCGACCCGGATCCCGCGCAACGATTACCCAACGCTGAGTACATTGAATTATACAATAGAAGTTCAAACATCATTTCACTCAAAAACTGGGAATTGGCTGATGCTACGAGCAGCTGTATTTTACCTGATTATATTTTAGCACCTGATTCATTTGTGATTATTACTGCTTCAAATCAACTTAACCGATTTAATGGATTATCGGTGATTGGCGTAGGTAATTTTCCTTCCTTAGGTAATGATGGAGATGTATTAACTTTATTCAACCCCAACAAACAAGTGATACATACCGTAACTTACGCTTCTGATTGGTATAAAGATGGGGTGAAAAAGAATGGAGGTTGGAGTTTAGAAATGGTTGATGTACAAAACCCTTGTGGTGGAGCAAACAATTGGAAGGCATGCACCAATGTTAAAGGAGGCACACCGGCAAAACCCAATAGCGTTCGAGGATTGAACAGAGATGAAACTGCACCAAAATTACTGCGTGCCTATACCGTTGACAGTTCCACCATTCAATTGTATTTTGATGAAGCCTTAGATTCAACTTCTACCAAAAATAAATTACAATATCAAATCATACCGGATATTGGCATTGATGAAATTTTGGGAGTTGCGAATGAATACAAAAGTGTGCGTTTATTGCTTTCGCAAAAATTAAACAAGAATACCCTTTATGAAATTCGGGTTGATAGTGTTCAAGATTGTGCAAACAATCCAATTGAAAATTTCAGATCGGCTGAATTTGGTTTGCCGGAGGCTGCAGATAGCGGAGATTTGGTGCTTAACGAATTGTTGTTTAATGCGAAAACGGGAGCCTATGATTTTGTTGAATTATACAATAACAGCAACAAACTGATTGATGTAAAAAATTTGTTATTGGCGAATAGAAATAATAATAATGAACTAGACAACTTAGTTGCATTTGCTGCGCAAGGATTTATGGTTAAACCCAAATCTTATGTGGTGATTACCGAGTCAAAAGCAAGTTTACAGCAACAATATTTTTGCAAGTATCCTGAACATATTATCGAATCAACATTACCAACCATGAGTGATGATGCCGGTGAAATCATTTTACTGAATGCAGCCGGAAAAATTTTGGATGATTTTGTGTATGATGATGATATGCATTTTGAATTGTTGGATGATAAAGATGGGGTAAGTTTAGAACGCGTTGATTTTACCAGAAGCACCAGCGATAGAACAAACTGGACCAGCGCAGCAAGCAGCGTTGGTTATGCTACGCCAACCTATCAAAACTCTCAATATTTACAAACCGAACGTGCCGAAACAGCCATTCAACTTCAACCACAAACCTTTTCACCGGATGGCGATGGCTATAATGATGTAATGAATATAAACTATAGCATGCGCGAGCCGGGCTACACCGCTAATTTATGGATTTATGATGCCGGAGGAAGAGCGATAAAACAACTGTTAAAAAACGAAATACTCGGAACATCAGGAACCTTTACGTGGGATGGCATTACAGCCGATGGACAAAAAGCCCCCATTGGAATTTACGTGATTTATTTTGAAGTGTTTAACCTTAAAGGTGAAGTAAAAACCTATAAAACAGTTGGTGTGGTAGCTGGTAAATTATAAGTGCTATTTTTTATAAACGGCAAAAACAAAATCACTTTGTTGTGATTGTTCTAACCACTGGTCTTCTATTTCAAACAAGCGCTGTAACAGGCTTTGTGCATCGGCATGGTTAAAATGGTGGGCAATATCTTTGAGTAAAAAGGTGAGCAAATTGCCCCCATAATTTTTTTGCTCTAAAACCGTAAAATGTTGATTTAACAACGGTAATATTTTGGCAGATTCAATAGCTTCCGAAGGGTCGGATAAAATCATTCGGAGCAGCCCCGGAAAGTAAACATTGTGTTTTATGGCTTTGCTGTTTTTGCGTGTTTTATAGGATAATGGAACAAGCGTTTTATAAACATCATTTACTTGCCTTTTTCTTTCGGCAGTAAACTGAAAACGCGAAGCACCCACATACTCATTAATAATTAGCAATCCGTTAGGTTTAAGTGTTGATTTCACTTTTTCTAAAATCGCATCAATATGTTTGAAGTGGTGTAAGGAAGAATGAAACAAAACCACATCATAGCCTTCATTAGGCCATAAATCCTGATACACATCACCCACATAAAATTGGCAATTGGTTAATCCTTTTTGCAACGCGGTTTGTTGGGCTTCAGCAATGGTTTTTGGAGCAATATCAAATGCCGAAATGTTTTCAAAGCAAGCGTGTTTAGCAAACTCCATTTCTCTTTGTCCGGTGCCGCATCCAATGCTTAACATTTTTAGCCTACCGGCACCATTAAACCATTTGTTTACTACATAATCAGGGTAAATCAGGTCTTCATGGCCGGTAATTTTTTTGTTCCATCTTTTTCGCACCGCCTCTACTTGCCACCAATTGCTTCCGGGTAAATCATCGGTTTGCCAAGTGCTTTGAATACGTTGGCTTGGTGTGCTGATAAATTTTTTAGCTGCGTACGCTGTTCCACGTTCTTGCAGTTTAAACCACAAATCAACAAAATCAGAAAGATGTATTAAACCCATTATACCAAAGCTAAAAATAAAACTTTTTCAATTTGTAAAGGCAATTTAAATAAGCCGTCATCACTAATAAACTGATAATGTTTATTGGGCTGATAGGTTTCTTTTAATACTTGTCCGGCACGTACTTCAAACGAACCTATGATATCCTTTTGCTCAGGTGATTCAGGATTGGTGCATCGCTCATCAATAACATACATAAACCCATTGGTTGTAATGGGGTTACTGCCCGTGGCCATTTCAGCAAAAAACAACATGGTTTTATGAAACAAATCAACAAACTCCGGATTGTAATTAATGTTATGATGCACAATAGAATCTTGCGGATTCTTGAGCATGCCCAGTATGGCTTTGTTGTTTTTCAATTCAGCCATAGTTGGTCCGTCAAACAAGGTGAGCAACGTTTCTAGCTTGCCATTTAGTTCTGTTTCAATGGCATATAAATTCATCATGCACCAAAGGTAAAACAATTATTGGAGCTGCGTATGTTTGATGGGTAAGGCTTTTAAACCAAGCCGCTATATTTTTCACTTTTTTGATTTGTGTGCACGTGGCAATTCAACTACATTTGCATCAGTTAATTAAAAATCACTTCCACATCATGAAAGTTGGCGTTGTTATTTTTCCCGGATCCAATTGCGATAAAGATGCAGTATTTGCATTTAAAAATATGTTTGGCTGCGAAACCGTTGAGCTTTGGCACAAAGACACCGACTTACAGGGTTGTGATTTAGTATTTTTACCGGGAGGTTTCAGTTATGGTGATTACTTGCGCAGTGGTGCTATTGCCCGTTTTTCACCCATTATGC
>JBKDBG010000104.1:0-20182 GCA_046314755.1 Bacteroidota bacterium | reverse complement strand
TCCTCTAATTGGTTCATTTACTCTTTCTCTAATAATGATCATTCTAATTTGCTTTATTGTTTGTTCAAATGATCTTCCATTTTTCGTATCAAAAGTAGTATATGGATGTCCATAAGTGCCTCCATCAATTTTATGGCGTTTACGATTTAGTTCTTCGTAGCCTGTGCAATTCTTTTGGGAATATAAAATTAGAGGCAATAAATTAGCTATTAAGCTAATAATTAATAAAAAATTTCTCATTATAATTAATATTAATGGTTTAAAAAGTGATAGGTTAAATTAGATGTTGAATCAGTAATGAAAATCAAACCAAATTCATTATTAAGGTATCCTTTAATATTTGGCTGATTGAATCTGTTAAATTCATACAAAACATTTGTATAATTGAAATTAATAACTTTAAGGTTCCCTACATAACCCACATAAGCTTTATTGTTAATTTCATTAAGTCCATATGTAAATTCGTAGCTGTTAAAGTAAATTTTTATTGTTGGTACATTAATATTTAATGATTTTAAATTCACCCCCACCTCAAAGCTCCCCACACCTTTTATGGTAGTATATTTAGCGGTAATATTTTGGTAGTGCTCCCAAAAGCTGCATAGGTTGTTTGGGTTGGTGTTGGCATCTTGGGTAAAGTAAGTGGTATCTATTTTAGTAAGTGCAAAGGTTAGGGTATCGCCTTTGTTGCTGGCAAAGCTAATGGTATCAAAAAGTGGGTTGGTAAAATAAGGTGTTTTGTTCAGTTGCTCGGTAGTTAAATTAAAATAGGTATTGGTGCTGTTGCAAGGCTGTGGGCCATCATCGGGAGTGCAGGCATTTAAGGTAAAAGCTAATAGCACTACCCATAAATAGGTGTAATGTTTTTGAGGTAGCATGGGCGTTTAATATTTAGGTAAGATAAAAAATAGTTGTAAAAAGAGAAAATGAATAGGTTAAATTTTCAAAACCTTGCAGGGCCCGCTTGCAACTAACATATTATACGCTTGCAGGTAATACAATAAATTAAAGGCTACGCGTGAGGGTTTTTCGCACCCGTATGATGATACATTAATACATAGTGCCACATCTGGGTTAAGGTTGCGCAGGCCTTCTTCGGCCCGCCAACCATAATAATCAATAATATATCTATCAGCATCACCAGGGCCAGCATATTTAAATGAAATTGTAGTGGGGGTTTCCGTTACAACTATTCCCAATAAATTTACTACTGCGTTGTTTTTAACCCAAATAGGGTGCGGGCATTCTTCTTGGTCAATAGCGCATTTACTGGGTTCAGGGCTCTTTGCATTTTTAAATATTTCATAATAAAGGCGGGTGAATTGGTTTTGGAAAGCAAATCGGTTTTGTCCAGGGAGTGCTTTACCTTGGATAATATTTTCTCTAATACTTTGTAACTCTTTTTCAAAATCAAAACTCGGTTTGCTTTTATTAAATAAAGTGAAAGGACGATTTAAAACAGCATCCGAAGGATTATACCTATTACGGTAAAACTCTTTGGGCACGTTGGTTTCATAGGCGCATTGTGCCGTTGTTATAATTGCTATTAAACAAATTAGTAGGCATAAAAAAATTGATTTCATATTAAATGGTTTTTGTTTAAATCAATAGAAAGAATATAGTGATTAATTAAAATACTCTACGCCAGATTTCATTATTATGTTTATAAACTACCAAGCCAAAAACCTTACTATAAATTCCGAAAATTGATCCTTCATTTAATAGTCCAAATTGCCTTGCTATGTAATCATTATTTTTAATTCGAATTAAGGTGTCTTTGTAATCAAGTGACTCTAGAAGACTGTTCCAACCTATAAAACTGGTATTCTTGTCATTTTTAATATTAAATTCTACATATGGCTCTAACATTTTTTTATCAGACATTAGTTGAACACCATATTTTGTTATCAGCTTATTTAAACTCTTATTAGTATACACCAACTCATAATATTCATAATAATCGTAAATCATACCCGGGCAACCCGGGTTGCCATATTTTTTTTTAAATGTTTGGTCGAAAGAATTATTTACTTTGGTTAATACAAAAATGGCGGTATCAAATGTTTCGCTCACAAACGTTAAAGTATCAAATGGGTGTGCCAACATGCCGTTTTGTGACGCTGTGGTATCCGGAAAGTAATAATATGTATATTGATTACTTGTATCTAAGCCTTCGCAAGGCTCATCAGGTTTGCATTGTTGTAGGGTAAAAATACACAACCCAATGATTAAAAAATTTAAGAAATTTACTTTCATAGGTTTGGAGTTTATTGTTGGCATATTGTGTTTGTGGTTAATAATGTTATAATCAGTAATTCAATATTAATTAATTATTTCAATAAAATGTTTATCGGCTTCAACCCAACTTACCTATTTTACCTTTAGGTCCGGCAAAATAAATGGCATTACCTTGTTTGGCTTTTTTTACTACATGCATAGGTGTTGACGAAATTTTTTTCCATTCATCTTCTTCACTCGCATATACATAAACGCCTGAAGTGCCGCATGCAATAAACCCGATATAATCCTGGAATACCACACTTGATAAATAGGGCCTATGTTTACTTTTGATAGGTTTAAAATAATTGGGTTTAAAAAACAAGGTATCCCAAGCCCAACATGCATTGTATTGTTCAATGCTATCAGCTAAATAATCGCCACCAACAACCATTACTTTTGGCCATGCCCTAATTACAGAAAACGCACCTTGGTGGCTATTGCCTTGTTGAATTGGCAATGGCACATCATTCCATTTTTTATTTTGGATATTGCCTTGTATAAAACGTGCTGTTTTACCACCGGTAACAAAAAACAAATCACCTTTATTGCCAATACATGTTAAACTGGTTCCGCTTGCTGCAAAAATAGCTTCGCCTTCATGGGCAGTTGGTGTGTTTTTTCTGCTGAGTTCTTTCCATGTGGCTCCACTATCATTGGTTTGCAACACAACAAAATGTTGCTTAATCGGATCTCCAATTACTATTCCCGATTGTTCATTCCAAAAATCCATGGCATCTAAAAAGTAGGCGCTATCATTGTTTCTGTAAACTTCTTTCCAATTCAATCCGCCATCTATGGTTCTTAAAATCAAAGCAGGAGTTCCGCTGCTCATCACTATTGCACGGTTTGCATCAAAGGCTTCAATGTCTCTAAAATCAACATGTGCATAGCCGGGTATTTGTTTAATGGTAAATGTAATTCCGTCTGTACTGCGAGCAAATACTCCACGCGTTCCGCTGGCCCAAACCGTATGGTTATTCACCACACTTAAGCCTCTAAAACTAATTTTGTTTACATCAATACCCGAATCAATAATATGGTTGGCAGGGTTTATGGTTTCTACCACCATGGAATGCAAACCACCTTGAGCAAATGCACTTGTAGCTAATAAAATGAGCCACAAGAAAAAATAGTATTTAAGGTTTGCATTTAAACGTGTTCGCATAAATTTGTCGTGATGTTCAAATATACAGTTATACTTTTGGTATTTATATTTAGCGGTTGCGTAAACAGACACTTGGGTTATTTTGAAGTTGTTCCTTATGCTACCGTAAAAACCAATAAAATTGACCAGCCTTTGTATGTGCAATTTAGTTCGCGTGTTGCCGACACGTTTTCCATAGTTGAGCCCGGTTTTAAATTTTCTGTTCAGGATTTACACCGTTCCTTACTATTTGCTGCGCAGCGTACCTATGGTGATATGTTTAGCGATGTAAAACGCTTTATGCCCGGTGATGCAGGATTTATTTTAGAAATTCAACGGTTAGAATCTACATGGGAAAATCATGAGGTAAAGAAAAAAGTGGGCAATACTTACGGTGAGTTTAATGAAATTTGGTGCACCATTCAATATGCAAGTACGTTGTATAGAAACGAATTAATGGTGAGTCAAGCTGTTGGATCGGTGGTGGTTAAACAAGATGAAATGCAAGGTTACCATGTTGATGATTTATACAAGGAAGCGGTAAAACGTGCCATGGCCAATATGGCTCAAACACATTTTGATAAACAATAAATTTTAGGGGTTCATCGCCTTTAAAATGTGTTTGCTAATTTTTTGCCAACTGTAGGTGTTATAAAATTCAGCAGGCAATTGTGCAGGTGAGTCGCATGCTTTGATTAACGCTTCAGCAAATTTTTTCCAATCCTCATCAGCCGCAATCCATAAGTTATTGCCACAAACTTTCGCGTCAATTCCAATAGCACCACTTTCGGTTGAAACTACTTTTTGGTTGCGGGCAAGTGTATCGATGGCTTTTGTTTTTATTCCTCCACCGGTTAGTATGGGGTTCATCATTACATCAGCGGCATCAATGTATAAGGCGATATCCTCTACAAATCCGCAATATTTTATTTCGTTGATGTGTTCAATTTGCTGTTGAATGCTTACAGGCAAATTTTTACCACATACAATCAGTTTAAAAGGGAAGTTTTTTTCTTTCAGCAAAGGATAAATATGCTCCACAAAATCGGTAATGGCAGTATAATTTGGTGCATAGCTTAAGGTTGAAAAAAATAAAATCATTTTTTCATGTGCAGCAATGCCTAATTTTTCTTTTAATTCAACAATTTGAGTTGCTGATGCTCTTTGCGGTATTGTATCAAACGGAACACCGTATGGTGCCAACAATGTTTTTTTAGGATTGATATCAAATTCGTTTACGGCTTTATCCAAATCGGCTTGGGTTAAAAACAACATCAAATCGGCTTGTTTGTAGGTCCATTTTTCATACATGTACAACAATTGCCAAAACCATTTACCCATGCTTTTAAACCGCAAGTATTCTATGTTGTGGCTGCGTATGGCAATTTTATAAGGAAGAAACCATTTGCATAAAGTAGCTAACCAACCCAACCAAGGTTGTTCAAACAAAATCCAATCGGCCTGTTGCTGTTTGGCCATTGATTTTAATTTAAAAAACAACAGGATGTTGGCATATCTCCAAGTTTTAAAAGGCATCACATAAAACAGCTGTGTGTTTCCGGTTTGGTGCTCAAATCCTTGCTTATAGGGTTCAACCGTAAACGCACTTACTGCAGTATGTTGTGAAAGGGCATGAAGCAATCCTGCCGTGCAAATTTCGCCTCCGGTTGTGGCCGGAAGAAAAGGAAATGATATTACCGATATGATGCGTGGTTGTTTCATTAGCGATAGGCTTCAACGGTAATGCGATCTCCGGCTGCACCAAACCATTTGGTGAGAAAATAATTTGGATACTGTAATCCCTTTTTAACCAAGTTTTCTATAAAGGTTCCTCTCAATGGAATTTCATTCGGATGTTTGATATCGTGTTTTACAACCACTTTGCTAAAACCTGATTTTGCGCACATGGTGCGAATGGTTTTTTCGCTAAACTCGGTTAAATGGTAAGGCGGAATGGTCATGGTTTTTTGTGAACCTATAAGCCTGTAAACCATAAAAGACAATTTGCTTGAAATTAAATTTAAGGTGCCCGGCAAATGTATAATGGCAACTCCTCCCGGTTTAAGTATGGTATTTACCAAATGCATGGCGGCCGTAGGGTTGGTAAAATGTTCAAGCACATCACCCATCACCACAACATCAAATTCTTTTTCAAAAATTTCGTGGTTAAGTAAAGCGGCATCAAACGGTTTGTTGATGATATTGATGTTAAAATTCTTTTTTGCATACTCCACAGCAAATGCTGATAGTTCAATGCCTTTAACATGATAACCTGCATTTTTAAGTGCAAACAAAAAGTTGCCGGTGGCACAACCTATTTCTAAAATACTTCCTTGTTCGCAATACTTTTTCATGTTGGCCACTCCATCGGCATAATTGCCCGAATTAAGCAGTTCCAAATAATCGGTATTCATGTGGTGGGTAGCCGCATCTGCTTCGGTAAAATAGTCGGCAGCATACATTTCTGTAATCTCCTCATCTGTTGGTCGGGGCCAAATAGAACGCAATTTACAGCCGTTACATTCATACAGCCATAAGTAACCACCTTTAAACGCATACCTGAATGGAATTTTACTTGCTTGGTTACTTCCGCATAAATTACATTCAAAATCAACTGCCATGCTTATATATTTGAAAATTGAAACCACAAGTAAACAATAATAATGTCAATCATCAAAGTACACGACCGAAATTTTGAGCCCTTTATTTCGGCACAACAAATAAAACAGCGCGTAAATGAAATCGCGGAGTTGCTTTCCAATGAGTATACCGATAAAAATCCTTTGTTTTTAGCGGTGTTGAATGGGGCTTTTATTTTAGCGGCTGATTTGGTAAGGGCGGTTAATTTCCAGAGTGAAATTTCGTTTACTAAAATTTCAAGCTACAGCGGAACAGAATCAACCGGAAGCATTAAACAATTAATTGGCTTTACGGAGGCATTGGCAGGCCGACATGTAATTATTGTGGAAGATATTATTGATACAGGGCTGAGTATGCAACATATTTTGCAGCAAGTGCATGCGCAAAACCCGGCTTCGGTAAAAGTAATTACATTATTGTTTAAACGCGAGGCGTTAAAAGTGCCTATTCAGCCTGATTATGTTGGCTTTGAAATTCCACGAAAGTTTGTGTTGGGTTACGGATTAGATTATGATGGTTTGGGTAGAAACTTGCCTGATATCTACGCAGAATCCTTGAATTAAGCCTTGCTTCGGCATTGCTTGCTGCAATATTTTACTTCATCCCAAACTTTTTCCCATTTTTTTCTCCAGGTAAATGGACGTTGGCAAACTAAACAGGTTTTTTGTGGCAAGTGTTGCTTTTTTATCCCTTTCATTTAAAATTACGCTTGCTGATTTTATTGAGGGTGATTTGTTTTTGCAATGAACATTTAAACCGCGTGATATCGGCATTGCGTTTATGCAAATGTTTTTGAGAGATGCCTTGGTTGACTCTTTTGCGCCATAACCTCCAACTTTGTGGTTTTAGTTGGTTGCGCATCAGTGCGATAACCTCACCTTCACTCAAGCCAAACTGAAATTTGATGGCCTCAAACGGGGTGCGATCTTCCCATGCCATTTCAATGATTCGGTCGATTTCTTGCGGAGAAAAATTAGCCATAAACTATAAACACATTAAGGCTTTAAGTGTTTAACTAAAGTGCAAGCACCCGTAACAATTGTTTGGTTTAAACGCGATTTACGACTTACCGATCATGCGCCTTTGTTTGAAGCGCAACAAAAAGGTAATCCCGTATTGTTGCTGTATGTGTTTGAACCATCCTTAATTCAAGCTCCCGATACGGATGCAAGGCATTGGCGATTTGTATGGGAAAGTTTGATGGATATGGAGCAAAACCTGCTTCCTTACCAAACAAAAATAGTGATAGCTTTTGGTGAAACCATTGATATTCTCAAATCAATTCAACAACATTATTCAATTTCACGGCTATATGCGCATCAAGAAATTGGGGTGATACAAACCTTCGACCGCGATAAACAAGTAGCTGCATTTTGTAAACAAAACGGAATAACCTTTCAGGAATTTCAACGCGATGGCATACAACGAGGTCGAAAAAACCGTAAGCAATGGAATGAACAACGGTGGGATTTTTTGCAACAACCTTTGTTAAATCCCGATTTATCGAAGATAAAATTTGTTTGGAATGAACACATTGATCAACGCAAGTTGGTTCCCATTGAATTTATTACTCCGAACAATGTTTTTCAGCAAGGCGGTTCAAGCAAGGCATATTTGTATTTGCAAAGTTTTTTAAACCAGCGCATAGATGGTTACATGAAATACATTTCTAAACCCTTGCAAAGTCGCACGGCATGCAGTCGTATTTCGCCTTATTTGGCTTGGGGAAATGTAAGTATGCGAGAGGTTATTTTTGACTTAGAGCAACATCCTGCCAAAAACAAAAAACGATTGGCTGCCTTTTGGTTGGCCAGGCTACAATGGCATTGTCATTTTATTCAAAAGTTTGAAACCGATTACCGCATAGAATTTTCAAACCTTAATCCTGCTTTTAATCAAATTCGCACGGAGTGGAGGGATGATTATTTCAACGCTTGGTGTGATGGGAAAACCGGTTACCCATTGGTTGATGCATGCATGCGTTGTGTAAAAGCAACAGGTTACATTAATTTTAGAATGCGTGCCATGTTGGTGAGTTTTTTAACACATAACCTGTGGCTTGATTGGAAAAAAGGTGCGGTGTTTTTGGCGCAACAATTTTTGGATTACGAGCCCGGTATTCATTATCCGCAATTTCAAATGCAGGCAGGAACCATGGGTGTAAATACCATTCGTACCTACAATCCCATTAAACAAAGTGTGGATCATGATGCCGATGGAACTTTTATTAAACAATGGATTCCGGAGTTACAACATGTGCCTGCTCCACTTATTCACCAACCTTGGCTGATGAGTGAAGAAGCCCAACAACTGTATCAATGCCAATTAGGAAAAGATTATCCTTTGCCCATTGTTGATTTGGCAACCTCTTCAAAATATGCCAACGAACATTTATGGAAGGTGAAAAAAAGTGATGATGCACGCAGCAATAACAAACAAATACTTGCCGTGCATACTTCTCGTAAAACAGAGAAAGAGCAGCAGATGAGGAGTAAATCATCGGCTAAAGTACTCAAACAAGACCTTAACCATAAGCTGTTTTAAATAACAATTCTTTGGCTTTTTGCTTACTTTGCAACAAACCTACAACCTATTGAAAGCAATTATTGATTTAGGCACGAATACATTTCATTTGGTGATTGCCGAAGTAAGGCAAAATCAAATATGTGAATTTTATAAACTGCAAGTTCCGGTAAAATTGGGTAGGGGAGGTATTAATGAAGGCCGTATTACCGATGAGGCTTTTCAACGTGGCATAACCACACTCAAAGAATTTAAAAAATACATTGATCAGTTTGAAGTAAAAGAGGTAATGGCATTTGCTACCTCTGCCATTAGAAATGCAAGTAATGGCAACGAGTTTGTAGCTACTGTTGAGCAATTGTGCAACATCAAAATCTGTACCATTAGTGGGGAGCAAGAAGCTGATTATATTTACCGTGGTGCTTTTCATTCATTCAAGTTTCCTGAAATGCCCGTGTTGGTAATGGATATTGGGGGAGGCAGTGTGGAGTTTATTATCGGAAAACGAGAGCAGATATTGTGGAAGCAAAGTTTTGAAATTGGGGCAGCACGTTTGTTAGATAAGTTTCATACCAATAACCCTATTTCAACGGATGAAATAGCATCCCTTCATCAATATTTTCAAGCGCAATTAAAACCGCTGCATCAAATCATCAAACAATTTAAACCTACGGTATTGGTAGGCACAGCAGGCTCATTTGAAACATTGGTTGATGTGGTGATAAAAGATCTGGCAGTAATTCCTTTATCGCTGAGTAAACACGCTTATGAAATTCGGAGAGAAGACTTTGATGTATTTGTTGAAATTATGAAAACCAGTACCCTTGAACAACGCAAGCGATTAAAAGGCATGGTTGATTTTAGGGTTGAGATGATTACTGTAGCTGCCTTGTTGATGGATTATATCATACAGCAGTTTGGCATTAAACGGATTATTTGTTCCGATTTTGCTTTAAAAGAAGGCGTGTTATACAGTGAGTAATTTCAGTTGCTCATAAATTTTTGATACAGGCAATCCCATCACATTGTAAAAACATCCGTTAATTTTTTCAACGGCTACATATCCAAACCAATCTTGAATACCGTAACTTCCTGCTTTATCAAATGGTTTGTAATGTTTGATGTAGTGCCATATTTCTTCATCACTCAATGGTTTAATCGTTACTTCGCTTTTGTCAAAAAATGCAATCGTTTGGTTATTGCTTTTTAAACAAACACCCGTAAACACTTCGTGTGTAGTACCACAAATTTCATTTAACATGTTAAAGGCTTCTTGCTCGTGTTCGGGTTTATTCAATACATGGTCATTCACCCAAACAATAGTATCGGCAGTAATCAGTATTTCATCTTCTGCCAATGAATGCGGATATGCATTGGCTTTTTTTTCGGCCAAATACACTGCAATTTCTTCGGCTTTTAAATTTTGTGGAAACGATTCATCCACATCGTAGGTTACTACTTTAAAATTTAATTCTAATCCTTGTATTAAGGCTTGCCTTCTTGGTGATTTTGATGCAAGTACGATTGTTGGTTTATTCATGTTATAATGTTACCCCGAATTGAGCGCCTAATTTTTGTAAATCATCAACCACTGCAGGGTTTAAAGGAATACCATGCACTTTACGATATGCAGCATGTTCAAACTCCGGTTCACCCGGAATAATAATGGGAATGTTTTTATCAATGGGTTGTGCTTGTTTAAAACGTTTAACCCAATGGTCCATATGTTGTTTAAACTCATTTGCAGGCCTGAAAGCATCAATACGAATGGCCGCCAAAAAATGGCCTATGCCTTTACCGGGTTGGTTTTCTACGGGATTTAAAAATGCAACAAATGGAGGAACCCATGGTCCGTAATTTGCTCCACTTAATACAGCACTAAAAATATCTACTACTGCACTTAAACCAAATCCTTTGTGTCCGGCTTGTGTATCTCCGCTTCCTAAAGGCAATAACACGCCACCTTCTTTCAATGCATTTGGGTTGGTGGTATCTTCACCGTTTTTATCTATTACCCATCCTTTCGGAATTGGTTTTCCGGTTCGTTGTGCAATTTCTAATTTGCCATTAGCAGCAGTTGAGGTGGCTAAATCAACCACAACAGGTAATTCGTTTTCGGTAGGAAATGCATAACACATCGGGTTTGTTCCTAACATACGTTCCTTGCTGTGTGTAGGCGCAACCAAAGGGCTTGCGTTGGTCATGGCAATGCCAATCATATCATGTTCTAATGCAAGCATAGCGTGATAAGCGGCAATACCAAAATGATTAGAGTTTTGAATGGCAACCATACCTGTACCGCATTGTTTTGCCTTTTCAATAGCAATTTCCATGGCTTGAGGTGCAATCACTAATCCAAGGCCTTCTTGCGCATCAATGGTGGCTGTTGCGGGCGTTTGGTGAATAATTTCTGCCTTGGCCGTAAAGTTGGCTCGTTTGGCTTCATACAACCTAATATAACCGGATAGTCTTGCCACACCATGCGAATCAATTCCACGCAAATCAGCTGATAACAACACCGATGCTGCTTGTGAAGCATCGGCATCATTCATGCCACAGCGGGTGAATACATTTTTTGTGAAATCAAACAACCGCTCAAAAGAAAAAACGAATTCTTCAGTCATAACTGCACGTTAAATCCCCATGGCTAAAATATCGGCCAGGTGTAAGCTTTTTAGGTTGGTAATATTTTTATTTTTCAAATAGGTATCTAATTGGAGCAAGCAACCAAAATCAGTTGAAATAATGTATTCTGCACCAATGGCCAATGCTTGTTCTACTTTTGCTTCGGCCATGGCTACGCTAATAGGTTCGGCTTTCACGGCAAAACTTCCACCAAATCCGCAGCAATCTTCACAATTTACACTTTCTACCAATTGCAGTCCTTTAACCTGTTGCAGTAAAGTTCGTGGTTGAGTTTTTATTTTACATTCACGCAAGGCACCACAAGCATCGTGGTAGGTGGCCTTTGCAGTAAGCATACTACCAAGGTCAGTTACTTTTACTACATCCACTAAAAACTCACTCAATTCAAAAATCTTTTTTTGCAACTGACGAAATTTATTGTGATGTGAAGAGTTTTGAAAAAGTGCATCATAAGAGTTTCTAATCATACCCACACAACTTCCACCCGGACTTACCATGTACCTGCTTGTATCTGCTTCGCTCAAAAATTTAACACCAACTTCTCGTGCTTCATCCCAGTGTCCGGCATTAAATGCTGCCATGCCGCAACAAGTTTGTTCCACATTATAGTTTACATGGCAACCGGCTTTCTCTAAAACCTTCACCGTATTAAATGCTGTTTCAGGTCTCAGCTGATCAATCAAACAAGGTATAAATAATTCAACTTTCATAATTATGGATGAAAGGTTTTAAAGTTTTTGATGCGAATTAAAAACGAAAGTCCGATGATAAAAAATATCGTTAATGCAATTACGCTGTTTCGCATGCTTCCGGTGAGGTGCGCAATAATACCATAACTAAATGTGCCAAATACAATGGCCAATTTTTCGCACACATCATAAAAACTAAAATACGAAGCATGATTCGGTGTTTTGTCGGGAATAATTTTAGCAAACGTACTTCTGAACATGGATTGAATACCTCCCATTACCATACCTACCACAGCAGCCAAAGCATAAAATTGCATTTCATACTGCACAAAATAAGCTGCTATACAAATGCCTATCCAAATTACCACCATAACCAATAGGCTATAAATATTTCCAATTTTTTCACTGATGCGTGAAAATCCCCAAGCCCCAACAATGGCAATGAGTTGAATAATTAATACGGTTGCAATTAATTTGGGTGTAGGCAATTTTAATTCTTGTGAGCCGAATAAAGTGGCAACATACATTACGGTTTGTAATCCCATACTGGTGAAAAAGAATCCCCACAAGTAGCGTTTTATTCTGTTATTCGCATTGGTTTCATTTATTTCATGCCAAACTTTTTTCAGCTCTAAAAATCCTTTTTTTAATATACTTCCTTCATAGTTATTTTCTCTGGTTTTTTCGGGTAGGCGTTTAAAGGTAATTTGTGCAAATCCTGCCCACCATAATCCTACTGATACAAATGCTAGCCTTGATGCAAATCCTTCATAATAACCTTTTGCCTTTTCAAAAGCCTCGGTGTAGCCAATTCCATTTTCCGTCATTAAGGCTTGGGCTTTCCCTTCAACATCAAAAAACCAAGGAGTGTTAATGATAACAGCAAGGTTTAGGATGAGTAAAATTACACTGCCAATGTAGCCCATGCTAAAACCTCTTGCACTAATTCGGTCAAACTTGTCTTCACTAACAATTTCCGGTAAAAAAGCGTTATAAAACACAATGCTTCCGCCAAATCCTACCAAGCTTATTAAAAACAAAATAATGCCAAGCGGTAAAGTTGATTTGGTAAAAAAGTACATCAACATACAACTTAAACTGCCCAGGTAGCAAAAAAAGCGCAGGTAAGTTTTTTTGTTTCCTCTTACATCAGCAATACCCGAAAGTAGCGGACTAATAAAAGTAACCAATAAAAACCCAAACGATAAAGTAAAAGAATACAAGGCAGAGGAAGAGGTATGAATACCTAAAAAATCAAGGTAATAAGGGCCGGTTTCCGGTGCACCGTTTGCAATGGCTATAGATTTTGATAATGCCTCGTAATAAGGCGGAAAAATAGCTGTAGCAATGGTTAATGAAAACACGGAGTTGGCCCAATCATACATTGTCCAACCGAAAATGACCTTTTTATCATTCAATTGAGTATCCATACCTATGCAAAGTAATTTTTTTATGCCATTATATGGCATACAGTTATGCACAGGTTATAAATACATTTTATTTTTTTGATTTAGGTTAAATTAATTCAACTCGTTCAATGCAATGAACCGGAATATTTACACCTCCTTTTAAAGTCAGTAAATCATCAGTGGCTGCCCATACTGTAGTCTCCACAGTCATCAACCCGTCTTCGGTAACAAAATAAATTTTACATTTATTTTTATCTGCATTCCCCAACACCATCGCACGTTCTATTTGATTTCTTCTCAATGTTTTTTCCGCTGCATCATTTAAAACTTCATAAGAAACAAAGGTGAGTTGTGGAATTAGTTCTTTTTCGATTTTTTTTGCGGAGTTCATAGTGTATGTTGCTTTCAATTAAAAATAAAATTAACGAATTAAATTTTAAATACCGTTATCAGTAATGGGTAATTTTTCATCACTTATTTTAGGTGAATTAACAGTACAACAACATCAACATAAATTAAGTTTGATGGAGGCATTGAAAAAACACATACCTCCGCCTGCTTTAGAATTGTGTTGTGAGTTGATTATGTATTACCGAT
This sequence comes from Bacteroidota bacterium, assembly GCA_046314755.1. GTDB lineage: Bacteria > Bacteroidota > Bacteroidia > UKL13-3 > UKL13-3 > UBA6183. The sequence continues at coordinate 6,254 of JBKDBG010000104.1, read as the reverse complement.
TACACTTACACATTGAAGTTGAACGCAAGGACAGATACGGTGACTACCATCCTCATTTGGGTAAGGGAAATCGAATTTCAGTGAATCATAATTTACCGCCTTTTGAGTTTCTTATTACTTTTATCCATGAGTTGGCTCATCACACCACCTGGTTAAAGTACGGCAACCAAGTGCAACCACATGGGAAGGAATGGAAGGAGGAATTTAAACGCAATATGTTTCCTTTCATGCAAATTGAAAATTTATTTCCGCATGATGTAAAGTTTGCCATTATTGGTCATATGCGCAGCCCTAAATACTCCCATAGTGCTGATGTAAAATTGATGAAAGTATTAATGCGTTACGATACCAAAAAAAACTACCTCATTTTGGACGATTTAAAGGAAGGCGATTTGTTTGTGATGGAAGGAAAATCAAAAATTATCTTAAAAAAACAAGAAACACTGCGCACATACATCAATTGCCTTGCTGTTGCAACGGGTAAAAAATACCAAGTTCATGCCTTAGCTAAAGTGAAGTTAATTCAACGGGCGTCTTAAAATTTTATCTTTAGTGTAATATTTTCATTACCTCTTTGGATGATGGCTTCGGTTTCATCACCCTTTTTGAACTGTTGCAAACTTTTCATATAGGTTTGCATATTGGCCGTTTCAAACGTCCCTAATTTTAAAATAATATCACCTTTTTGAATACCGGCATTGGCTGCGGGTTTTCCTGGTGTGCAACCGTCAACTTTCACTCCTTTCCCATCATATAAATAGTCGGGCATAATTCCCAAAGTAACTTTAAAACTAACTTTTATTCCGGTATCTTGTGCGGTTGGTGTAAATGGTAATCTACCTTGCTCATTCACCCCTGCAAGCAATTGCATAATACAATCCATCACATCGGCAATGCCTTGATAATTTATTTTCTCTTCGTCATCACTTGGTTTATGATAATCGTAGTGAGTGCCTGTAAAAAAGTGCAAGGCCGGAATGTTTATATAGTAAAATGAAGTGTGATCACTGGCTCCCGTTCCTCCGGTTTCGGTTTTTATTTTGTGAGGTGATTTGATTTGTTTCAGTGCATTTTCCCAATAGGGTGAAGTTCCGGTGCCGCTAATGGCAAATGATTGTTTTGCGGTATCTAATCGGCCAACCATGTCCATATTTATCATACAAACAAATGAGGCTGTGTCAATGGTTGAATGTTTGGTAAAATAATTACTGCCTAACAAGCCTTCTTCTTCACCACTAAATGCTAAAAACAAATAGTTGTGTTTGGTTAAAGTTGATTGTTTCAGCAAACCTGCTAATTCAATTAATGCGGCAGTACCGCTCGCATTGTCATCGGCACCATTGTGTATTTGCGGTTTTTCTTTTTCATTGCTTGGCCGATATGTACTGTGTTTATATTCATCATAACCCAAGTGGTCATAGTGTGCGCCAATCACCACAGTTGTTTTGGCATCGTTATCAATATATCCAACCACATTGTGGCCGGTAATGGTAATGGCTTTTGCATCACTATCACTGCCATGCGGATTCATTAAATTTTTTCTCACACTAAATGGTTGTAAATACCCTTGCGTTCCCTTCGCGATTACACCATATTTTTTAAATTGTTTACTGATGTATTTAGCAGCTTTTTGTTCGCCTTTTGTTCCGGTAAGACGGCCTTCCAACTCATCACTTGCCAAGTAGTTGATGTGCTTTTTTAATTGTGGTATGGTTATTTGAGTTGAGTTGTAACTTTTTTGTTGCGCTTGGGCAACAAATGCAATCACAAAAATGAAACTGAAGAGTATATTTTTTTTCATAGCGAATCTTTGTAAATGGTATAAAGTGTTTTCAATAAAATCATCATAGCAAACGAAGCAAAAACAACCCTGATATATTTTTGGGGAGTTTTTTGTGCAATGCTAACCCCTAGCGGTGCAAAAATGATGGATGAAATAATCATAGGCAACACAACCGGAAAAATAATAAACCCGATTTGCCAATCACTCACCTTCACCGTGGCGGGTGTACTTAAATTTAAGATGCCAACTGCTATTGCAAAAACCGGTATTACCCCGTTTGAAATCGAACTTGCCTTACGAATATCCACTTTCAGCCAATCCGTAAATACGGGGGTCATCACCACACCTCCACCTAAACCGCTCATGGCCGTAATGATACCGGCAAAAAAACCGGTAATGCTATATTTTATGGGCTTAATTGTAGTTTCAACAATCAGGTGCTTGGGTTTTGAAAGAAACATTCGAGTTGTTATCAAAAACAACATGCCTGCAAATACATAACTAAACAGTTGGGCATTGTACCAAGTTCCGGCCTTAATAATGGCGGTCATCCCCACGGCCGATATCACACCCGTGGAAGCGGTATACATAATTTCCTTCGGAAAAAAGTTGCCTAATTTAAATTGCTTATAGCTACTGAATAACCCGGAAAAAATAATGGTAAAAAGGGAATTTGCTAAAATGGCTTTCACCAAATCACCGCCTTCAAGGCCAATTTTTCGAAGGTAAAAATCAAGTATGGGAATAAAAATGATACCGCCTCCAACACCTAGAAATCCCGACATGAAGCCACCGGCAGAGCTAAGTAAAAGGATGAGCAGATAGTCGGTTACAGATAACATTTTACTTGTTGCTTGGGTTCAATAACTGCGCAAATCTTTTTTTGTCGGCAAATAACTTTATGGCTTCTTTCACATCTTCATCATGCATCACTGCCATTTCATATTGTGCCTTTTGGAAGTAATAACGTTTTGCAATTTCGGCTTCAAGCAACTCCATAATTTCATCTTTGTTGCTGTTTAAGTCGTTCTGTTTTACTGAATTTAAATGTTGTTTAAGCTGTTCATATTGTGCTTGAATTCCTGCATAATATTTTTCTCCCTCCGCTTTCTTTTTAAGTTCTTCTAACGCTTTTTCCGTGTTGGTTTGATAATCATATTTTTTATCGGCAATAAATTGTTTGAAGTCATTAAAGTCGGCATCTGTCAGTTGAAATGATTGGGCAGGAGCAATTTGGGTGTGTTTAGTTCGGTAAATTGTTGCATAATCAAATATGAGTTGATTCATTAATAAGCTCTCAGCAATTTTACTGTACTCATATTGTTTGGTTGCTAAATCAGGATCAACACCGCCTCCATCATATACCTTTCTGCCGTTTTTGGTTTTGAATTCTTTTTTCAAACTATCCGGTAATGCGCCAACACTGCCATCTGCATTTCGGTGTGAGTAATCTAATGCTTGAATACATCTTCCGCTTGGCGTATAATATTTGGCAGTAGTAACTTTTAATTGGCCGTTATAAGTAAGCGGACGAGTACTTTGTACCAATCCTTTTCCGTATGTTTTCTGGCCTAACACCAATCCTCTGTCTAAATCTTGAATACTTCCGCTCACAATTTCGCTGGCACTTGCCGAACCTCTGTTGGTGAGCACAATCACCGGAATTTGTGTATCAACCGGCTTGTTTAATGTTTTATAACTTTTATCCCACTCTTTAACTTTTCCTTTGGTACTTACCACCTCAACACCTTGCGGAATAAATACATTTACAATGTTAATAGCTTCGTGCAACAATCCACCCGGATTACCTCTTACATCCAAAATTAAATTTTCAAGGGCAGGATTTTTTTTCAGTTCTATCAAGGCATCTTGTACCTCTTTGCCTGCATTTTGAGTAAATGAAGCCAATTTAATATATCCGGTATTTTCATTAATCATTCCAAAGTAAGGCACATTTTTAAGTTGTATTTCTTCACGTTTAAGTACTTTGGTTAACGTTCCTTCGCTTTCTCGTTTTATCAATAATTTAACTTCTGTACCTGGTTGGCCCTTTAATAATTTACTGATATCTGATGTGGTTTTTCCTTTTGTTGATTTTCCTTCAATTTCAAGAATAATATCGCCTGCACGTAAATCCGCTTTTTGAGCAGGAAATCCTTCATAAGGTTCTGTAATTACAATTTGATCACCTTTGGTTCCCACCAAGCTTCCAATACCACCGTATTGGCCGGTCATTTGAAAACGATAATCTTCAGCCTCGGCTTCCGAAATATAATTGGTATACGGGTCAAGTGATTCCAGCATCTTATCAATGGCTGTTTTGATTAACTTACCTGCATCCACTTCATCAACATAATAGGTATTAACTTCCCTGAAGAGGGTGGCAAAAATGTCAAGGTTCTTACTAATCTCGAAGTAGTTGTTTGATTGGGTAAATGAAAATAGGCCGAATAACAAAACGGCTGATAAACCTAAATACCACTTACGAAACTTATTATTTTTCATATAACTTGAATGATTGGGTCGAATATAGAAAAAACGCTGATATGCGCAGATAATTATTGCATGCAGGCTTTAAATTCATTTATGGAACAGGATCATGCCCGTGGCTTCCCCATGGATGACATTTGCTGATGCGTTTTAGCGTTAGCCAAAAACCTTTGATTGGGCCGTATTTGTTAAATGCCTCTATACCATATTGTGAGCAGGTTGGAGTATATCGGCAGGCATTAGGTAAGTAAGGAGAGAGGAGAATCCTGTACCCTTTTATCAGCAATACAAATGGAAAACTAAGCAGTTTTTTCAATTTCTTTAATCAGCTTTTTTAATGCCAATTCGAATTTAAGATTTAATTCGTCAAAAGCCAATGCGGTGTTGCTTGAGTAAATTACGCCTATAAGTAATTGCTTATGATTTTGGGTGAGTGATTGGTATAAGCTGTGCTTGTGAGATCGGTATAATTCTCTTATTTGGCGTTTAATTCGGTTACGTTGTACGGTCTTTTTGAAGTTTTTTTTGGGAACCGCAACCAAAAACTGAGCAGGTTGAGGCAGGTCAAGGTCGGATTCTAAAACCCACAAAATACGAAAAGGAAACTGTGAAAGCACACGGTTTCCTTTTCCGAATAATTTATCAATCAGTTTTTTACTGTGTAACCTTTCCGCTTTTTTAAAAGTATATTTTACCATCATCATAAGATGAAAGCTTCCACGAAAAGGGGAAACAGTTAAAAATTATCTTTTGTGGCGCTTCTCGTCTGAAACGGTTAGTTTCTTACGACCACGTGCTCTGCGAGCGTTAATTACCTTACGACCGGCTTCAGTAGACATTCTTTCTCTGAACCCATGCTTATTTCTTCTTTTGCGTACTGAAGGTTGATATGTTCTTTTAGTAGACATAATGCATTATTATTAAGGAGTGCAAAAGTATGAGGTTTTACACAAAATAAAAATCTTTTTGTACTTTTTTTACAACACAAAAAAAATCCCGCATAAGCGGGATTTTAATTCGTTCTTGCTGAATACGATTAGTGAGCAGCAGGAGCAGCAGCAGCTGTAGTGTCAGCAGTAGCAGCTGTAGTGTCAGTTGCCATTGCAGCTTCTTGAGCTTGCAAAGTAGAATCAGCGATTCTTTGTTGTTCGATTGAATCTAATTTTGCTGCTTCATCTTTAGCTTTGTCTTCAGCTGAAGGACCGCAAGCTACGATAGCTAACATAGCAGAAGCGGCTAAGATTGATAATACTTTTTTCATGTTTTTTAATTTTATCTGATTAAAATTCCGTGCAAATATATGAAGATTTATATAAAATGCAATATTTTATTATTTTTTTCTCATGTAAATTACAATCGGTACACCGGTGAAGTCAAAATGCTCGCGTAATTTGTTCTCCAAATACCTTTTGTAGCTTTCATTTACATATTGCGGCAGGTTACAAAAGAATGCAAATTTAGGATTACGCCCCGGTAACTGGGTAATAAATTTGATTTTTACAAATTTGCCTTTAATGGCCGGTGGAGGGTAATGATCAATTACTTCACGCATCACTTCATTTAATACCCTTGTTTTAATACGTTTTCCTCGGTTTTCATTTACCTTCATGGTTATTTCTACCAAACGGTGAATGCGTTGCTTTTCAACGGCCGAGGTGAAAATAACAGGTACATCATCAAATGGTTTGATTTTGTTTTTAATCACCTCCTCAAATGCTTTGGCTGTTTTGTGATCTTTTTCTATTAAATCCCACTTGTTCACTACAATTACCAAACCTTTTCCGTTTTTGGTTGCCAAATGAATAAGGTTCATATCTTGCGAGTCTAGTCCAATGGTGGCATCAATTACCAGCACAGCAACGTCACAGTTTTCCAAAGCATTAATGGAACGCATTACGGAATAAAACTCAATGTCTTCCCTAACCTTTGATTTTTTGCGAATTCCGGCAGTATCAACCAAATAAAACTTATGGCCGTAAGC
>JBKDBG010000103.1:0-18600 GCA_046314755.1 Bacteroidota bacterium | reverse complement strand
AGGTCCACCTCTTCCCATTCCGAACAGAGAAGTTAAGCTTACCAGCGCTGATGATACTAGGATAAAACCCGGGAAAGTAAGTCGTTGCCATATCATTTAAACTAACCTCGATAGTCTTACTATCGGGGTTTTTTGTTTTATCAATTTTTAAACGTCTTTAACGGATGATATTCCAGATAATTGAAGTGAAATGCAAAAAAAAACATCACAATTTCTAGTGATGTTTTTGTAGTCCCAACAGGATTCGAACCTGTGACCATCGGTTTAGAAAACCGGTGCTCTATCCAGCTGAGCTATGGGACCAATTGAGGACTGCAAATTAAAATAAAATTTAGTTGTTGCGCAAATTTCTTAGTAATTTGTACACGAATTTTTATGGTAGAAAAATCACTCATTGACGAAATAATTGATACTGCGCGAATTGAGGAAGTAGTAGGGGATTATGTGAGCTTGAAAAAGCGTGGCGCAAATTTAATTGGGCTATGTCCGTTTCACCTTGAAAAGACCCCTTCATTTAGCGTTTCACCAAGTAAGGGTATTTATAAATGCTTTGGATGTGGTAAGGCTGGCAATGCTGTCAATTTTGTAATGGATGTTGAGCAGTTGAATTATATTGAAGCTTTAAAACAATTAGCAAGTAAGTATAATATTGAATGGTTAGAACCTAAATTCAGCAATGAAGAACTTGTTTTGCAGAAACAAAAGCAGAGCGAAAAAGAGAGTCTTCAGATTATCAATAATTTTGCGGAGCGTTATTTTCATGAGATTTTGTTAGGGGACGAAGATGGGATTACCATCGGACTAAGTTATTTTGAAGAAAGGGGATTCAGGCCGGAAACTATTGAGAAGTTTATGTTAGGCTATGCGAAAGACGGATGGGACAATTTGTTTGAAGAAGCCAAACGTAATGGGTATAATATTGATTATTTAGTTTCCGGTGGTTTACTTAAGAAAAATGATGAAACAGGAAAAGTTTATGATGCCTATAGGAATAGAGTAATTTTTCCAATTCATGGTATTAATGGGAAGCCAATAGCTTTTGCCGGACGTTATTTGGTTAAGGATGATAAAAGTCCGAAGTATGTTAACTCTCCCGAAACCATATTATACCACAAAAGTGATGTATTGTATGGTTTATATTTTGCCAAGCAGCAAATTGTAAGAGAAAATAATGTTTACTTAGTTGAAGGATACACCGATGTGATATCCTTATTTCAGGCAGGAATCGAAAATGTTGTGGCTTCATCAGGGACATCATTAACCGAAGGCCAAATACGTTTAATAAAACGCTTTACTGATAATGTATGCGTATTGTATGATGGAGATTCTGCCGGTTTGAAAGCATCCTTGCGAGGTATTGATTTACTACTTGAAGCAGGATTAAATGTTAAGGTGGTTGTATTTCCTGAAGGAGAGGATCCTGACAGCTATTGCAAAAAACTTGGCCCGATCGATTTTCATACGTTTCTTCAGGACAGTAAAAAAGATTTTATTCTGTTTAAAGCAGAATTATTAAATGGAGATTCACAAGGTGATCCAATTCGCAGGGCTGAGGTGGTAAAAGACATTGTTCAATCTATTTGTAAGATACCAGATGCTTTTAAACGTAGTGTTTTAATTACGGAAACTGCAAAACTAATTGCTTTTGATGAGCAGTTGTTAATTACAGAATCAAACAGAATATTAAAACAACAATTAACCAATCAGAAGAAAACTGATTTTGTTGAAGTTAAAGAAGAAAATCAAACCAGTACCTTAACCGAACAAATTGATCAACTTCCAAAATCTGATGCACAAGAGAAAGATCTAATTAGGGTTTTGGTACAATATGGTCATTTGCTTTATGATTCGGAAAATGGAACCGTTACTCAATATGTACTACAAAATCTACGTATTGAAGAAATAATACTCGAACATCCAGTTGTTGCGCAAATTATTACGGAATTAATGTTGGTTGCAGATACCGGAAATCAACCTGATACAAGCGGATTGATGAGACACAATGATCCAATTGTGACAGCATTTATTGCCGATATTTTATCTAAAGAATTAGATTTAAGTCCACACTGGAATGAAAAGTATGATGTATACATTGATCCGATTGAATTGAACTATAAGAATGATGTAGATTCGGCATTGAACCGACTCATCTTAAAAAATATTGAACGGTTAGTTGAAGAAAATCAACGTTTGTTGCAGCAATTTGAAATAGAGCAAAATGAAGAACAGTTGGAAGTTCATTTGCAAATTCATGTGTTTTTAATCCAAAAGCGTGAAATATTAACCCGCAAAACCGAAACTATCATTATTAAATGATTAACTTTAAGGCGTAAAATTTATTAACTTGAAAAGCTATTTTTTCATTTTAAGCCTTATTATTCATTCTTGCATAAACGCACAACCAATTGCCAATTTTAATGCAAACAAGGTAAGCGGGTGTAGTCCTTTGAGTGTTCAATTTCAAGATGCCTCAACTGGTTCTCCAACGTCATTTCAATGGACATTTGGAAACGGAAACACTTCTACCTTACAAAATCCTTCGGCCATTTATATTATTCCAGGAGTTTATAATGTGAGTTTAACCGTGAGTAATTCACAGGGTATAAATACTCAAACTAAAAATGCATTCATTACAGTTTTTACTTCACCAACTGCTCATTTTTCCATCGATAAAAATGGTGGTTGTGTACCATTGGTTGTTCAATTTTCCGATAGTACCTCAACGGGTTCAGGCGTGATTACAAAATGGCTTTGGGATTTTGGAGACGGAAATGTTTCACCACAAAAAAATCCTAATCACACCTATATCATTCCAGGACTTAAAACTATATCATTAACAGTTACGGATACCAACGGTTGCACCAATACAACTTTAAAATCAAACCATATTAACGTTACACAATCTCATACGGCTGATTTTACTGTAACCAATCCTATTGCCTGTAAAGCTCCCACTACCCATCAATTTACTCCAACCGTAAATCCAGCTAATCCTGCCTATACTTATGAGTGGGTGGTAAGTAACGGACAAGGTTTTAATATGATATCGCCAACATTGAATTTAACTCAACCCGGAATATATAACGTAATGCTTAAAGTTACTGCACCTAACGGATGCGCAGCTATTGTGAATAAACCTTCGGCAATTTTTATTGCCGATATTCAGAATGATTTTTCTTTTCCTACATCCGGTTTATGTGCATTGAATTCGATTCAATTTATTAATCAAACCTCACCTGATACCAATTCAATACTGCATCGTTGGTTCGTAAATGGAACCTTGCAAAGCACTTCAAAAAATTATCAAAACAGTTTTAATGCGGGTAGTTATCAGTTAAGATTAATCAGTAGTTTTAACCAATGTGCGGACACCGTTGAAAAAAATATTATTATTCATCCAAAACCTGTTGCCTCGTTTGTTGTGAGTCCTAACAGTATTTGTAAGATACCCACTATTGTTCAGTTCACAAATCAATCAACAGGTTCAGGTTTAATTTATGCCTGGAATTTCGGGAATGGAAAAACATCTACCTTGCCAAATGATACAGTTCATTACAATACTTTAACATCTTATCAAGCTTCGCTTCTTATTAGTGATTCTAACGGTTGCAGAGATAGTTCAATGGTACTATTGCCAGTTTTTTCGCCATCTGTTCAAGTGGTAAATCATAACGTAAAAAAAGGTTGTAAACCATTTGCAACTAATTTTGGTGTAGTAAATACATCTCAATTTATTCGTTACAGGTGGTTTATTAATGGGATTCAAACCGATACCAATTCAACATTTAACTACACGTTTAACGATACAGGAACTTACGTAGTTCGAGTTTTGGCATCAACAGCCAATAATTGTGATGCCGAATTATATGATACGGTAAAAGTGGGAATGAACATTCCGTTTGATTTTACGGCCGATAAATTTTCTGCATGTTTCTCGGCAATTAATCCTGTGCAATTTACAGCCATTGAAAACTCAGGAATTAGTGGCTTAACTTATGCTTGGATTTGGAAAAATGGGTCTGCTAACGGAAAAATTACTCAGGCTACAATTCCTGATACCGGCATTTACAACATTACGTTAACCATCACACACAATGGATGTTTATCAACCTTAACCAAAGTAAACTACCTCAATGTAAATCCTGCACGAGCTAGCATGTGGCGCCCAAATGTACCTTGCGGATCGGATAGTGCTACGTTTGATGCTACCATTTCTGCGGGAACTGGCCCATTTCAATGGTTTTTTGGTGATGGTGCTACTTCGAATCAAGCCATTACCGGACATAAATACAATTCAACCGGTTATTACAATGTGATGGTAGTTGTAAGAGATACTGTATTTAATTGTATTGATACCGCAAGAAATGTAATTTTTATTTCAAAGCCACCTCAATTAAAATTTACGCAAAGTGACAGTATTGGTTGTGCACCCATTGGTATAAGCCTTAGCAATACTACGGTTATAGATAGCAATCATTACCCAATTGCCGAAACACATTGGCAGTTTAGCACAGGGGAGAACGCTTTTGGATTGAATCAAAGTATTACATTATTTACCAGCGGATGGAGAGGATTAACCATGCAGGTAAAAGATATTGCCAATTGTGTTTATTCTATTTATAAAGATTCGGCTGTTCGGGTATCCGGAGGAGTGGCTGATTTTACAGCTTCTACCAATGCCGGATGTGTGCCTTTAACCGTGCAATTTTCCGACCAATCTATTACTGATTTTCCTGTTGTAAAACGCAAGTGGCTGTGGAGTGGAATTGACTCAACTGTTACCGATACACAAAAAAATGTTCAATACACTTTTCAGCAACCAAACTTTATAAAACAACGTTGGGGAACCGGGGTGTTTTATGAAATACAAGATTCAATCGGGTGTTATTTTTATGATACGCTTTATGTGATCCCGACAAAACCACAACCTTCGTTCGATATTTCAACGGCATTGCTATGTGGTTCACAACAAATAACTTTTACAGCCGATAGCAATGAGGCTAAAGTGTATGCTCCTGCACAATTTAATTGGTTGTTAGGAAATCAACCCAGAACAGGACGTGTGTTACAAAATACCTTTGCGCAAAGAGATACCACAATTGCCATAAGGCTTACCATTAATGATGCAAACGGTTGCTCGGCACAAATGGATACGAACATCAGAATTGTTAATGTTAAGCCAACCTTAGGCTTTTACGCAACCCCAAATGTGAAAGATTGTTATTTGCCAATTTCTCCTGTTCAATTGTTTGATACCACGATTATTGGTTCAACACCTATTGTTAGCCGTTTATGGCGTATTGATCAAAATGAAAGTAATGCAGAGAGTCCATTTGTTACATTTACCTTGCCCGGAAAATATGATGTAACTTTAACCCTAACCGATAGTGCCGGCTGCAAAGATTCATTAACCATACCTGATTATATACGCATTGGAGGACCGCTGGGAACGTATAGTTTCGGACCGTTAGTGGGGTGTAATCCGTTGCCAATTACGTTTAAATTAAAATCAGAAAATGCCAAGTATTTTATTTGGGATTTTGGCGATGGCAGGGTAGATACTGCTACTACCGATAGTTTTACCTATCAATACTCAACAGGAAATATTTATTATCCACGTTTAACTTTAGTAGATAGCAGTGAAAGTTGCGTATATGGTTTTGAAGCAAAAGATTCAATTATTATTTATAACAAACCCCAAGTTGATTTTGACTTGGATAAAACATTGGTATGTGCCAATACGCTTATTGAATTCACCAATAAAAGTGTAAATCAACCCGTAATGAAAAACTGGTTGTGGCGATTTGGATCCAATGACACTTCACATGCAGCAGGGCCCATAACCAAAACATTTAGTACAGCAGGAAAATATACCATTCAGTTAATGGGCATTGATACAAACGGATGTGCTGACACCGCAATTAGGGAGGAAGTACTCTCCGTGTTTAATGATGTTATTGCACCTGCGCGACCGGTTAGTATTCGAGCGACTGTTTTAGATTATGCTTCGAATGTTTTTGAGTTCAGAAAAAATACAGAGCCTGACTTTATTAAATATAGGGTGTTTTATAATTACGCTGGTGGACAACCTTTAAATTATACCGATTACTTTTTTGCTGATGATACCTTGTTTACGCAGCAAAATATTACTACTTATTTAAATCCGTATTCTTATGCTGTGGTTGCTGTTGATGTTTGTAATAATGTGAGTGATACTGCCGTTAAACACACCACGGTTGAACTTCAAGCAAAAGGAATCAATAATGCGGTTTCCTTAAAATGGACCCCATATATTGGTTTTAGCGGTTTGAAGAATTATGAAATTTGGAGAAATAATACAGACTCTCCCGGAGTATTTGTGTTGATTAAAACGGTAAGTCCTTTAACTTATAATTTTGTTGATACCACCGTTAAGTGTTTTACCAATTATGTGTACCAAATAAAAGCGGTGAGTAATGCCGCACCTACTGTTGTAAGTTGGAGTGATACTGCCTTGGCATCACCCATATTTTTAACCACCTTGCCCGGAACTAAAAACTTTAGAGCTACTGTTGTTGATGATGATGTTGTGCTGTTGCAATGGTTTAAACGAGATGCTGAATTACGCTTTAAATACATGATTTATCGCAAGCGAGGAGATGAAGCTGATTTTACCTACTATAAAGAAGTTAGTGATACTTTTTTAGTTGATGATAATGTTCAGGTTGATTTGTACACCTATGCTTATGTTATTTATTTGAAGGATGAATGCGGGGGAATTAGTTTAGCCAGCGATGAAGCAAAAACAATATTGGTAAAAGTTGATTTAACCGAAACCGCACCTTTAGATTTTGATCCTGTTGTACACTTCACACCTTATTCAAAATGGCAAGCAGGAGTTTTAAAATACCAAGTTGATTTTCATTACGACTCATCAAGTTCGTTTTACACAGTTGCCAATTTAACCAACACCGATACGGCTTTTATTGATCTACAACAGTCATCTAAACAAAGAGATTATTGCTACAAAGTGGTGGCTTATGAAAATGGAGGCAACAATGCTACAAGTGAATCGAACATCGCTTGTATAGAAACCAAACCGAAGGTGTTTGTGCCAAACGCATTTACGGTTAATGGAGATAAATTAAATGATGTGTTTAGAATTAGAGGTGTATTTATTGACACCTACCACATAGAAATTTATGATCGCTGGGGTAGATTAGTTTTTGAAAGTGATGATATTGAAAATAGTTGGGATGGTACCATTGACGGTAAACCGGCACCTGCTGATGTGTACACTTACCTGGTTGAAGCAGGAGGTAGAAAAAAACAAAAGGAAGCTGTAAAAGGAACAGTTACGCTTATTCGTTAATACCCAACCACTCTTTGGCAGTTTTGTACAACATTTGCGCTTTTTCTTCTGCACTTAAATCTTTCATCAATTCTATAAATTTACCGTGCTCTAAATCACCAAGCGGAAAAGGGAAATCGCTGCCCAAGGCAATTCGTTCTGCACCAAATAATTTCAGGTTGTAACGCAAAGCTTCTTCATCGTGCACTAAACTATCAATGTAAAACTTTTTTACGTACTCATAAGGGTCGGCTACTTGGTTAATGTTGCATAAATCGGGGCGGGCATGATGTCCATGCGAAACTCGGCCAATGGTGTGCGGAAAACAACCACCACCGTGTGCAAACATTACACGCAATTTGGGGAATTTATCAAACACTCCGCCAAATATCATGCTGCAAATGGCACGCGAAGTTTCAGCCGGCATACCCACTAACCAAGGCAACCAATACTTTTTCATTTTGTCTTGACCCATCATATCCCACGGATGTACAAAAATGCACATGCCTAATTTTTCGGCAGCTTCATAAAAAGGGAAAAAACGTTCGTCATCTAAATTGTAATCTAAAATATTGGTGGCAATTTCAACACCGGGTAAATTGAGTTCGAATTTGCAACGCGTAAGTTCCTCCACAGCCAAATCGGTATCTTGCATGGGCAAGGTTCCCAAACCTACAAATCGGGTAGGGTAGTCGCGCTGAATTTGTGCCAAATGGTTGTTGATGTATTGGCTCCACTCGTGCGTATGTTCGGGCTTGGCCCAATAATAAAACAATACCGGAATGGTAGATAAGGCCATTAACTTCACATCATGTTTATCCATGTGTTGAATAATGGCTTTAGGATCCCAACACAAATCATCAATGGCTCTAAAAAAAGTACCGTTGGCTTTCATCATGTTTGCACGCCCGGGTTGGTAATGATCCAAGTAAATAAACTCATCACCATAGCCATAGCGTTCCTTTAGATTCGGAATAAACTCAGGCATAATATGCGCATGAACATCTATTTTATACGGTGCTGTGTGTGACATGATATGAGTGTTGAATGAATGCGCAAAATAAGGTGTTTGGGTTGAATTACTAAAGGATTAAAAGCGGTGGTTGAAAAACTTTTATGCGAGGTAATGAATAATTGGGTGGTATTGCTTGATGGTTCATAATGCAATACAATAGATTAGCTAAGCGCAGTTTTACTTTGGGATATGGCACAAGTCGGTAGTAGTTGATTTTACAATTATCCTTCCAATGAATTATTCGAAAGTGAGTTTTTAAACAAAGAGATCTTGTTGTTTTCTAGCGAAGTATTTTCCATTTTTGTATCATGAATTTACTTCTTAAATCTAAATACTATCTCTTATATTCAATTATTTTTTTAGGATTCTTTAATAAAGCTTCGGCTCAAGATTTAGTATTTACCCCTGATGCAAATACCTTCATTATTAACGATAGTTCTATCACTACTGATGAGGTATTGGTAGTGTTAATACGAAACGGATATCTTGTAAGACATAAGGATGATGTGGTTTTAGAGACAGAATATAAGTCATATAAAGGATATCGAATGTATATTTCATTATTATTTAATATTGTAAATGGTAGGATGTATGTTCAAGGTAAATTACGTATGAATAGTTCACCAGAAGGTGACGAGACTTTTCAAATTAGAAATTCATTAGCTTTCAAGGAAGAGTTCCGTAAAGTGTATGATTTAATTAAGCAAATTAGACCTCGAGCAACTATTGAAACTGTTAAATTTTAATTTTTCAATAGCGCAGTTGTAGTCTATGAATTTGTAGTTATATTTTATTTGTCTAACTTCTTTCTTTCAGTAGCTGAACATATGTACTAATGAATTAGTTTGTTGTCGTAAATGTTACTGCAACAACTAACTTCATTAATATGCAGGTTGAATTTAGTTGAATCAAAAAGTATTCAACCTTCCTAAAATGAACGATGATTCGCAGTTTTGCGCAATTCTTCCGGTGTTAAGGTTTTAAAGTATTCGTAAGTTATTTTTAACCCCTCGGCACGACTCACTTTTGGCTCCCAACCTAAAATTTCTTTGGCTTTTGAAATGTCGGGTCTGCGTTGTTTTGGATCATCAGTAGGCAGTGGTTTTGAAATGATTTTTTGCGAAGTACCCGTGAGTTTTACAATTTCTTCTGCAAATTCTCTGATGGTAATTTCATCCGGGTTACCAATATTTACCGGATAAGAATAATCGCTTAATAACAAACGATAAATTCCTTCCACCAAATCATCAACATAACAAAACGAACGGGTTTGAGAACCATCACCAAACATGGTTAAATCCTCTCCGCGCAAGGCTTGCCCTATAAATGCAGGCAATACACGGCCATCGTTTAATCGCATACGCGGACCATACGTATTAAAAATACGTACAATGCGTGTTTCTAATCCGTGGTAAGTATGATAGGCCATGGTCATGGCCTCTTGAAAACGTTTTGCTTCATCATAAACCCCACGCGGACCAACCGGATTTACGTTGCCCCAATATTCTTCGGGTTGAGGATGCACGGTTGGGTCGCCATAAACCTCACTTGTAGATGCAATCAACACACGGGCATTTTTTACTCGGGCTAATCCCAAACAATTATGAATACCCAACGAACCCACTTTTAAAGTTTGAATCGGGATTTTTAAATAATCAATCGGGCTGGCAGGAGAAGCGAAGTGTAGGATATAATCTAACTTACCGGGTACGTAAATAAACTTACTTACATCATGGTGATAAAACTCAAACTCCTTTAGTTTAAAAAGGTGCTCAATGTTTTTTAAATCACCTGTAATCAGGTTATCCATACCCACCACTTCATAGCCTTCTTTTATAAATCTATCACATAAGTGTGAGCCTAAAAATCCGGCTGCACCTGTAATTAAAACGCGTTTTTTTTCTGTCATGTTTTTTATTAGTTGACTGGTTGATTCACTTCGCTAAAGCTACGAAGAGCGAAGAGTTGTTGGTTGATTCTACACTTGCACCTCAACACTCAACATTCACTTCTTGTTTATTCCAATGCAATAATATTCAAACCCGAGTTCTTTCATTTCGTCAAGTTCGTAAATATTACGTCCATCAAAAATTACTTTATGTTTTAACAATTTGCTGATAACATTAAAATTCGGTGATCGAAACTCAGGCCATTCGGTTGCTAAAATAAGCGCATCAGCATCAATCAATGCATCGTATTGGTCTTTGGCATAGCTGATTTGTTCACCCACAATTTTTTGGGTTTCGTGCATAGCCACAGGGTCATACGCTTTTACGTTTGCACCTGCTTGAATCAGTTTTTCAATAATTACCAATGATGGTGCTTCACGCATATCATCCGTTTTAGGTTTAAATGATAAGCCCCAAAGTGCAAATGTTTTTCCTTTTATGGCACCATTAAAGTGTTTCATAATTTTGGTAAACATTACCGATTTTTGGTCGTTGTTTACATCTTCCACTGCTTGTAAAATGCGCAGGTTATGCCCGTATTCGAGTCCGGTTTTTACCAATGCTTTTACATCTTTTGGAAAACATGAGCCACCATAACCAATTCCCGGATAAATAAATTTATTCCCTATTCTTGGATCACTTCCAATTCCTTTTCGTACCCAATTCACATCGGCCCCAACCAGCTCGCATAAATTTGCAATATCATTCATAAAACTAATTTTAGTGGCCAGCATGGCATTAGCCGCATACTTAGTCATTTCGGCACTGGCAATGTCCATGAATATGATTGGGTGTCCGTTTAATAAAAACGGTTTATACAATTTGCGCATGATGTCTTCGGCCTTTTTACTTTCAATACCTACCACAATTCTATCCGGCTTTAAAAAGTCATCAACGGCTGCACCTTCTTTTAAAAACTCAGGGTTACTGGCTACATCAAACGGAATTGAAACTCCGCGTTTATCTAATGCCGCTTGCACCTCGGCTTTTACCTTATGTGATGTGCCAACCGGTACTGTACTTTTGGTTACAATCACGCCATAATCGTTCATGTTTTCGCCAATTTCTCGAGCTACTCCAAGCACATATTTTAAATCCGCACTGCCATCTTCACCCGGGGGTGTTCCAACGGCAATAAAAGCTACATCCGCATCTTTAATACTTTCCGATAAACTGGTACTAAACTGTAATCGGCCTGCTTGGGTATTTCTTTCCACCAACTCTTCTAACCCGGGTTCGTAAATTGGAAGAATTCCTTTTCTAAGGTTATTTATTTTATTCTGGTCAATGTCGATGCAAATAACATCAATACCTACTTCTGCAAAGCAAGTACCGGTAACTAATCCAACATATCCGGTTCCTACAACAACAATTTTCATGTATTAATCTGTTTTATTTTTGGGTAAATATATTAATGTGTTTGATGATATACTCAATTTGTTCATCGGTAACCTCAGGACTCATTGGCAATGATATTACTTGTTGGCATAAATCTTCCGTTACCGGAAGCGGCTCAGGCATAATAACCTGTGGTTGAAATGCGGCTTGAAAGTGAAGTGGAATAGGGTAGTAAACCATGGTTGGTATTTGCTGTTCAACCAAATATTTTCTCAATTCATCACGGTTAATATTTTTACATTTTAAGGTATATTGATGAAAAACATGGGTTGAGTTTTTTACCCTTTTGGGTATTTCAAAATTCGGATGATTGCACAATGCCTGATCATATTTTGATGCCACCTCATTGCGTTTTATTTCATATTGCGTGAGGTGTTGTAATTTGATATCCAGAATGGCCGCTTGAATAGTGTCAAGGCGAGAATTTACACCAATTTCATCATGTTTATATTGAATGCTTTGGCCGTGGTTGGCAATCATTTTTAAACGTTTAGCCAAGTTTTCATCACGGGTAAACATGGCGCCACCATCACCTAAACACCCTAAATTTTTTGATGGAAAAAACGAGGTACAACCAATGTGTCCAATGGTTCCTGCTCTTTGTGTTTGTCCGTTATCAAATGTATACGTTGCACCAATGGCTTGAGCGGTATCTTCAATTACATACAAGTTGTATTTAATGGCAATTTGCATAATGGTTTGCATATCGGCACATTGGCCAAACAGATGAACCGGAACAATGGCTTTGGTTTTGGTGGTTATGGCTTTTTCAATTAGCGTTGTGTTGATTAAAAAATCATCTTCATTTACATCCACTAAAACCGGTGTTAAATGCAATAAGGCAATTACTTCGGCAGTGGCTACGTAGGTAAATGCCGGCACAATCACTTCATCACCCGGTTGTAGATTTAAGGCCATCATGGCAATTTGTAGCGCATCGGTTCCATTTGCACAAGGCACCACAAAAGGTACATCAAGGTATTGGGCCAGGTTTTGACTAAAACTGTTTACTTGGGGGCCGTTAATGTATTTACCTGAGTTGATTACTTCGGCAATTGCGGCATCTAATTCTACTTTTATTTTGTTGTGTTGACTCTGCAAATCAACCATTTGTATTGGGGTCATACCAGACATTATTCATAAGATTACCGACAAATATATATAAAGGCTAAATCAAACAAAGATTTGTTTTATTTTTGAGGCATACTGATTTATGAAGTACACATTAGTTGTTATAGCATTTTTTGCCCAAACCATTTTGTTGATGGCTCAAAAAAAAGTTTGGGTTGGTAAGGCTGATAAAATTTTAAATTTTCAGTTTCATTACACCTACACCGAGGCCGGAGGCGATTTCTCCTCAAGATTCAATACCTTTAACGGGTTGGGTTTTGGCGTGATTCTTAAAACCAGGCACAACGTTTTACTTAGTTTTGATGGGGCTTATTATTTTGGTAATGATATCAAACAAAATAATGTGTTGTTTAACCTCACTAATAGTTCATCGTATATCAATAATGCATCAGGTTATCCGGCTGAGTTTAACTTAGGCATGAGGGGATTTTCGGTAATGGGTAGAGCCGGTTATTTATTTCCGATAAGCGCACGCAACAGAAATTCGGGCATTGCCTTAATGTTGGGTGGAGGATTGGTTCAACACAAATTGCATATTGCCGTAAATAGGGAAGATATTCCTGCATTAACCGAAGAAAAAAAGGCAGGTTATGATCGCTATTCAAGTGGTTTTGGTCTAACCCAGTTTGTGGGTTATTTTCATCAAAGCAGAAACCGAAGAATTAATTTTTATGCCGGAGCCGATTTGATTCAAGCATTTACCTACAACCGCAGAAAGTTTAACTATGATGAAATGCGTTACGATACCGAATTGCACCAAGATCAATATTTAAGCATTAAATTGGGTTGGATGATTCCAATGTACTTAAAAGCCGGGGAAGAATCGGACGAATTTTATTTTGAATGAGGCTGCTTTATCCACTATCCATTTCTGTTTACAGTTTGCTGATTTGGTTATTAAAACCATTTCATGAAAAGGCAGCGCTTTTATTTGCGGGTAGAAAAAATACTTTTCATCTGCTACAAAAATTTAAAAAAGATCAGCGCAAATTGGCTTGGTTTCACTGTGCCTCATTGGGCGAGTTTGAACAAGCCAGGCCTGTTATTGAATATTTGAAGCAACAGAAAAATTATCAAATTGCGGTTAGTTTTTTTTCACCATCGGGGTATGAGGTGAGGAAAAATTATGCCTTAGCGGATATAATTTTTTATTTGCCTGCCGATACCTCGCAACATGCAAAACGTGTGTTGCAATTGTTGCAACCGGATATGGTTTTTATTGTGAAGTATGAAATTTGGGTGAATTACATCAATGCGATTTCTCAACAAAAAATTCCGTTGTATTTGTTATCGGCCAATTTTCATTCAAACCACATTTATTTTAAATGGTATGGTAAGTTTTTGCGTGATGCCTTACGAAAATTCACACATGTGTTTACCCAAACTACCGAAGCCGAAAATTTGTTGCGACAGTTTGGTTTTTCTAATGTGGTAACCACCGGAGATACCCGATACGACAGGGTATTGGATACCATTTCAAATCCCATGCATTTGCCCTTGGTAAGTGCTTTTAAAGGTGCCAATAAGTTAATAGTGGCAGGCAGCAGTTATCAAAC
Source organism: Bacteroidota bacterium (assembly GCA_046314755.1). Taxonomy (GTDB): domain Bacteria; phylum Bacteroidota; class Bacteroidia; order UKL13-3; family UKL13-3; genus UBA6183. The sequence continues at coordinate 4,221 of JBKDBG010000103.1, read as the reverse complement.
GGAAGAAGCCATTTTAGTTGAAGCGTTAAAACAGTTTGATGCACTAAAAATAGTGGTTGCTCCACATGAAATAAAGTTGGAACGTTTGGTTGAAATTGAAAATACCTTCAAAGATTTTTCATGCATTCGCTACTCAGAAGCCAAGGAGCATAATGTGTTTAATTATCGTGTATTAATCATTGATAATATAGGGATGTTGGCTTCATTGTATCAATATGCCGATGCTGCTTTTATAGGTGGTGGTTTTGGTACAAAAGGAATGCATAATACTTTAGAAGCAGCTGCCTTTGGTATGCCCGTTTTTGTAGGGCCCAATAACCATGGTAGGTTTCCGGAAGTGGAGGCTTTGTTGCGCAACGGCAGTTTGTTTGTGGTCGGTCAGTCAACAAGTTTCAACCAATACCTGGATCAATTATGGAGGAATGAAAAGAATTGGAATGAAATCAAAATATTATCCCAAACTTTTGTGCAAAAGCAAGCAGGTGCTACGCAAAAAGTAGTGAAATTCTTAGCTGAATAATCCGCCAATTCCCGGCATCATACTACCCATTAAACTTTTCATCTCGGCTGCAGAAAGTTTTTCGGCTTGTTCTAGGGCATCATGCATGGCAATTTGCAATAAATCTTCCAATTCTTCTTTGCGATCTATATGCAACAAATCAGGATGAATGGTTACATTTTTTACTTTTTTATTGCCATCCACCATCACTTCTACTTTACCTGAAGCAGCAACTCCCGTTACTGATATTGCACCTAATCGTTGCTTAATTTCTTCCGCCTTTTTTTGAGCTTCTGCCAGTTTGCCGAACATAGTAATATTGTTTAGGACAAGAATAACAGATTAATTGAATAATTGATTTGCTGTAAAATTAAGTGGTTGATTATTAGTTTATTTTAATGCTAATTTAAATACTTTCCACATTGGCCATGCTAATTTAAATCATCCTATTTTTTGTTGATAAAACCTGTAAATTCGCCCATCGTTTTAAATAAAAATTACATCATAAAACTATATGCAACTTGCAACTAATTATCGTGACGAATTTGTAAAACGCCACATCTCGCCAATGGAGAATGACACTGAAGCCATGTTAAAAACAATTGGGGTGTCAAGTATTGATCAACTTATTGATGAAACCATTCCAGCACATATTCGCTTGAAGGAGCGCATGAAACTACCTGAGCCATTAGGCGAAATGGAGTTGCTTGCACTACTAAAAGAAATTTCGGAGAAAAATGTCATCAATAAAAACTTCATTGGAATGGGTTACTATGGTACACACACACCTAATGTTGTTTTACGTAATATCTTTGAAAACCCGGGTTGGTACACCGCTTACACGCCATACCAAGCTGAAATTGCGCAAGGTCGTTTAGAGGCGTTACTCAATTACCAAACCATGGTGATTGATTTAACAGGTATGGAAATTGCCAACGCAAGTTTACTGGATGAAGGTACTGCTGCGGCTGAGGCGATGCATATGTTACATGCAGAAACCCAAAACGAAAAAGCCACCAAATTTTTTGTATCAGAATTATGTTTCCCTCAAACCATTGATGTACTAAAAACACGCACTGAACCAATTGGTGTAGAGTTGGTGATTGGTGATCATCATTCTGTAAATTTTGATGAAACGTATTTTGGTGCGTTGATTCAATACCCTGCAGGAAACGGTGAGGTGTTTGATTACAGTGAGTTTATGGGTAAAGCTATTGCAGCCGGTGTAAAAGTGGCTGTCGCTGCCGATTTACTCAGCTTAACATTATTAACTCCTCCGGGTGAGTGGGGTGCTGATGTGGTAGTTGGTTCTGCTCAACGATTTGGAGTGCCAATGGGTTACGGTGGACCGCATGCCGGTTTTTTCGCCACCAAAGATGCTTATAAGCGTCAAATGCCGGGTCGTCTAATTGGTGTTTCAATTGATGCACAAGGAAACACAGCTTTGCGTATGGCTTTGCAAACACGTGAACAACACATCAAACGTGAAAAGGCTACTTCAAATATTTGTACCGCACAAGTATTACTTTCAATTATGGCTAGTATGTACGGTGTGTATCATGGACCAAAGGGCCTTAAGGGAATTGCCTCACGTGTGCATGGCTTAGCCTCACAATTAAGTAATGCATTAAACGAATTAGGCTTTAAACAAAAAAATAAATACTTTTTTGATACGCTATTGGTTGAAGTACCTTCAGCTGACAAAGCAGTTTCGGATTGTGAAGCGAAAGGAATAAACGTTCGCAAATACAACAATAATCACATTGGTATTTCAATTGATGAAACACATACCATCGATGATATAAATGCATTGGTAAGTGCATTGAGCAGTAAAACCTCAACCTTAAAAATGCATGATACTGCTGCATTACAGGCTCCAAATAATTTTACACGTACTAGTGATTTTATGACCCATCCGGTATTTAACTCATACCACAGCGAGCATGAAATGTTACGTTACATCAAATTGTTGGAGTCAAAAGATTTATCATTATGCCATAGTATGATTGCATTGGGATCATGTACCATGAAGTTGAATGCGACTGCAGAAATGATTCCTGTAACCATGCCGGGTTTTGGTTCATTGCACCCGTTCATTCCGCGCAATCAAGCCGTTGGTTATACCCAAATTTTTGATGAGTTATCGGAATACTTAGAACAAGTAACCGGATTTGCAGGAGTAAGCCTACAACCAAATTCAGGTGCATCAGGTGAGTATGCCGGATTAATGGTTATTCGTGAGTATTTAAAGTCAATTGGCCAAGGCCACCGTAATATTGCTTTAATTCCTTCATCGGCACACGGAACCAACCCTGCAAGTGCGGTAATGGCAGGTATGAAAGTGGTTGTTACTAAAACCTTGGATAACGGTTACGTTGATATTGACGATTTAAAAGCAAAAGCAGAAGAGTATAAAGATAACTTGGCTTGTTTGATGGTTACTTATCCAAGTACCTACGGTATTTTTGAAGAAAGAATCACCGAAGTATGTGAGATTATTCACCAAAACGGTGGACAAGTTTACATGGATGGAGCCAACATGAATGCACAAGTAGGATTAACTAGTCCTGCTAATATCGGTGCTGATGTTTGCCACTTAAACTTACATAAAACATTTTGCATTCCGCATGGAGGTGGTGGCCCGGGCATGGGTCCAATTGGTGTGGCTGCGCATTTGGTTCCCTTCTTACCGGGCCATGCCGTGGTTGATATGAAAGGTGGAGACAAGAGTATGACTGCAGTAAGTGCAGCACCTTGGGGAAGTGCTTCTATCTTATTAATTTCTTATGCCTACATCCGTATGATGGGAACACAAGGTTTAGAAGATGCAACCAAATATGCCATTTTAAACGCCAACTATATTAAAGCACGTTTGGAGAAACATTACCAAATATTGTATGTAGGCAGCAAAGGACGTTGTGCTCATGAAATGATTTTAGATACACGTGTGTTTAAAAATGCAAGTGGAGTAGAGGCTGAAGATATAGCAAAACGTTTAATGGATTATGGTTTCCATGCTCCAACCATGAGTTTCCCGGTGGCAGGTACCATTATGGTGGAGCCAACCGAAAGCGAACCAAAGATTGAGTTAGATCGTTTTTGTGATGCCATGATTAGCATTAAAGAAGAAGTGGATGCCATTGTTACCGGAGCATTGGATAAAACTGATAATCCGTTAAAAAATGCACCACATACGGCACACGTTGTTACGGCTGATGAGTGGAACCATAAATATTCACGCCAACAAGCAGCCTATCCGCTGCCATATGTTAAGGCCGCTAAGTTTTGGCCAACTGTTGGCAGGGTTAATAACACCCACGGTGATAGAAATTTAATTTGTGCATGTATACCTGTTGAGGCTTACGCACAAAGCGGAAACTAAACGCTAAATCCTATTTTTATACAAAAGCCACTTCTATTGAAGTGGCTTTTTTTATGCCTTTGCGTGAAACCAATAATGGTAGTTTGTTACATGTATGGAGTGAATGGTGGGGATTTACCATATGGTATGTTTATAATAATCGAAATGCATCTCACATAATGCAAAAAAAAACACGCAAACCAATTGGCTGCGTGTTTAATCATTAAAACTAAAATTGTAAATTAAATTACTTGAACGTTTATCGCGTTAATTCCTTTTTTACCTTTTTCTGTTTCAAATGTAACTCTGTCATTCTCTTGAATACGGTCGATTAAACCACTTGAGTGAACAAAGATGTCTT
>JBKDBG010000102.1:0-4243 GCA_046314755.1 Bacteroidota bacterium | reverse complement strand
ACACTACCGTAAACACAATGATAAACACCACAAAGGTGAGCATCAACAAAGCAAATAATGGCAAATCCTGAGGCCAAAAAGGAATACCAAATATGATAAACTTACGGTCGAGAATATTTAAGAGTAATAACGGATGACCGTTTAATTGAATAAACGGCCCTGCAAATAATAGTACCATTAATATTCTGCTAAACCAGGTTCGATAATTGGTGAGCGTACCTTTGGGCATTTTGGGGTAAATCCAATTTCTGTCACCACTTTTATCAACCAACGAAATACTATCGCGGTATGAACCTCCGTTTGCAGGAGTACTTAATTGCCGGGCCATTGTTTCCTATTGTTTCTTTTCCTTATTGTTTTGCAGCCGAATCAAGAGAAGCCGATGAAGCGGATTGTATCAACTCACCTTGAGGTTCTTTTGCGCCTGCAGGATTGGTGCCTTGCAAGGTTAAAATGTAACCGGTTAACTCTTGCATTTGAGCTCCGTTTAAAGAGTTTTGCCAAGCCACCATACCTTTTGAAGGCACACCGTACTTAATGGTTTTAAATATGGCTTTCACATCTCCACCATGAATCCAATAGGCATCTGTTAAATTCGGACCAACTTTACCCTCACCTTTTTCTCCATGGCAAACAGCACATTTTTCAATAAAAATTGCAGCACCATCTTTTAATTTGGCTTCATCAGTAATCGCAACCACTGAATTCTCATCAATTAAATTACCGGCCTTTTTAATGTATTCTTGTTTCATTTTTTCGGCCTCTATTAATTCAACTTCATATTCTTTGGTTTGCAAATTTGCCGAACCTGTTACATGATAAATCACCAAATAACATATTCCAAAAATGATGGTTCCATAGAATAACACATTAAACCAAAATGGAATCGGATTATTAAGTTCTTTGATGCCGTCATAATCATGATCAAGCTCTATTTCTTTTTCGGCAGCAAGCGGTTTAAGACTTAATGCCTTTTCCCAAAATGTTTGTTCTTCAGTCTGCGGATATGCTTGACCTAAAGCCTCTTTTTTGAGTACATATACTACCTTTTGTAAGGTAAATACCAACAGAAACAAAACAAATAAAAGTACAGCCATGATGGTTAACAAAACCTCATGGAGTTCAATATTCCAACCTTGTGTATCTTGAGCCATGGCTGAACCGGCCATGAACACAAATAATGCGGTAAGTTTTAATTTATTGTTCATAAAGCAATTCTTTAATTGTGATAACTGTGTTTATTGTTCAAAAGGCAATTTTTCCATTTTATCAATGTACTTTTTGTCTGCTTTAAATACCCACCATAACAGGCCTATAAAAAACAACAGGAAAACTATCATGGAAAAAATGAGGTAATGTTCAACACCTTGTACATTGGCTAAAAACTGTTTCATGCTTTGGTTATTTAGGTATCTGCTATAAAAATGCAGCAGATACCGATTTATACTTATTTACTTGCTGTGTTTTGTTTTTTAATATCTGTACCTAAACGTTGCAAATACGCAATCATGGCTACTAACTCTTTGTTGCCATCCAACACAATACCTTCTTTTTTAAGGTTATCAGATATTTGTTTGGCTTGAGCCATTAATGCATTATTTCCATTTTGAATTTCTTCATCTGAGTAAGGCACACCTAAAGTTTTTAATGCTTTCATTTTCTTCTCGGTGGAGTTCATATCAATATCTTGCTCAGCCAACCAAGGGTACTTTGGCATGATACTTCCCGGTGACATGGTAACCGGATCCATCATGTGGTGATAATGCCAACTGTCGGGATATTTTCCACCAAGTCGCATCAAATCAGGCCCGGTTCTTTTTGAACCCCATAAAAATGGATGATCATATACGTACTCTCCTGCTTTTGAATATTCACCCATGTAACGTTCAGTTTCACTTCTAAACGGACGAACCCATTGCGAGTGACAAGCATTACAGCCTTCACGGATATACAAATCACGGCCTTGCAACTCAAGTGGTGTGTAAGGTTTTACACTGGCAATGGTTGGGATATTTTGTTTTATGGTAAAGGTTGGTATCATTTCAACCGCACCGCCTATTACAATCATAAGCACGGCCAATACCGTAAACGTAATTGGTTTTTTCTCCAAAATGGCATGCCAAAATTCTCCCTTTTTAAACAAACTTGATTTATCTAATGCCGGGGCTTCGGCAGGCTCATTGGCTATTAAAGAACCTTGTGCAATGGTTTTTGTAATGTTGTAAATCAAAATTAAAAAGCCAATGAAATAAAGTGTACCACCCACAGAGCGCATCACATGCAATGGCAAAATTTGAATGGTAATTTTTAAGAACTCAGGATATTGTAAGGTGCCTTCTGCGGTAAACTCTTTCCACATCAATCCTTGTGTAAATCCGCTCCAGTACATTGGTATAGCGTAAAAAACAATACCTAAAGTTGATAACCAAAAATGCGTATTGATTAGCTTTTTAGAATAAATAGTTGTATTGTAAATACGTGGGATAATCCAATACAAAATGGCAAAGGTCATTAAACCGTTCCAGCCTAAAGCGCCAACGTGCACGTGAGCTACAATCCAATCGGTAAAATGAGCAATAGCATTTACATTTTTAAGCGAAAGCATCGGGCCTTCAAATGTTGCCATACCATAAGCAGTTACGCCAACGGCAAACATTTTCAAAATAGGTTCATCACGAACCTTATCCCAAGCACCGCGTAACGTTAACAATCCATTAATCATACCACCCCAACTTGGAGCGATAAGCATAATGCTGAATACAACACCTAATGATTGCGCCCAATCAGGTAATGATGAGTACAACAAGTGATGCGGACCGGCCCAGATGTAAATAAAAATGAGCGACCAAAAGTGAAGAATAGATAATTTATAAGAATACACCGGACGACCAGCTGCTTTAGGCATGAAGTAATACATCAATCCTAAGAATGGCGTAGTTAAGAAAAATGCAACCGCATTATGACCATACCACCACTGAACCAAGGCATCTTGAACACCGGCATAAATAGAATAACTTTTGGTTAAGGATACCGGTATTTCCAATGAATTTACAATATGCAAAACCGCAACGGTAACAAACGTGGCAATGTAAAACCAAATGGCTACATACATTTGTTTTTCTCTGCGTTTAATAATGGTACCAATCATGTTCACACCAAATGTTACCCATACCAAAGCAATAAGAATATCAATAGGCCATTCTAACTCGGCATATTCTTTTGATGAAGTAATACCCAACGGAAGTGTAATGGCTGCAAGTAAAATAATTAATTGCCAACCCCAAAAATGCACACGGCTCAATACATCACTAAACATACGTGCTTTACACAAACGCTGCAGTGAGTAATAAACTCCCGTAAAAATGGCATTACCCACAAAGGCAAAAATAATTGCATTGGTGTGTAGCGGTCGGATTCGACCAAATGTGGTATACTGGATACCTAAATTAAATTCGGGCAGATAAAGTTGCACTGCCGCCAAGAGACCTACAAGCATACCCACGACTCCAAAAATCATGGTTGCAATGGCGAAGTCTCTTACAATCTTGTTGTCATAATTGAATTTTTCGATGTGCATAATTGTAACAGGTATTGGTTAGTTTTTTTATTGATTATGATGTGGTCAAAATTATCCGCACTTAGTTTACAGAAATATGACGGTTTAAGTATTTACGAATGACACTAGTCATGTTTTACAGCGGCCTTCTCTTCGTTGTCTTTGGGCTTATCATCAAATAAAATACGCACTGATGGTGTGTAATCATCATCTAATTGTCCGGACTTTACAGACCAAATAAATGCTACTAAAAAAAAGATCGCAAGCAATAAACTGCATCCAATTAAAATGAAAATTACACTCATGATAAACCTCCTTTTTTAGCGGCCAATGTGGTGGCCAATGTTGTAAATGCAATTACCGTAACCGAACTCACCGGCATTAATATTGCCGCTATTAATGGCGATAATGTTCCTTGCACTGCAAAGCTTAACCCGATAATGTTATAGATTAATGAAATGATAAAACTGATATGTATAACACGAAGTGTGCGTTTTGCAAACAGCATGAATTGAGGGAAATAATGAAATACTTCGGCCGACATGATCACATCACTGGCAGGAGAAAATTGACCTGCATGTTCGGTTATTGAAATACCTAAATCAGCCGCTTTTAAAGCACCGGCATCATTTAATCCGTCACCCACCATCATTACACGATTGCCTTGGTGTTTGAGTTGATTGATAA
>JBKDBG010000101.1:0-21208 GCA_046314755.1 Bacteroidota bacterium | reverse complement strand
AGGTCCACCTCTTCCCATTCCGAACAGAGAAGTTAAGCTTACCAGCGCTGATGATACTAGGATAAAACCCGGGAAAGTAAGTCGTTGCCATATCATTTAAACTAACCTCGATAGTCTTACTATCGGGGTTTTTTGTTTTATTCAACTCAATAAGACCATTATTTTATTTAGTCTTACAGGAATGGAAGTATGAGGTTTGCTTGTATAAATGAATATCACTAGCAAGAGTATTTATATTACTAATTATATCCTCTAAAATATGGCGATTGATAGACCAAAAACTTTGTTTGGTTTCTTTTGATGGTTATTGAAGAATTTAATTTTTGATTATTGAAGGAAATACTAATTGGGTATTTAGCTTCATTCAATGAAATTCTCGTATAGCATATTTGGTATGGTAGGGTTTGCCAATTTCTTGTATCGGCTTGTTCGGTAATCGCATTCATTAGATTTAATGCTACACCAAGTCCCTCATTTTCTTTTTTTAATGCTGCGGCTGATAGTTGTTTAATAGCGAGTCTCAATAAGGCTTCGCTCATTTCTTTAAACATTCGATCGTTTAATGATGTGTAAGCTATTTTATCAATATTTTGAGCTTCATAAAATGGGATATTCAAACCAATTGAATCGATACTTATTTGGGCTTGATTAAACACAGGTATACGACTTGTATATTTTGGGAAAGCAACTCTAATTACATTAAGATTTGTTAATGCTTTGGCATCATTACCGGCATAATAATTAAAGTCTAGTCCTAAATCATGATTTGAAAAAGTTACCCAACCATTTGCACCAGGAATTATTGTGAAGTTTATACTCCACTCTGTTTTAATCGGACCAAATCCGTTGTTCCAAAAAGCTATCATATGCCCCGCATTTTTATCAAATTGATATTCTTTTAAATCAAATTCAACTCGATAAAATTGGCCTTCCTCTTTAAATCCTGATAATTCTGCGGTTCTAATCAAATCAAGTTTAAGTTGGTGCGGGATGCCTATGTTAAAGTTGGGTTTATACTCCGTTTTGTAGTATAAGTATGCATTGCGGTAAGCAATAAATGCATTATTATAATCCAATTGTGCATCATAAACTATGCCTGTTAGCAGATGTACAAATGCATCATTTTTATATTTATTTTTATTGCCGAAATAATCTATGTTCTTTTGGAGTTTGAGTTGCATTCTTTTGCATTCAATCAAAGCTTCATCCAGTTTGTTTTGTTGCAGGTAGTTAAGGGTGGTGTAATAATGAATTAGAATTTTCTCAAAACTTTCACCTTCGTAAGGTTCTATGTTGGGGTTTGTTAAGAAGCTAGCTGATTTCGCCAAGTAGTTTTTTTGAAAATCTTCAACAAAATAATCAGCTTGGCGAAATGATTTATTGCTTTCTTCATGCATACCTGCCATGAACTCAATTGTACCTTTATTGAGGTAAAAGAGTAATCGATTACGTTTTGATTTTAATGTTTTGTTGTGCGTAATATTTGATAATGCGGCATTGTAGTTTCCTTGATAAATATTAGTCATTAATGCTTCGTTCTTTTGATAGTACGTTGCACAAGAAGTGAGAACTATTAAAATAAAAACGATTGTAATGGTTTTAAACTGCCGCATTACATTCACTATTATTAGTTACGAACGACTTTCTTTATTTTCTTGTCACCAATCCATACTTTTTCATTGGTTTCAAGATCGGTCAGTTCTAGGTTTATTTGATAATAAATGATTCGTTGATTTTTATAAGAATCAACAATAGAACTAATTACACCATTAATCATAAAATCAGCCCCTTTTTCTTTGCCCCACTTTTTCTTAGTATCCTCGCTGGCAAAAGTTTGTTGTTCGTTTCGTTCTTCTCTTAATTGATTTCTTTCATCACCCGATTGGACAATAGAAACTGTACCTGAGTTAATACAAGCTCTTTCCAAGTCTTTAATAAAGGTAACAGGATCGATATGTTCTGAAGTTTTATTCTTAATAGATCCTACAATAAGAACCGGCTTTTTGCTATTTTTTTGTTCGAAGTTTGTTCTCCAAGCTGCTGAAAGTATTTGTGTAATCATTTCATTGGCAACTAATCTTGAATCGCTATCATTCCATCTTCCGCTTAAATCGGTTTGTTGGGAAGGATCGATGCGTGTTACTTTTCTATTTGGTGAGCATGATTGGAGCAAATTCATGCCAATTAAAAACGGGATAACTAATATTATTCTTTTCATGGTTGGTAAATTTATATTGTATATACAAAGCTTGTTCCAAAATGGAAATATACATTTATAAAACAAAAAAAGGGGCCTAAGCCCCTAATTTTAAATTGAAAAAAATTATTCTACGATAAGTGTTCCTTGCATTTTTGTCCAATGACCCGGATAAGTACAAATAAATGAATATGTACCTGCAGCCGGAGCGGTAAACTCAAATTCAACTGATTGTCCGGGACCAGCAAGACCAGAACCTCCGATTACATTTGGGTTTTGAGCATTGAAGTAATTGCTTTCCTTAAGATTAATTCCTTCCATTGCAACATCTTTCTCTGAGCCTTGTTTTACAATTACCAAGTTATGAAGCATTGAAGCATCAGTGGCTTTGTTGGTTAAGGTAATTTTCACTTTGGCTCCTGCTGTTGCCTTTAATTCTTTGGTGTCGTATGCCATTTCAGCCATATTGTTTCCTATTCCGTTGACAGTAAACTCGTATGACTTAGCTTCGGTTGATGCAGCTGCATTTTCTGTTGTAGTGCCTGCATTTTCATCAGGATTTTGCTTACCACCTCCACATGCATAAAGTGAAAGGGCTGCGATTGATAAAATTAATAGCTTTTTCATTTTTATAATAATTAATTATTTGTGCAAATATATAAACATTCTTAAGGTTTAAAAATTCCTTTTAATTTTTTCTTGGCTTCCTCTTCAAGCGCTTTTTTCTGACGTTCTTTTTCTTCTTGAATTTTTCTTTCTGCTTCAGTTTTGGCCTTTTTAGCGTCTTCTTGTGCTTTTTGTTTCAACCTCTCGGCTTCCTCTTTGGCTTTTTGAGCCTCATCTTGTGCTTTCAATTTTAATTTATCCGCCTCGGCTTTGGCTTTATCTTCCAATTCCTTCTTTTTGGCATTTAGTACTTCTAATGCCTGGTCTTTTAGCGCATCCGTTTCTTTTTTGGCAAGTGCTGCTAAATTTGCTTTAATGGTGGGTTTAATAAATGTGCCGCCAAACAATAATTCAATATCATAGTAATTGCTTGTTTTTACATTAGCATTGAGTTTGGTATTAAATTTAGAAATTGCATCTTGTAATGCTTTATCTGCAAACCCTAGATCATTTTTAGAAATTTTTATGATGCCTTTATAATCTATGGTTTGGTCAATACCGGTAGATCCTCCAAGGTTCATTGATTCTCCTCCAATTTTAATATCGAACGACTGAGTATGAATTCTGCCTTGTTCAACTTTGAAAGCTATTTTAGTATTGGAAAGCCCAACCTTTTCATACTTCGGATTTTTTAGTGTTTCACTCACTAATTTGAACAACTTTACATTCGTTATTTCGGCTTGGTTAACATTCAATATACCTTCAGCAAACAATTTATCATAGTTTGGATTTAGATGATTATCTAATTGGGTATTGAGTTTAAATGATGTAGAAATAGTTCCCACCATATTTTCAGCAATAGGGGCTAACTTCTTTACAGTGTTAAAAGTTTTAAATGCTTGCTGGATATCAAGATTATTAATCACAAAATCAATTGAAGTGCTTGGTTTTAGCGGATTAGTCGTTTCATAGTTTCCGTTTAATTTAAAATCACCTCCAAGCATATTTAACCCTATGTTATTAAGGTTTAATGATTGGTTTGCCATGGTGATTTGTCCGACTAAATTTTTGATATCGTAATTCGAATACTTTAACTCATTAATCTTACTTGTAAAAGTGAAATTAATATTGGAAGGAATTTCAGGTGCTATTAATGAATTGGTATCTTCAATGTTTTCGGTATTATCTGGACTTGAACCGGAGATTCCCATCATTTCGTTTACATCCAATAAATTGGATTGCAGATTTAATTTTCCACTAATGGTTTGATTACTGAATAGGTATGGGAAAAAGTCGGTTAATTCACCATTCATTTTAATGTCACTTTTACCAATGATTGCATTGAATGCAGCTAAGTTTACTTTGTTCGGATTGAAAATAAGTTTAGCATCATATAGTTGAAATGGTACCAATAATTTTGGCGTTTTAACATACATGTTTTGTATAGCAATTTCTCCTGCTGCGGTAAAAGCCTGGAAGTTTTGTTTTTGTGCGGCTGACACATTTCCTTTTGCAATTACATCAGATGTAAGGATTCCTCTTAGTTCCGTTCCAGTTTCAAGCGGAATGAATTTATTTAAATTACCAAGGTTGATACGTCCTTTTAACCAAGCATCAATTAATGGATCAGTCAACACATTTTCTGCAATGAGTCCTGCATCAACTATATCTCCGCCTAAGTCGGCATGCAACTTACTAAGATTAAGTTTGGTGTTATTTAATAAACCATCATTATTAGATACCTTCAGATCGATTTGGATATCTTTTACATCGGTAGGTAAGGCAGGATACTTAAAGCTTGCATTATTTACAGCTAAATTAAATTGAAACGAAGGCAGATTACTTTCGGTGTATGTTCCTTTTACAAAACCGTTAAATTCAAATTTTCCGCTTGTTTTTACATCATTAAAATCCTTGGTATACGCACCGGGTATTAGTGATAAGAACTCTTTAAATGTGGCTTCAGGAGAATTGTATTTTACATCAACTTCAATGTTTTCATTTTTTAATTGTGTGTACCCATCAAAATTAAATTTAAATTCATTCAGTACTATTTGATTTTCTTTAAAAGTAAATTTCATTTGAGGCATGTTCATGTCTAAATCAGACTTTACATTAAGGTTTACTTTATTCAAGTAAGTGATACCGCCATAAGCAACGGTAAGTTCTTTTATTTCACTGATTACACTCAACAAAAATTCATCTTGCGTGAAATCACCGCTCATTTTATAATCAAAGCCATTTATTAAGGAGTAGGTTGATGATGTTTTATCATCGTACTCGATTGCGGCTTCAGTTATTTCTAGTCTTTTAAGTTTTAAGTTGAATTTACTTTGCGTTGTATCTTGGTTTGTAGTTTGCTGTGTTGAATCTGTTTTTAGGATGTTCCAATTGGCCATTCCATTTGATAGTACCCAAGCATGGATTTTGGGTTTATTCAAATATATTGAGCGAACATCGATTTGATCTCCTTTGATTACGCTCATTAAATCAAGTGATAAACTCAACTTGTCCCAGGTAATTAAAGTGTCACCTTCAAATTCATTTACACCAACAATGGATAAATCCTTTATCCCTAGACTTAAGTTAGGGAAACTTCTTATTAAACTTAGTTCAATATCAGGATTGAAATTTATGGTGGCATTAGCTTGCTTTACAAACTGCTCTTGAACAATAGCAACTAGTTTAATTTTAAATAGGAGTGGCGTGATGATTAATAAAAGTATTAAGACTCCAATAATTGAGCCAATATAAATAAGTGCTTTTTTCATAAATAGATTAGATGGTTAGTTTCTTATAAATATTTAATACAGAATCAGCCGTAAAAGGTTTGTTTAAGAATTCAACAATGCTTGGGAATTTTTGCGCTCTAATTCGGTCGATATCATTAGAAGATGAAGACAAGAACATACAGATAAATTTTTGTTTTTTCTTGCCGGGTAGTTTTTCAAACTCTTCCATAAAGTCAAATCCTGTGAGCACGGGCATTTGAATATCTATCAGCAAAATTGTTTTGTTCTTGGGAGAATAGGATTTGACAAACTCAATTGCTTCTGATGCGCCTAGAAATTGTTTTACCTCACCATGTTGAACATGGCTCATTTCAATGGCTTTTGCAGCCACCATCAGATCAATTCTGTTATCGTCAATTATTATAAAGTTAAACACGTTTATTATTTAGTAGGCAGTATCACACTAAATGTACTACCAAAATTTAATTTTGATTCAACTGCTATTTTCCCTCCTAAGGTGGTTACAATTTCTTTTACATTATATAGCCCGAATCCGCTTCCACTTACTTCGTTAGTTGCCCGGAAAAACAATTCAAATATATTGCTAATATAATCATCGGCAATACCCATTCCATTATCTTTTACGGTAATATTCAGATCTTCTCCTTTGATATGCATTTCAACTTCAACAAATTTATTCTGTTCATCTTTTCTTTGGTATTTTAATGCGTTGGATACCAGATTATTGATTACCACTTTGAGTTTTGTTGAATCGGTTCGAAATAGTTGGTTGTCAGCACTGGTATTAATGGTTAGGTTAATATTATCCTGATGACATTTTAGTCCATGCAGCGATAACAATTCTTCTTTAATCGCATCAAGATTTATGGTGTCGAGCACAAGGGTACCACGTTTATTTTTGTAGTACACATGCATATTTTCAATAAATTCATTTAAGTGTATGGAAGCTTTTTCAATTAAATCAAGCATAGTTTTTACCCCATCATCATTTTTATCACGACTATTGTTTACTATATTCAAAGCGCCCATCATGCTCATTAAAGGACCTTTTAAATCGTG
Organism: Bacteroidota bacterium; assembly: GCA_046314755.1. Classification (GTDB taxonomy): domain Bacteria; phylum Bacteroidota; class Bacteroidia; order UKL13-3; family UKL13-3; genus UBA6183. The sequence continues at coordinate 14,593 of JBKDBG010000101.1, read as the reverse complement.
AGAAACACTGTAGGCAAAATTGTCGAGTTCTTTGTAAGCACTTGTTAATTCGGATATTTTCAACTCCAATTGGTGGCTTTGTAAATAATACCGATATGCCTCCTCTATTGAACTTCTAATTTCAGCTTCATTCCATGGTTTATTGATGTATCTGAACACATGCCCAAGGTTAATGGCCTTAATAACCGATTCAATATCAGTAAATCCGGTAACAAGCATGCGGATAGGCTTAGGGTATTTTTTGAGTATCTCAGCAAAAAACTCAACACCCGTTTTTCCCGGCATTCGTTGATCGCATAAAACAATTTCCGTTTCATTTTTAGATAACCAATTTTCGGCTTCATCCGCTGAAGAAACTGTAGTGATATCATAATCGAATCTGAAAGCCGCTTTGAAGGCATGCAGGTTATTTATTTCGTCATCAATAAAAAGTATTTTTATTTTCTTAATCGTTTCCACTTATTAAATCTTTTTGGGTAATGTAATCACAAATGTTGTTCCTTCACCAACTACGGATTCAACATTTATGCTTCCGCTATGTTTTTTAATGGTATTGTAAACTATTGATAAGCCAAGTCCTGTTCCTTCACCAACCGGTTTGGTGGTAAAGAAAGGTTCAAATAATTTGGCCTTTGTACTTTCACTCATTCCGGTTCCATTATCACTAATACTAATCTGTACATTATCATTCACCAGTTTAGTTGAAATATGCACCACACCACCTTCCTCTTCACCATACTTTTGCTTAACCGCATAAATTCCATTAGTAATCAAATTTAAGAATACTTGGTTTAATTTCCCCGGATAACATTCAATTTTACCCAAATCTCCATATTCTTTTAATATTTTGATTTTGTTGTTTAACTGATTATTTACAATAATAATGGTGGAGTCAAGGCCATCATTAATATCGGCCAATTTAATATCATCTTCATCCACCCTTGAAAATATGCGTAAACCTTTAACGATTTCGGCCGTTCTTGATGAGCCCTCCTGTATTCCTTTTAATAGATAATTGATTTCAGTTTGTAAATAATCGTAATCAATATCTTTCTTTAGTTTATTAATAGTATCGTGATTCAGCTCTTGTTTTGATGCAAGATCTTCAGATTTTTGAATGAGGTTGTACAATTCCTGAATATCCCTTTGTAATGGTTTAACATTAGAAGTAACAAAGTTTATTGGATTATTTATTTCATGAGCAATGCCTGCCGTTAGCTGACCTAATGAAGCCATTTTTTCAGATTCTACCAATTGTGCCTGGGCTTGTTTTAATTCAGCAATTGCACTTGATAAACTCTGGTTTGATTCAGTTAATGCTTTGGTTCTTTCATTCACCTTTTGCTCTAACATGATATTTTGTTCCTTGGTGATACGTGCGTTTTCTTGGGCAATTTTTAAGGCATCAGCTTGTGCTAGATCTTTTTCTTTTTTCAATAAATTAATTTTATCTGCCAAAGCTAATGAGAGTAAGGTAACCTCAATGGCTGATCCATATAACAGAATGAATCGAGTAAATCCGTTGTACTCAACAATTCCAAAATCTTTGAGCACAAACACAATAACACTCGATAAAAATAATGACCACGCTATCAGAAAAAATTTAGCTGATCTGTTTCCTCTGTAGGCTATATAGGCTGCCATAAACAGCACAATAAATGAGCCTAAACCGGCATTAATATTAATTAATGTATAGCTAAGTTGGTAGAGATGAAAAGGCAAACATGCCAACGCTATAATGTCAGCAAAAATAAATACTTGAATTATGTAATTTAACTTACCTAAATACCTTTTGGTTTCAATAAAACTTTGTACGAATAATAAGGTAAATATTCCGGATAATGCTCCATTGATATAAACGCTATTTATTTTCACCGAATTAAATGATTCCGGCAAGTACTTATGCAAGAAGCCTTGAAGGGTAAGTTGAGTAAGCGCAACAAACAAAATAAACAAAACATAATAAAGGTAGTTGGTTTCTTTTGTGTTAATGTAGATAAATAAGTTATATAACAACATCACCAACATTATACCCAAGTAGAAGTAAACAGCATTGTCTCTTTTCGTTCCTTTTTGTCTGATTACATCAACAGTATTTATTTCTAGCGGTAAAAGCAGTTGCTCTCCCGCTTCAATTTTAAAATAAATACTGGAGTGGCTGTGTTCTGGTTTTAGTTTAAATGAAAAATTTTTTTCCGGTATTTCCCTTAATTCTATCGGGTCGGTTTCTGCAATGGTTGAACTATCAATTATTTCATTTTTACTGTTTAATCGGTAAAGCGTTACCTTATCAAGATTTGGATTTGATATTTGAAATGCCAGGTTTTGCCTAACAGAATCATCGATCACTATTTTTACAAACAAAGGTTTAGCTGTAGGTTCAATGCTAATTACCTTATTAATATTTTGATCTTCCGTAAACGCATTATTGGTAATTGCATGTTTAATACCAGACATGTTTAAGTTTGGGTTACAAACAAACACTTTGAAATCGGCAGCATGTTTACGTTGCGCCTTAGCCTCTGTAAAAATTACATTTAATATGAATAATAAAAGGCTATATAAAGCTAACTTTATGTGTTGTTTTAGGAACATACTCGTGTTGTTGGGAAAGTTTTATGATTTCTTGAAGATTCCAATTGTCTAGATTAGGAATGAGCGTTTCGTAGTGAATTTCGATTTGTTTCTTTCGCAATATTTCTGTTTTAATAATATTAGGATGTTGTCTGAGTGAAAATATGGCTTCACGATCTTCAGGGTTAGCTTTTGATAAAGTAGAAACATCATGCAGAATCATTGAGGTTGCCACTAAATCTAATTTTGGGTAATAAAAGGTGCCTTCATTACCCACTGATTTTTCTATCTCATAACCTACCATTTGAGCCATTTCAACGGTGTAGGGTGCACAAAGTGCCAGCAGAGAGGTTAATCCAATTTGGGACGAAATAGCAACAGCCGCTCTGGTTAAAAAGATACTTCCGATACCATAGCCTGCAATTTCACGCGAGTTCCAAAGTCCGCAAATTTCACCTGTACCGGATAAGGCATGTTTTTTTACAAACTCGAAAATGTTTTTATCCAAAACTCCGGTTGCCTCCTCAATCGGCAGTAGTTGGCTTCCTCCTGCCACATGCACGCGAGCTCCTCCATAAACCGTGCTTTTGTCAATAGATTCAACAATGAGTACAAATGCGGCCGGATTATTCATCCACTCATGTTTTGATGAAGTAACCTTAGTAATTCCAATATTCGTAAGTACTCGTGTATGTCCTTCAATAAATAACTCACACGACCGAGGATCATCAACAGCTCTGAAGGCTCTTAATCTTACAACGGGTTGCTCTTTATTGATTTCTCCTGACATTTATTGAATGAGGGTTGAAGGATCAATGTAATATCGGCCTGAAGGCACGGGTTCTCCTAACAAAATTCTTCTGCAACAATCAGCGCAAACACCGGCCCCCAACATCACCGAGGATGCCAGTTGAGGCCAAGTACTTATTGTTTTGCCGATTTCTTCCATAGATTGTTTCAGTCTTTCAGAAGTGTTTTCAAAGGAAACTAATTTTTTTATCAGGTCAATTCTTTCCAATGGGGAAAGCGTTTCTACATGCTCAATCTCTTCGTTTGAAATTAAGCCATGCAGAATTGGCCTTTCCGGTTCTAAATCAAACCTTTCAATATCAATCATTCCTCTATCATTCGTATCCATCACTACAGGAATTTTCATTTTTTTAGCTGCGATTCTGCTGTTTAGTTTCACAGAAACACTGTCACAAACTTCCACGAACAAATCTAAATTTTGTAAAAAGTTATCCAAGTTGCTTGTGTTTAGTCCATTTTCAAATACTTCAACTTTTAGATACGGATCCAGCTCTAATATTTCTCTTGCTGCAATTGTTGTTTTAGGCAAGTTAATATGTAAAACGCTACTTCTAATTCTATTGAGATTGCTTAAGTCTAAAGTATCAAAATCTGCAATTTTAATAGTGCCGCAAAGGCGTTCCATTGCCAACGTTAATGCAACCGATTGACCTACTGATAAGCCAACTACCCCAATGGTTTTTTGTCTTAAATTCTCCTGTTCATTATGTGTTATTTTTAGCTTATTACGAGTAGTTCTCACCGCTATAAAATCCTCTTCATCTAATACTAACAGTAAGGTGTTTCGCCAAGGATAATATATAAACGTACCTAAAAGTTCGAGGGGGGTGTCGTTTGTTATCGTGTTGAGCTCTTTTTCAATGAAGCTTTTATCAGTTGAGTTTGAAGGATTTTTTGCTTTTATAAGTTCAGTAAGTTGATGAAAAAACGAATTGGTTTCAAAAGTGATTTGAGGATACTCAGAATTAATTTCTTTTAATGTATTAATTTCTTCAATGTTTTTAAGTTTAAGTCTAAAGATTTGATGAGTATTTGTGTTGGTGTGACTCAAAAACTTTACAAATTGCGCGAGTTCTGACATTAGTGTGTTAATTCTTTTAGGGATTGAAGTTTGTTCCTAAATGTAAAGATATCTAAATTTGATTTGACAAGTATATTAAAAATACAATTTATTTCAATAACCCTCAATTTATTTCAAAAGTGATGGAAGAAGCATCAAAAATTAAAGTACTTTATGTTGACGATGAAGAGAACAACCTGTTCTCGTTTAAAGCCACTTTTAGGCTTAAGTATGACGTTATTACTGCCATTAGTGCGGCTGATGCAATCAAAATATTAGATGAACAACCGGACATTGCCATTATCATCACTGATCAACGTATGCCTAATATGACGGGTGTTGAGTTTTTGCACTCCATTAAAGAAAATCATCCGCTGCCAATGCGCATATTATTAACCGGATATACCGACATCAATGCGTTAATAGAGGCCGTAAACTTGGGCAAAATTCATTACTACTTAAGCAAGCCTTGGAGTGAGGAAGAGTTAGATAAAACAATTAAGGAAGCCTATAGCCATTACGAAAAGCGCTTAGGCGAAATCGATTTAACGGAAAAACTCTCGAGAAGCAATGATCAATTGGAGTTTATGCTTCGTCAAAAGTTATTATCGTAAACTAATCACGGTTGCACCACCACCATAAATTAGCGGGTCGGCATCACTAAAATTTTTGATACTCTCTTTGCGTGACTTTAGTTGCTCGTGCAGTTTTCTTTTTAGATATAAGTTACCCACCCCATGAATGATGGTAATTTCTTTCCATCCTTTAACCAAAGCTGTTTCAATAAATTGATTTGCTGTTTTAAGCTGTGTATCTAAAATTTCGTTTGCCGTTGATGATTTATTGACTCCAAGTTTATCAGCATGTATATCCAATACGTTTTTTTCAAAACTGAAATTGGGAGCTTTTATTTTGGTTACTGAAACGCCAAAATCTTTTTCCTTCAATGCTTTTAAAGCATCTGAAGTGATCTCATCATCTAAGCGGAAAGTGTATGCTTGTTTACCAAGAAAGTAGCATTGTTTAAAACCGGCATGAAAGTTTTTCGCATTAAACTTTAAGTTTTTTTCAACCAAAGGCTGTTGCGGGTTTATATATTTTTGTTGAATAGGCGTGATGATAAACCTAAATTCCGGCCAAGCATTAAAGTCGTTCAGTTTAAATTTACCAAGTGTGATGTTGTTTTCTTGCTCAACCGAAAACATCTCTACCAGCCTATTATTTTCATAGTAGGCTAACCCTGCAAAATCTGATTCACTATTATGAAATTTTAATTCCAAATCAAATTCACCAAAACGTTCAAATGCGATATGGTAACCGCTGTAAACTTTAACGAATTGAGTTTTGCTGGTAACTTTTGTATCTTTTTTATCTGTTGAAGTGGATTCTGCCGTTGATATTTTTACGACTTCACTTAAAAGTACAGGGATTTCAAAATCATCTTCAATTGTAACACCGGCTGATTTTCCATCAATACGCGTAACAATCCCCTCTAAATGTTCATTTACAAATCGAACCTTATCCCCTAATTTAATCATGGAGTTAAACTACTTTTAAAAACTTCTTTTACTTTTTCGGCCATTACCCGCAGGTATTTTTCATTAATGGTTTGAAGTTGGTTTTCGCCTTCTGCTTCTAATGTAAGCGTTTCAGCTAAAACCAGTTTTCCGGTATTATCCCAAACATTGTAATGAATAACATATTCCCTGGTATACTGTTGTTTTAACCATTCAATGGTGTTTTTATTTCCTGTATTAATTTCAAATTGAGAAATATATACCAAGTAATTGTGTTTGTGTTTTTGATACAATGCCGTATAAAGATTTGGATCTTGTATTTGGGCCACCATAGTTGATGTATCCGTAACCACAACCTTCTCTTTTTTATCCTTTTTGCGGAATAAAGTACTGCTTCTTTTGTCTTTATTTTTTTTGCCGTTTACTAAATAATATGAGGTTGCTGCATAAATTTTTTTCAAATCTTCTTCACCATTTAACGAAGTTGCCGAAACCAAACTCACCACATCAAATGCTGCTGAAAGTTGGTGGTATAAATTGCTTTCAACTTGTTGTCTGATGGTGTTTCTTACTTTCGGTTCATTGGCATTACTATAACGTGCAATATCAGCATCGGCATCACTAAAGTACATCATAGAAGGATAGGGCACCAACAATAATTTGATATTAGATTTAGTAGTGTCGGTTTGAGCATTTACAAACTGTACAAAGAGGCAAATTGCTAATAGCGCGCGTAGTATTTTCATGTTATTTATTGAACAACCCGATTAAATCATTACCGAAGATGAGTACCATTAATGTGAGCAAAATTACCATGCCAACAGTTTGTATGCGTTCCATGGCTTTTGTACTTATAGGTTTTCCGGTAACCATTTCAATAAGTAGTAAAACCACATGACCACCATCCAGAGCAGGAATTGGCAAGATATTCATAAACGCTAAGCCAAGAGAAATAAGTGCTGTAAACAACCAAAATCTGCTCCATATCCACTCTCCGCCATAAAACTTAGCAATACCAATTGGCCCTTGAACCGCTTTATTTGCCGGAATATCGCCACTGAAAATTTTACCCCAACCTTTTATTTGTACACTAATGGTTTCAACAGCTTTATTCCAACCTGCCGGGAATGATTGAAAGAATCCGTATTGAATGGAATCATATGTAATACCTAACGGCATAGGCGCAATGCCAATTTTACCATCAGAAGTGACATCAATATTTAATTGAATGGTATCGTTGGCTCTCAATACTGAAAATGCAGCTTGTTTACCGGCTTTAGTTTTTAATGTTTGTTGAAAAACATCAAAATATGGAACGGGTGTAGAGTCAATACCAATAAATAAATCTCCTTTTTGAACGCCACCTTTTTCAGCCGGATAGCCGCTGATGGTTTCATCAACAACAAACTCAAAACGTGGAGAGATAAACTCAGCTTTGTTGGAAGAGGTAAATTTTTTGGTAAAATCAGAAGGCAAAATAATGGCAGTATCAGCACCATTTCTTTGAACAATGTAAGTTGTTTTTTCTGCTAAAAGTTCTTCACTGCTGAATGCATCTTCGAAATAAACCACGGGCTTACTGTTTACTGAAATTATTTTATCTCCATTCTTAAATCCTGCTTCTTGCGCCAATTCAGATGCAACTATACCATGTTTTAAAGAATCGTTACGTGTAAACTTTTCACCGTAAGTGTAGGTAATCATAGCAAATATTACCACTCCTGCAATGATGTTCATTACTACACCACCAATCATTACGATTAATCGTTGCCAAGCCGGTTTGCTCCTAAATTCCCATGGTTCGGCCGGTTTGGCCAATTGCTCCGTATCCATGCTCTCATCAATCATACCGGCAATTTTTACATAGCCACCTAATGGAAGCCAGCCAATGCCATATTCGGTATCACCTTTTTTAAAACTAAAAAGTTTTACCCCCCAAGCATCAAAGAATAAATAGAATTTTTCAACCTTAATTCCGAATGCACGTGCGGCCCAAAAATGTCCGAGCTCATGCAAAATAACGAGTATAGAAATTCCGGCAATTAGTTGGGCGGCCATTATTAATCCCTGCATAGTTTATATTAATTGTTTTTAAAGTGTTGAGCAAAAATAGGTTTTATTCATGTAATAACTTAAGATACCAAAGATTCGGCCAGTTTTCTGGTTTCGGTATCGGTTTTTATATAGTCTTCCAAGGTTGGATGTTTAATGTAGCTGATTTTCTGCATGCACTTTTCATTAAGTTCGGCAATACCTAAAAATGAAATTTTGTCTTGCAGGAATGCTTGAACACTAATTTCATTGGCTGCATTTAAAATACATGCCATATTGCCACCTTGTTTTAAAGCCTCAAATGCCAATCCTAAATTACGGAATGTGGTTGTATCCGGTTCTTCAAATGTGAGTTGCGGATATTGCTTAAAACTTAACCTTGGAAAAGTGGTTTGAATGCGTTGCGGGTAAAAGAAAGCATAATGAATAGGAAGTTTCATGTCCGGTAATCCCATCTGCGCTTTTATACTTCCATCGTTAAATTCAACCATGCTATGAATAATACTTTGAGGATGCACGACAACATCTATTTGATTGTTGTTTAAGCCAAAAAGCCATTTTGCTTCTATCACTTCAAGTCCTTTGTTCATAAGCGTTGCCGAGTCGATGGTGATTTTCGCACCCATGCTCCAATTGGGATGTTTTAACGCTTGCGCTTTGGTAACTTCTGCTAACTCCTGTTGTTTTTTGCCTCTAAAAGGGCCACCTGATGCGGTTAAAATTACTTTGTCAATACAATTTAAATCTTCACCAACCAAACATTGAAAGATGGCCGAGTGTTCTGAGTCAACCGGAATAATATCTACATGATGTTCATTACACAAATGCGTAATCAACTCTCCGGCTACCACCAAGGTTTCTTTATTGGCTAATGCAATTCGTTTTTTATTTTGAATGGCTTTAATAGTTGGTAATAAACCACTGTAACCTACCATTGCCGTTAAAACGGTATCGGCAGAAGTTACATCCATAATTTGGCTAATGGCATCGCTGCCTGCATATACTTTACAATCAGTCGCTGCAAGTGCTTCTTTCACTTGTTTATATTTTGATTGATCAGCAATGATGACGTGATTCGGATTAAACTCCAAAGCTTGTTGAATGAGCAATTCGGCATTGCTGTTTCCGGTTAATACTTCAACTTCTAATTTATCGGCTTGTTCACGTACAATTTCTAGTGCTTGTGTTCCTATTGATCCTGTACTGCCTAGTATGGCCAGTTTTTTTCTTGTCGACATGATTAATTCTTTATCAATAATTGAAGTGCATCGGCAATTTTACGGTCATTGCTTAAACGCGGAACTTTATTTTGCCCTCCCAATTTACCTTCATTTTTCATGTATTGAATAAAGGTGTTTTTAGGAACAGCATTTAATACAAGCGGTCTTAATATTCCACCGCTAATTAAATCATCGTAATAAATATTTTTCTTTCTTAATACTTCATCTACTTCTAATGCAAATTCGGTTACATTTTGAGGAGCAGAAGCAAACTCAACAAACCACTCATGATAAGGTAAACCATTGCTTGGATTAACTTGAGGTGCAACGGTAAATTCAATCACTTCAAGTTTATATTTCATAGCTGTTTGCATCAAGGCAAATTCTACTTCTTCACCAATTACATGTTCACCAAATGCAGAGATGTAATGTTTTACTCTTCCGGTTACTAATACTTTATACGGATTTTTAGAAACAAATTTGATGGTATCTCCAATGTTGTATCCCCACAAACCCGCATTGGTGTTTAATATCAGTACATAGTTTTTGTTGAGTTCAACTTCACTTAATGAAATTCGTTTAGGATTTTCTTTGAAAAAATCATCTACTGCAATAAACTCATAAAATATCTTGTTGTTGGTTAACAGCAATAAGGATGAATCATTTTGTTTGTTTTGATAAGCAAAAAACCCTTCACTGGCCGGATAGGTTTCAATGGTGTCAATTTTTCGGCCAATACTTTTTTCAATTTTGGCACGGTAGGGTTCAAAGTTTACGCCACCATATACAAACAGCGAAAAGTTTTTAAATAGTTCTCCAATGGTTTTGCCTCCCGCTTTTTCCGATAATTTATCAAAATACATTTGCACCCAAGGTGGAATACCGCTAATCAGGGTCATATTCTTATAGAAGGTTTCTTCTACAATCGCCTCTACTTTTTCTTCCCAATCTTCAATACAATTGGTAGGGTAGGAGGGCATTTGGTTTTTACGCAAGTATTGAGGTACATGGTGATTTACAATACCACTTAGCCTACCGGTAAAAATTCCATTTTTGGTTTCTAATTCAGGACTTCCCGAAAGGAAAATTAAGTTTCCGTCAACAAATCTTGCATTGCCTGTTTCTGCAATGTAACAAAGCAAAGCATTTCGAGCAGAGTTGATATGATAGGGAATAGACTCTTTAGTTATAGGAATATATTTTACACCTGAAGTAGTGCCACTCGTTTTTGCAAAATAAATTGGCTTACCCGGCCAAAGCACATCTTGTTCTCCGTCAACAACTCGATTGAAATAAGATTTTAACCCTTCATAATCTCTTACCGGAACATTTTGTTTAAAGGTTTCATAGGTTGTATCGGCAGTGAGTCCGTGGTCTTTTCCAAATTTCGTTTGAGCCACCTTTTGCATCAGGTAGCGAAAGGTTTGTTCTTGGTCGCGTAATGCATTTGCCGCTTCTTGATGAACCTTCGATGCGATGTAGGCTGCAAATGGTTTGGCTAGAATTGATTTAATTCCCATTGATGATTAGATGTTAAACGTTAAGCATTAATAGGCATTGATGAATTTATCCTTGGGATATTTTACTTCAAAGCTAAATCTTAATGTTTGTGATTTTTCAGCCTCTAAAGTGATGAACCATTTTAGCTTTCCGGTATTTTCATCAACAATGGCATTACCGTTATTCAATAATTTAACTTCAATTTCTTTATCGGTACTCACGGGAATTTGATCTTCCACTTCAATTGTGATAGGCTCTTTACGTGTGTTGCGCAAGGTGATTTCCCAAGTGTTTAGTTCTCGTTTTGTTGATCCTGTAAGGCTTTTCGAACTAAAGTCTTTGAGTTGTACACGTTGAATTTGTATGCGTTTATCTCTTCCCAGTGATAGGGTTAGAGAGTCGCTTACCGTGCCGTTAATAAATGTTTTACCGGTGTAAATTCCATCGAAGTAAACATTGGCCTCACCGCTAATTTGGTTGATTAAATCATTGCCCGAAACCTTGGCAGTTACAAATGCATCTTTATCAAGTTTAGGTACTGCACCGTATGAATAAGTTGCATTTAAGTTATTCACGGTTAAATCAACTTGGTTTGGATTATTGTCACTTGGTATAGTGTAGGCAGACGTAACCGTAAATTCAATATTGGCAGTAGCTTGATTAACGACCGCTTGATTAATGTGATAAGATAATTCCGGAGCACTTGGTTCGGCATTCAGATCCGATTCTGCTTTTGATGAAACCAATGGCCTTTTGCGCATGATTCTTACTTCTTCCAATTTATCTTGTCGGTCAAAATACCCTTGTCTAAAGTAAAGTTGACTCGTATTTAATTCAGGCTTTGTCCCACTTTCATTTGGATTAGCAGTGCTTAGTTTCAGCACAACGTTCTTCCAATCTTCACCGGTTGATTGGGTAATGTAAGCTTTAGAAACCAACTGCAACGGACTTTTGGTATCCTTTACCCTGATGTCGTAAAATGGTCGCCAACTCGCATTACCTACTAAATAGGTCCATTCAATTTTGGTTTGATTAATTGGTGTGATGGCTTTAACAGTTACCACAATTTCAACCGTGCTGTTTTGGTTGTTGAGATAACCATCAAGTTGTGCTTGAAGTTTATTCTTAATGCCAGTAAGCTTACCAATCGTTTCTTTTAAGCGTAATAATTCTTCTCCAATTTCTTGGGTACGTTTTCTAAATAATGTTAACGCATCTTCCAGGTCTTCCACCTTCACACCAGAGTTTTCTCCTCCAATATTTTTATTCGATAACAAAACCTCTTTTTCCGTTAATAAGGCTTCAACCCTAATGTTTAAGATTGCAATTTGTTGTTGAACCGATTGCAGGGTATCTTCCAAATCCAGAATGAATTTCGGTTTATCATCAGTAAGTAAATAGTTATTGCGTTGTGAAACGGAAAGTAAAGTTAAATTACTTTCTGTTTTAACTTGTATGCTGTTTAGATTGATAAATGGTGATACCCTATCGAAAATGATTTGTGTAACACCGGCTTGTACATTCACCTTCGCCACACGTGTAACTTGGGCTTGGTTTAAAAATACCGTTACATTGGTGATGTTTGATTGAATACGTTGTTCTTGTTCGGAAGCATGCAGTTTTCCGTTTAATATTAAACAGAAAATCGTCATTAAACATACACGTAAAATGGCACGTGGTTGGTTATTATAAAGGAATGTTTCCATGTTTTTTGCGTGGTAGATTAGCTACTTTATTTTCAAGCATTTTAAAAGCCTTGATTACTTTCAAACGTGTTTCTTCCGGGAAAATTACTTCATCAATAAAACCTCTTTCAGCTGCACGGTATGGATTTGCAAATAAATCACCGTACTCCTTTTCTTTAGCAGCTAGCTCGGCCGCTTGGTCGGCCGCGTTATCAATTTCTTTTTTGAAAATAATTTCTGCTGCACCTTTTGCACCCATTACAGCAATTTCTGCCGTTGGCCATGCAAAATTAACATCGCAACCAATATGTTTGCTGTTCATTACATCATATGCACCACCATAAGCTTTACGTGTAATCACAGTAACGCGTGGCACTGTGGCTTCACAAAATGCATACAATAATTTTGCTCCATTTGTAATAATACCGTTCCATTCTTGATCGGTACCCGGTAAAAATCCAGGCACATCTTCAAATACCAACAATGGAATATTAAAGGCATCACAAAATCTCACAAAACGTGCACCTTTTTGCGAAGCATGAATATCTAAACATCCGGCTAATTGTGAAGGCTGATTACCAACTATACCAATACTTTTTCCTGCAAGGCGAGCGAAACCTACTACAATATTCTCTGCATAATTTTTATGGACTTCATAAAACGAACCTTCATCGGCAATTTGTTCAATTACCTCACGCATATCATAAGGTTGATTCGGATTTTCCGGAACAATATTTTTTAATCCTTCACGTAACTCATTACTTGCTTCATAAGTAATGGCAGGTGATTGTTCCTCGCAATTTTGAGGGATGTAGCTTAATAATTTTCTAAGTTGTTGTAAACAATCAATTTCATTGGAAGCAGTAAAATGTGCCACCCCGCTTTTGCTGGAATGTACTGATGCACCGCCCAATTCTTCTGAGGATACTTCTTCATGTGTAACCGTTTTCACCACATTTGGTCCTGTTACAAACATGTACGAAGTGTTTTCAACCATCATGATAAAATCGGTAATAGCCGGGCTGTAAACCGCACCTCCTGCGCATGGTCCCAGAATAGCCGATATTTGCGGAACAACACCGCTTGCTAAGGTATTTCGATAAAAAATATCTGCATAACCGCCTAATGAAACAACCCCTTCTTGAATCCTTGCTCCGCCTGAATCATTTAATCCAATTACGGGTGCTCCGTTTTTCATGGCCAAATCCATGAGCTTGCAAATTTTTTCAGCATGAGTTTCACTCAACGAACCACCAAACACGGTAAAATCTTGAGAAAATACATATACCAATCGACCGTTGATGTAACCGTAACCGGTAACTACTCCATCACCTAAAATTTGTTGTTTTTCCATACCAAAGTCTTTGCTTCGGTGGGTAACAAAGGCCCCAATTTCTTCAAAAGTACCCTCGTCAAGTAAAAAGTGGATACGCTCACGGGCTGTAAGCTTTCCTTTTTTATGTTGTGCATCTATACGGGCTTGTCCGCCTCCTAATAAAGATTCCTCGCGTTTTTTTTGTAATAAATCTCTTTTATTCATGTGTTGTGATGATGCTTTTTGAGTAGATGAATCTGCCATTTTTACGTGATTTAAGTTTTAATTTCTTTACAGGCCTATTAGTGCAATATTATGCATAAAATTTTAATGCAAATAGCATTCAGTCCATTAGTAACAAATCTCAGAAATTGAGTTGATTGGATTGGTTAAGAGAGCAAATCAATAATCTCATCAACATCAATGGTTTTAATAAAACTTTCTTCGGTTGTTATAATGCTATTTGCAAGGTCTTTTTTCTTTTGTTGAAGCGCTAAAATTTTCTCTTCAACCGTGTCTTTGGTAATAAATTTATAAGTAAATACTGTTTTGGTTTGACCTATCCGGTGCGAGCGGTCAATGGCTTGTTGTTCAACGGCCGGGTTCCACCATGGGTCAAGAATAAACACATAATCAGCCTCGGTTAAATTTAAGCCAACGCCACCGGCTTTTAATGAAATTAAAAAATAATTGATTTTGCCCTGTTGAAATTTTGCAACCTCACGCTGGCGTTGCTCAGTGCATAAACTGCCATCGAGGTAACAATATTCCCAACCTTTTTCATTAAACCATGATTTGTACAAATCCAACTGTTTAACAAACTGGGAAAAAATCAACACCTTATGGCCTTCTTGTTTGGC
>JBKDBG010000100.1:0-5960 GCA_046314755.1 Bacteroidota bacterium | reverse complement strand
GTCCGAAATACTCGAAAACCAACACAAATAAAAAAGCCAGTAATACCACCAGGGCTAATTGAATGGACCAATGTAATAATCGGTTTTTGTAATACTTGCGTACAAACTCATCCAACTTTTGCAATATGATATGAAACTCAGTATTCATAGGTAATTAACAAGGCGAATGTAATAAACTATTTGGTTAAAACCGTTTAGGCACGGCATAATATCCATGCTAAGTGCTAACGAAAATATTCCATTTGGTGATACGTGGTTGATGTTGTAATTTCGGAACAATTGTTGCAAGTACATTGATGCACAAATCTGTAAACATGAAAAAGCACCTGATTATTTACACCTTATGTTTATTGCCATTAATGGCTCTATTGGCGTTAAAGCCTGCCCAACAAACTACCCCGGCCAAAGCAGAGTTAAAGTGGTACGGGTGGAATGAAGGTTATGCCAAAGCCGTAAAAGAAGGCAAAATTGTTTTGGTTGATGCCTACACGGATTGGTGCGGTTGGTGAAAAAAAATGGACCGTGATACTTACACGAATGCCGATGTAATCAAAAAAATTAACGAGCATTTTGTTCCCATCAAATTTAACCCTGAAATACAAGGCGTTACTTACACCGTTGGCGAAAAAACGTTTACTCCGCAAGAATTGTATGCCATGCTTACGCAAGGTAACTCAACAGGATTTCCAACCACGTATTATATTTTTCCAAAAAAAATGACCTTGTTTTACGACCCGGGCTATAAAGCTCCCGATGCGTTTATACAAGTGTTGGATATGGCCATTGCCGAGAGTAAAAAATAAGGTAAGGACAAATGGTTGAAGTGGGCTTCAACAAAAATAAATTAAAGCGCAAAAGCAAGTTGTGTAAGGGTTTACAACAATCCTGAAACAATAATTTACATCACATTTCCTGAACTCAATTTTAAGTTTAAATTTGCCACTCCATTTCAATTATGAGTGATGCAATTCAACACGAATGCGGCATAGCATTCATCCGATTACTAAAACCACTATCATTTTATCAGGAAAAGTATGGAAGCAGTTTGTTCGGGCTGAAAAAGCTTAACCTGCTCATGCAAAAACAACACAACCGCGGACAAGATGGTGCCGGTGTGGGGGTGATTAAGTTGGATGTGCAACCGGGCAACAAATACATTTTTCGCAAAAGAGAAAGCGGCAGCGGAGCCATTGCAGAAATATTCAGTAAAATAGGTAAAAAAATATCGGAAACGGCCAATAAAGAACAACTGAAGGATGCTGATTTTATGAAAAAAGAAGTGCCTTTTGTGGGTGAAGTGTATTTAGGCCATTTGCGTTACGGCACCTATGGAAGCAGCTCGGAAGATTTGTGCCATCCGTTTTTACGCCAAAACAATTGGATGACCCGTAACTTATTGTTGGCCGGCAACTTTAACATGACCAACGTAGATGAGTTGTTTGATTTATTGATTGAACTGGGACAACATCCGCGTGAAAAAGCCGATACGGTAACCATGTTGGAAAAAATTGGTCACTTTTTGGATGAAGAAAACCAACGCTTGTTTGATGAATATAAATTGGACGGAAAAAGCAACCGTGAAATTACCGAACTCATCAGCAAACATTTAGATATTGAACGCATTTTAGTGCGTGCCATGAAAGAAGTGGATGGCGGATATGTATTAACCGGAATGGTGGGCAATGGCGATTCGTTTATTTTACGCGATCCTTCGGGCATAAGGCCATGTTTTTATTATGCCGATGAAGAAGTGATTGTAGCCACCAGCGAACGTCCTGCTATTCAAACCGGATTTAATGTGGGCATCACCAAAATAAAAGAACTTAAACCCGGCCATGCGCTAATCATTAAAAAAGACGGCACGTATAATGAGGTAAGTATTTTACCTGAGTTAACACCAACACCTTGTTCGTTTGAGCGTATTTATTTTTCGAGAGGAAATGACAAAGACATTTATATCGAACGTAAAAAACTAGGTTGGTTGTTGAGTGAGAAAGTATTAAAAAGCATCAGCCACGATTTAGAAAATACCGTTTGGAGTTACATCCCGAATACAGCTGCAACCGCATTTTACGGAATGATTGACGGTATACATGATTACTTAACCGAATACAAAGCACAAAAAATACTGGAGCTTGGCCCGCAACCTGATATGGAAAAACTGAAAGCCATTTTAAGTTTAAAACCACGCAGGGAAAAAATGGCGGTGAAGGATGTGAAGTTACGTACATTTATTACCGATGATGAACACCGCGAAGACATGGTGGCGCACGTGTATGATGTTACGTATGGTTTGGTGAAAAATCAAAAAGACACGTTGGTGGTGATTGATGACAGTATTGTAAGAGGCACCACTTTACGCACGAGTATATTGCGCATATTAGATCGCTTGCATCCAAAACGTATTGTTATCGTTTCATCCGCTCCGCAAATTCGCTACCCTGATTGTTATGGTATTGACATGAGCAGGCTGAAAGATTTTGTGGCTTTCCAGGCCATGCTTGCCTTGCTCAGGCAACATCAGTTAGAACACAAATTGGATGAAGTGTATGCCAAATGCAAAGCACAAGAACATAAACCCAAAGAAGAGGTAGTAAATTATTTAAAAGAATTGTATGATTTATTTACCGATGACCAGATTAGTGAGAAGGTAGCCGAAATTATACGTCCTGCTGATTTAGATGCAGAAGTATCGGTAATTTATCAAAGCATTGAAAACTTGCATGTGGCTTGTCCGAACCATGCAGGTGACTGGTACTTTAGCGGTAATTATCCAACACCGGGAGGTAATAAAGTGGTGAATAAAGCATTCATCAACTTTATGGAAGGCAATACGGCTAGGGCGTATTAATCTTCAAGTTTTACTCTTCTTCATATCCAAGATTTCCTTATCTCAGCCAATTATTTACGCGGCTGATTGTAAAAAGTACTTCATGCAAGCATATGCGTTTGTGCGCATATCAAAAGGTGGAGGTTGTGATGTTTTTATTTATTCTATCCTAATCCCCTTCTCGATACAACCTGATGTTCCCATCAGGTCACTCGAAGTGGCTGATTGCTTATTTTAAAAGCCATAATTAACCACCAAACTTAAAGCCCTGTAGGGGCGGCATAAAACATATTGAATGATAAATATTCATGCGCTATCTTAAACATTGGTGCGATTTATGCAGATTATTTTGTATTCCATCATAAAAGAATTTACGATTTCAATTAACTTGCACACATGATTTTATCTTCACACAACCTGGTTAAACGCTACCGCAAACGCACGGTAGTAAACAATGTTTCTATTGAAGTGAAACAAGGTGAGTGTGTGGGCTTGCTTGGACCAAACGGTGCAGGTAAAACCACAACTTTTTACATGACTGTTGGTTTGGTAAAACCTGATGAAGGAAGGGTGATGTTAGACCAAGAAGACATTACGCCTTTGCCCATGTACAAACGCGCACAAAAAGGTTTAGGTTATTTGCCCCAGGAAGCTTCTATTTTTAGAACATTAAGTGTAGAGGATAATATTAAATCGGTGTTGGAAATGACTACTTTAAACAAGACTGAACAAAACGAAAAGTTGGAGGAGTTGTTGGAAGAATTTGGCTTGAACAGGGTAAGAAAAAGTCCGGGTAATGTATTGAGCGGAGGCGAACGCAGGCGTTGCGAAATTGCAAGAGCGCTTGCAGTAAACCCGAAGTTTGTATTGTTAGACGAACCTTTTGCCGGTATCGACCCGATTGCTGTAGAAGATATTCAGCAAATTGTAGCCAAACTCAAACATAAAAATATTGGCATTTTAATAACCGACCATAACGTGCATGAAACATTAAGCATTGTGGATAGGGCGTATTTATTGTTTGAAGGTAAAATACTAAAAGCCGGCACCGCGCAAGAGCTGGCCGATGATGAAATGGTACGTAAGGTTTACTTGGGTCAAAACTTTGTATTGAGGTAAACATTTTTTTTATTAGCTTCGAACAACTTTGAAATAACATCAACATGAAAAAACTAACTTTAACTTTATGTATTGCTGCTGCAGGTTTAGTACTTGTATCATGCGGTAACGATGCGCCAAAAACAGATTTAAGCGCACAAGAACAAGCAGCTGTTGACAGCACCATGGCGAATGATCAAGCCGCAATGGATTCATTGGAATCTGCTATTCAATCGCAAATAGGAAGTGACAGTGCTGAAGCCGGTGCTGCTGAAGGTCATGACCATGACCACGACCACGGTGATCACAAACACTAAAAATAAATGAATTGAAAAGCACCTTCGGGTGCTTTTTTTATGTTTACAAAAACCAAGTGTATCCTTTAAACGTAGGAGCAAAACGAACAGCCGGCAAAGGTAATTTCACTAGATTTAAAGAGTAAGTTAAAGCACGTTTAAATGTGGTGTTTTGTTTAATAATTTTTCGCCAATCCACATCAATGCTTGCATAATATTCAAAGTTTCCTTTGCCTTTATTTTGTTCAATATTCACGCCTTTGTAATACCAATTTAAAGTTTCATCAACACCCCAACCAAAAGTAAGCGTTAAAAAATCGGGCCATAATTTTTCGGCCTTGCTGGCTTTAGGCAGCCAATCATTTACTGCCACCGAAACCCAATACGTTTGGTTCATGTAATCATCAATTAATTGCGCATACCTAAATTGTTCATAGTAATAGTTGTGATGTCGAAAATAACTCACCTTAAAATGTACGGCATTAAAGGCAGGTACCTTGTGTTGCAAGTAGGGAAAAAAACTACCTGCACTGCCTGCGGCCAAATCACCAATACTAAAACCATAGGTAGGCGCATATGCATCTTTTACTTCAATAATAGCCTGTATGGCTGTTCCCGTAATACCTGCATACAACAAAGCTTTCGATTGATTTACTCCGGCCCATTTGTAACCCATTTTAAATAATTGTGCCGTTACCTCTCCCCCTAAAAAATGTCCGGCCTTATCTAAATTTTTGGCATAGCGGTAATCCATGTCTCTATCAAACTTAAACTGGGTTTGATTTTCTTTCCACCACACGGTTTGCAAATAATAATATGTACCGGACATAACCGCAGCAGAGGTGCCTGCCAAAGCATACAATCGCGTACGATTGGGTTGAGTAACACTATCAACCGATGGTGCTGAAGTGTAAGGCAACTGCAAAGCAAGCAGAACAACTAAAATGATTTTGTAAACCGACATGAATAGGTTACCGAATATAGTGGTGAAAGCACTAAAATAAAAGAGGCTGCCCTTTTGGAGCAGCCTCTTATGAAAATTATTCAACGCTTATGCGTTTGCTTCAGGTGCCGAATCCTCTTTTTTAGGCTGACCTTCAGGACGCGGTGGGCGAGGCAATAACACTTTACGTGAAAGTTTTACTTTGCCTGATTTCTTATCAATATCAATCAACTTCACTTTTATTTCTTCTCCCACTTGCAACACACCTTCCATGGTTGGTAAACGGTTCCAGCTTATTTCACTAATGTGTAACAAACCATCTTTACCCGGCATAAACTCAACAAATGCACCAAAATCAAGAATTGATTTTACTTTACCTACGTATTCTTTGCCTACTTCAGGAACGGCTACAATTGCTTTAATGGCATCCACTGCTTTGCGCATGCTTTCTCCATTGGTTGCTGCTACTTCAACTACACCTGTATTTCCAACCTCGGTAATGCTTACCGTTGCTCCGGTATCTTTTTGAATACCTTGAATAACTTTACCACCCGGCCCAATTACTGCACCAATAAAATCTTTATCAATAATAATGGTTTCAATGCGTGGAGCATGTGGTTTGTAATCATCATTAGGTTTGCTGATGGTTTTGTTCATTTCGTTCATAATATGTAAACGACCTGCTTTGGCTTGTTTTAAAGCCTCTTCTACCATCTCCCACTTCAACCCGTTAATTTTAATATCCATTTGGCAAGCAGTAATACCTTTTGCAGTACCTACTACTTTAAAATCC
>JBKDBG010000099.1:0-8138 GCA_046314755.1 Bacteroidota bacterium | reverse complement strand
GGCTATACTGCCTTGATAAACATGCACTGCCTGAGCCAATTGCATTTTAACGGCACTAACGATGACGGGACAATTTAAAGATGCGTAATACTTTAAATGAAACGGGTGATCATCAAAGTTTAAATCAAAAATCACATCATACCCGTTTAAATCGGTTTGTGAAAGTTTTGTATATTCAACCTCAGTTAATTCGTGTTCAACTGATGAAAGCTTCAATTTTAACTCTTCAATCAATCTTTGTGCTCCTGTTGCTAGAATCTTCATGTAATGGTGTTAAATTTGCTAACAAAAATAACAACCTTCCACACATGGAAAAGAAAATCATTACAAGTGCAGGTTCTCCTGCGCCAATTGGGCCTTACAGCCCCGGAGTATTAGTTGGGAATACACTTTATACCAGCGGACAAGTTGCTAAAGACGCCATTACCGGTGAAATGGTTCAACACAGTATTGATGCTGAAACTAAAAAAGTAATGGAAAATTTATTGGCCATCTTAAACGCGGCAGGTATGGATTTTAGCCATGTGGTTAAAACAACGATTTATTGTACCGACTTAAATAATTTTGCAGCCATTAACGAGGCTTACGGTTCTTTTTTTACAGCGAATTTTCCTGCAAGAGAAACCGTACAAGTATCGCGTTTACCTTTGGGTGCAAATGTTGAAATCAGTATGGTGGCTATCAAAAACTAAAATGAAAATAAACATCCTATTTCTTTCGCTTCTGTTTTTTGTAGGTGTTGCTCAGTCACAACATCTCAGTTTTGCTAAAAGCAAAGTACTCCATTTAAAGAGTCAGGTTGAGTTGTTGTATTCTGAAACGGAAATTCGTTTTTACACCCACGGATTTACAGGAGAACAAATGAAATGGGATGTTATTTTTGATTCATTAGACCATCGATGGGCTTTTGATGCTTGTGCCAATGGCGACTGCAGAATAGGACTTACCGATACCGGAACTTTTGTAACGGATTACGGTGTGAATGATACCACCGTATATTTTAGATATCATGTAAACACAAAAGGATTTAATGGAACCAGCAGAATAGGCATTAAAGTTTATCATCCTAACATTACCAATATCAATGATACAATGTGGATGAACATTACATATTATAATCCGAGTACAGGTATCCATCAAATTAATCAAGAAGAAAATTCGCTTTATAAGATTAAGGAAGGTTTGATTTATTTGGATGAATCAACAATTCATGCCGGCTTATATAATTTAATAGGGCAGAATATCACTCATACCTTAACTAATAAAACAATTGTTTTGCCTGCTGAACATGGAATTTATTTCCTCCATCTTGAAACACAATCGGGCAGAAAAGAACTAATTAAAATTAGGAAGTAAAATTTTACTGTAATGCAACCTTCATGTATGAGTTGTTTACTTATAATAGCACATCACTCATAAAAATGAAGAAATTATTTGTATGGACAATCGCCTTATTGAGCCTAGGATTTAATGCATCTGCACAATCAAAGCTTCCTGTGTTGATTAAAACTAAATCACCCCAGCCAACTGAAGAATGGCTTGCGAAACAACACATTAGCATTAACAATAAAATTGGCAATATCTGGTCGATTAGTGTCACCCCTCAACAACTTACCTTATTAAAGCAACAATCATTTATCCATAGCGTACAAGCGCCATTTTTGAGTGGCAAACTCAACTCGGATGACTCAACTCGGAACCTGATTAAAAGCAAACAAGCCAACGAAGGTTATCAACTTCCAAGAGCCTATACCGGAAAAAATGTAATCGTTGGAATTATTGATATTGGATTTGATTACACACATCCAGCATTTAGAACAAGTGATGGAAACTTGCGTATAAAAAAAGTATGGGATCAAAATAAAACAGGAACTACACCTAATGGATTTTCATATGGTACAGAATTTCAAAATGCAAGCAGCATTTTAGCACAAAATACTGATAGAACCGACTATAACCATGGCACATTAGTAGCCGGTGCAGCAGCCGGTTCAGTGGTAAAAAGTTTTGCCGGAGTGGCACCGGAAGCTGATCTTGTTTTGGTATCGCTTAAATACGGAAACGATGATTTTTACAGTGATTATACCATTGCACCTGCCAGTATTCTCGATGGCATAAAATATATTTTTGATATTGCAAAGGCCGAAGGGAAACCGGCTGTGGTAAATATTAGTTGGGGGCATCAATGCGGACCACATGATGGCAGTACCTTGCTTGATCAAGGTATTGAACAATTGGTTGATTCGGGATTGCACGTGGTAGTGGCTGCAGGAAATGAAGGTGCCAAATTATTGCACATAGAACATCAATTTAATAATACAGATACCATTTATACGGTTAGTGCATTTCAATCATGGGTTTATAGTTATTTAAACGCCCAAAATTTAGCAGAGGAAAATATGGTTGATTTTTGGGGTGAGCCTAATCAATCGTTTTCAATGGCTTTACAATTAAGAAATGCATCAGGAGACACCTTAATTCAATCACCATTTTATCCAACCAATATTAGCCTAAGCGGAAATTATTTTATCGCTAATGGTACAGATACTTTGTATTACCAAATTGAGGTAGAGCCATCAAATGCCAACAATAACAAACCGCATATTTGGATTAAGTATAAAAACAATGCGCACCAAAGATTAAAAGTAGCACTGGCCATTGCTGCAAGTGCAGGAAAAATACACGGTTGGAATTGCGGTATGAATTGGAACACCGACTATGGGCAATTTATTCCCGGCATTGGTTCAGTTCGCTTTCCCAAAGTTGTTATGGGTGATATGAATTACACCACAGGAGAGTCGGGGGCAAACTGTAAAAAAGTAATTACGGTAGGTGCATTTAATGGAAATTTAAATTGGTATAATGCCAACAACCAGCTTATTGATTTTACAGAACCAACCTTTACAGAAGGACAACGCACTTTTTTTTCGAGCATAGGCCCCACTGCAGATGGCCGCATAAAGCCGGAACTTGCGGCACCCGGATATTATGTTGGAATGCCGCATAACAGTTTTATGACACGCATGCCGAGCATGTCATTGCTACTCGATTTTGTATCTTACAACGGCAGAGGTTATGCTTATGCAATGGCAGAAGGAACTTCGTTTGCTGCCCCACTGGTAAGCGGAACTGTTGCCTTAATGCTTCAGGTAAATCCTAAACTAACTTATGATGAAGTAAAAAGCATTTTACAAGCATCGGCTGTAAAAGACACCTTTACACGTAACACCAATGGAGCACCCAACAACTATTTCGGTGCAGGTAAATTAAATACATTAGATGCGGTTGCCTTAAGCTTGCGTACCACAGGTAATCATGAATTCTCTATTTCATCATCAATACATATTTACCCAAACCCGGTAAAAGACAACATACATCTTGAATTGCATCAGGGTTTAAAGTTGTTTCGTTTATCGTTGGTTGATGTACAAGGAAAACTTTGGTTGAATGAAACAAACGCAACCGAAACACAAAAGATAACTTTAAATGCAAATCAACTTCCTAAAGGCTTGTACTTTTTACAAGTTGAAACCAATAAGGGTGTAATGACGAAAAAATTAATGATTGAATAAAACGTTAGCCGTTATTTCTTTTTAAACACAGGAACATTACTGCAAGCTTCTCCATACATGATACTTTTGGCAACAGGCAATAATTTATTGGTGATTTCAACGTAGGCTTGCACAGGCACC
This sequence comes from Bacteroidota bacterium, assembly GCA_046314755.1. Taxonomy (GTDB): domain Bacteria; phylum Bacteroidota; class Bacteroidia; order UKL13-3; family UKL13-3; genus UBA6183. The sequence continues at coordinate 4,446 of JBKDBG010000099.1, read as the reverse complement.
GGAACATCACTGCAGCCTTTCACAATCACACGTGCATCTCGAAATTGTTCCATATCCAAATTAGACAATGCCTCTTGAAACAATAGCGTTTCAAGTTGTGGTAATGTTCCAAAGAAATAACGTTTGGCAAATGGTTTTAATTGAACAGCAATTAACATGTAAGCCCAAGTAGGGATAATAGCATCAGCCGAACAGGTAACTACAACCAGCTTATTTTGGTATTGCTCCCAATTGTGCTGTTTTACGTATTCTCTAAACTCCTTTTCTTTTAATATCATTTCCAAAAAAAGCCAAGGCTTGATATCAAGTGTAATACGTTCGGTGGAATCATAAAACTCTTCCAAGTTTATGGTAACAAGTCCACTGTTAGCTACCTTATTTTGAATCGGATCAACTGAGCTGTTTAATTCCATGTGGCAAATTTACAGGTATTTGTTGGGGATGAAAATGATAATGTCATCCATAATCATTAATTATTTAATTGCTCTAAGTAATAGTTTAATGATTCAAAAAAACGCTGGTTGCCTGCTTGATTGTATTGCTGAAGGGATTGTTTAAATTTTGGTAAATCAAACAAAAAGGCTTTCAAACTATCGGCATCTAAGGTGGTGAAATGACGTCCATATGCGCATTTTTGAATATACGCAGCATTGAGCCATTGTTCAAACTGACCGGCAATAGGGAATGCATACACCGGCTTTTTCAAATAAACCGCTTCACTGATAAAGGAAAAACCTCCGTTAGCAATTACCGCAGCGGCAGAAGCAAAGTCTTGAATAAATCCTTCTTCACTAAATGGTTTAAATTGAATATTGCCATCTGTTTCTTGTTTATTCATTCCATAAACCAAAAAAGTATATTCGGGTATTTGTTTTAAAATCGTTTTTACAGCATTAAACGTAGCCGATGTTTGATACATTAAAATATGCTTGCCTTCACTTGGTTTGGCTTGAATGATGGCATCGCGTATAATAGGCTGCACCAAACTTGTATTTTTCTTGGTAATTTCAGCATCAAAAAATGAGGTTATGAAATAATGTTCTGCAAAAGGAACTTTGGCTTTCACAATTGCTTTGGCCAAAGCAAAATCATCTTTTTGATCGGAAGGAATTTTCACTTCCAACTTACACCTGTTTAACACCTGCATATTGTCAATGCTAATCATTGGAATACGGTTCATTTTGGCAAAGGTGAAACTGAAGGATTCAAAATCGGAAATGACCAAATCAGGTTTAAATTGTTTGTGCAAAATTAAATACTCCGAAAAATTATGAAACAAATTTTCAGGAGCGTGTTTCAGGTTCAATACCAATGTTCCGAGTCGGCTTATTTGCGCATTTTTATAAGCAAAATGCAATCCTTTTATTTCATGCACCCTTTTCCCAAAATGTTGGTGTAAAAATTTATAGGCTCTGTCACTGCTCACCACTTGCACATCGTGTTGCTTACTCAACAAAAATTCAATGACCACTTTGCTGCGTGTGGCATGGCCCATTCCTTCTCCCGGAACTCCGTATAATATTTTCATACTAGTATCTTTTAAAAAATAAAATATTTCGGGTGGTATCGAAATAGATGAATAACACAGCCACCACAAAACCCAATGCAGCTCCGAAACACACATCAATTTCGGTATGTGCGCCAAGTGCTACTCTTGAAACTGCAACACCTAGTGCCCAACCAAAAGGCAACAAATAAAATTGATGCAATTGACGATTTCTTGCGTTGCGCAAACTAAAAGCGATAATGGTGGCCAATAAAAATGCATTGAATGAATGACCTGAGGGAAAAGAAAATCCTGCCTCTTCAACCCAATGCTGTAAAACACGTGTATCAATTTGCGCAAACAAATTTCGGTTTTGTTCAACCAATTGGTTGAAGTAAGTTAAACGTTCATCTTTGTTTAAATGATACAAAGAATCAAGTAAATGAATTTGGTTGCTTGATTGCAACATGTAATAATGACTGGGGCGTACTTCTTTCAACAATGGCTTGGTTAAATGCTCATTCACAAATGCCATTACTCCAATAAAAACCAACAGGGTAAATAAAGCACGAAAAAATGTGTACCACTTTTGCTTTACCAACTCCAATCGGATGGTATAACAAAAGGCCGTGATTAAAACAATAGCCAAGGTGCCGAACTTACCTGCTGATTGTGTTAATATGTAGGCAGGTAGCACAAAATAATCTTGAATTTTAACGGATGAAAAACCAACCGAAAAAATGGCAAGGCTTAAGCACAATAAACTTAAGCTGCCGATACCTGCGTATAGTATTTTTTTATTGATAATGGATAAGAATAAAAAAGCCTTTTGCAATTTACAAAAGGCTTTGGTTGTTTAAGCTAATAATTTACTCCAGTTTATTTCGGCAGCTAAAATTTCACGAATGCGTGTAATTGGAATTCGTTCTTGCTGCATGGTATCGCGGTAACGAATGGTTACCGTTTGATTTTCTAATGATTCATGATCAACCGTAATACAAAATGGTGTACCAATGGCATCTTGTCTGCGGTAGCGTTTTCCAATGGCATCTTTTTCTTCGTAAAAACAATTGTAATCAAATTTTAAATCATCAATAATTTTACGTGCCACCTCAGGCAAACCATCTTTTTTAGTTAAAGGGAAAACAGCTACTTTAAACGGTGCCAATACCGGTGGTAATGTGAGTACCACACGGGTATCTTTTTTATCCCCCTCTCCCACTTCTTCCTCTTTGTATGAAGCGCACAATACAGATAAAAACAAACGGTCTAAACCTACTGAAGTTTCAACCACATAAGGAATGTAATTGCCGTAAGGTTTTCCGTTTTCATCTAATTCCGCATCAAAATATTGTAATTTTTTACCGGATAATTCCTGGTGATTTTTCAAATCGAAATCGGTACGAGAATGAATACCTTCCAACTCTTTAAATCCAAATGGAAAGTTAAACTCAATATCCACTGCGGCATCGGCATAATGAGCCAGTTTTACATGATCGTGGTAGCGGTAATTCGCATCACCCAAACCTAATTTTTTATGCCACTTTAAACGCGCTTCTTTCCAATACTCATACCATTGTTTTTGTGTACCCGGACGAACAAAAAATTGCATTTCCATTTGTTCGAATTCACGCATACGCATAATAAATTGGCGTGCAATAATTTCGTTACGGAAAGCTTTACCGGTTTGGGCAATACCAAACGGTATTTTCATACGACCGGTTTTTTGCACATTTAAAAAGTTTACAAAAATACCTTGGGCCGTTTCGGGGCGTAAATAAATTTTATCGGCATCTTCAGCCATGGCACCCATTTCGGTGCTAAACATTAAATTAAACTGACGAACGTCTGTCCAATTGCGCGTACCGCTTATTGGGCAAGCAATTTCATGTTGTTCAATTAATGCTTTTAATTCACCTAAATCATTTTCAAGCAAAGCTTTATCCAAAGCTTCTTGCAATTGTTGAGCCTTTTGGGTTTTACCATCCTTTTCGTAACGAGTAATTTTATCTTCCAACAATTGGTCGGCACGGTAACGCTTTTTGCTATCCTTGTTGTCAATCATCGGATCGCTGAAACCATCAACGTGTCCGCTGGCTTTCCAAGTTTTAGGATGCATAAAAATTGCCGCATCAATACCCACAATATTTTCATGCATCTGCACCATAGATTTCCACCAGTACTGCTTGATGTTGTTTTTCAATTCCACACCGTATGGACCATAGTCATATACGGCACTCAGTCCGTCGTAAATTTCACTTGACTGAAAAATAAAACCATATTCCTTGCAGTGGGCAATCAAATTTTTAAAATCCATGGGTCATGATTATCTTTGGCCAGCAATCGAAAGGTTACTGGAAATTTTTGCAAAAATACAATCAAAAAGCCAATTTTTGATGTTTAAGTTGAGTACTATTTGTTTGCCTCATTCTTAATTAAGATATTTGAATCATATTCCATAAATCATCTTGTCAACCTGAAATAAGTCATATAAATTTGAAATGAGCAAAAAATAATTTTCTCACCCATCAAAGATTCCATACAACATTGATAACCAGTCACTCATAGTGTGATAAACTAAAAAAACATGAAAACCCTTGCTTTATTTTTTCTAAGTACCCTCCTGTTTTTATCATGTGCTAAGGACGAGAGTCCGAATTCAAATTGCAGTGGCGCTACTCCCACTTATACAGGAGAAATTGCAGATATATTCAATGCTTCTTGTGCCTATGCCGGATGTCACGGAGGAAGCTTTCCGGCCGATGGACTTGATCTGAGCACATATGCAAAAGCGAAAGCTACCAGTTTAAATGGCAAGGTTCTGGTATCGGTAAAGCAGCAAGGAGGAGCAAAAGCAATGCCTCTAGGAGCGCCAAAATTGTCAGATGCAATCATTACAAAAATCGACTGCTGGATCCAGAACGGAGCTCCGGAATAATGTCTTTTGATTGATTCCACCC
>JBKDBG010000098.1:0-8078 GCA_046314755.1 Bacteroidota bacterium | reverse complement strand
ATTTTATCCAGCTTACCATTTAGCGGCACACCTTCCATCACCACATTTCTGTAACTGCGCTCCACACTGGTAATTTTATTCCATTGCCCAATGTATTTAAGATAATATTCGGGAATAATTTGCTCGCCATACTCCACCCTTCGTTTATACTCACTTTCAATAAACGAATCTTCATTTCGTTTCATGTACCACTTAAAATCACTCACCACATTTTCAATTGGAGCAAATTGTTTATCGGGATGGGCATTCATGTTTCGAAACAACATTTCTAAAGCATAATGCACGGCACTGCCAAACGTCATGGCTGAACTAAGCGGAGCAGGAACACGAATAAGGTTATTAAAGTAAAATGCCGTTGGGCACTTTAAATAGTTATTTAAGTGCGTTACACTTAACGAATACTTCTGTAATAATTCATCAACAAATTCATTGTCGAATAAGGAAGCAACCGGATTTACTTTTAAAGGTTGCAGCACCTGTAAGGTAAACTCAACCAAACCATCATCAGGTAATGAAACCGCTTTTGAGGTGATTCCTGCATTACTTTCAAGCTCGGCCACGAAGCGGCTTTTTTCAAGGTCTTTTCCGGTGTTATCCAACTTTGCATAGCTGATATGGAGTTCTTTTTTTGCCCTGGTCATGCCTACATAAAACAGCCTTCTGCTTTCAGCAGCTTCATCCTCTTGTAAGGAATCTTTATCGGTCGTAAAAATGGTATCGGGCAGTTTATAGTCCATATTATTTTTAGCCGATTCCCATGATTTGGCATTGCATCCTAACATAAACACATATTCAAACTCCAATCCTTTTGATCCATGTGCCGTTAAAAAATTTACACCGTTTTCGGTAAAGGCAATTAATTGTGCCGATAGGGTTACCTTTTCATTCAGCATCAAATCAATCAACTCAACCAATTGCTTTAAAGTTAGGCGAGGCTTTTTGGCACATTCAGTTTTTACAAAGTCAAAAAAAGTATGCAACAATTGCATGTTCCAACGCTTATCATTTCCGGTTAAACATTGCGCCAATAAACCACTTTCATTCAATATTTTTTCAATCAATTGTTGCGTGGTTACATTAACTGCATCAGCAATCCAACCTTCTATAACCTTTGATGCGTAAGCAAGCTGTTTGCCTTGTTTTAACTCTTGAGTAAACAAGTCGGTAGGCTTTTTTCGAATGGCATTTTTTATTTCTTCACGCCAAGATGTTTTTCGCTCATTAAAATTTTTAGAGGAAACCTCTACCGAAATTCTTGCAATTTCAATGGGAGGAATATTGAAAAAATCAAAATGCAACATCTCATAAATATACGCCTCTCCTGTATTGGCTTTATGCGCCTCGGCTGCCACATAACGCAGGATTTGTATGATTTTTTTGATTACAGGTTCGTGCAACACATCAACCCGCTTTTTGGTATTTACAGGTATGCCTTTTGCCTGTAAATATTTAATCATATCATCGGCTTGGGCATGTTTGCGATATATAACGGCAATTTCATTAAGCATTACCCCTTGCGATTGTAAGCTCATAATTTGGTTGGTAATCCCAACCGCCTCGTGGTAGGTATTATAAAATTCCGTAAGCGTTGGAAGCAAATGGTTTGATGCATTTACCTCACCTTTTGCAAGTAATGTTTTATCAGGGTTGATTCGGAATTTATTTCCACTGATTAATGCTTTTGCGGCATCAAGAATGGCTTGTGTACTTCGGTAATTTTCAACCAGTGAAATTTGTGTTAATCCTTGATTTAAATAGGTTTGTTTGAAATGCATGATGTTTTCAACGTTTGCACCTTGAAACCTATAAATGGACTGATCATCATCGCCAACACAAAACACATTTGGACTGTCCCAATACTGAATGAGCAAGGATAAAGTTTCATTTTGGGCACCATTTGTATCCTGGTATTCATCCACCAGAAAATATTGGTATTTTTCTTGATATTGACTCAGCAAATCCGGCTTATTTTTAAACGCATCAATCACCCACAAAATCATGTCCGAAAAATCATAGCGTTTATTCCGCTTCAACATTTCTTGATACAAAGGGAAAGTGTCTGCAGCCGCCATCAACTGATTCATTTTATTCACCTCCGCATCATACTCCTTTTGTTTTAACTCACCCGCCTTACCATACTTGGTTGTTTTTTTATAAATAAACTTATCACGGGTTTTTATATCTTCCAAGTAAAGTTTCGCCTGTTGTTGAATAAATTGTGCCGTCCAGTTTTCACGTTTCATTTGCTCATACAATTTGAGCAATCGAGGGCGCTCAAAATATACTTCACCTGTGTATCTTTTTAAAGGATGATGGCGTGGGAAATCATCAATAATTTGATGCACATACTGTATTTGCTCCAATTCACTGATTGCATCGAGTCCGCGTAAACCAAAGTAATCCAAGTTATCCTGAATAACCATATTACAAAACGCATGGAAGGTTTGTACCTCCACTTTATAGGCATCAGGACCAATAAATTGAAGTAAACGTTTGCGCATTTCCACAGCACCTGCATCGGTGTAGGTTAAACACAAAACATCTTCAGGTTTATTATCATGCATGCTGATGATATTGGCAATACGTGCCGCCAATATTTGCGTTTTACCTGTACCCGGACCCGCAATTACCAATACGGGACCCTCGGTAGTTTCCACCGCATGCAATTGTTCTTTATTCAGCTTGGCTAATTCTTCTTTAAAAATTTTGTTGTAATCAATTGTCATATTTTAATGGATCAGTATGCATCCAAAATAAACAAAAAACGGCCACCTAATGGCAGCCGTTTTCATATTGTGAACAAATTGTTTTATGCGTTTTGTGTAGCTTTTGGAGCTGCCGCTAAAATTTCAGCATCAACACCTGCAGCAAATTGTTCAAAGTTTTTCACGAACATATTTGCTAACTTATTGGCTTGTGCATCATATGCATTTTTATCTGCCCAAGTGTTACGCGGATTTAATAACTCAGCCGGCACATTAATACAAGATTTTGGCATCATATAACCAAATACCGGATGTGCTTCAAATTCTACTTTGTTCAAATCACCGTTTAATGCAGCCGTAATCATAGCACGCGTATAAGCCAACTTCATGCGTGATCCCACTCCGTAAGGACCACCTGTCCAACCGGTATTGATTAACCACACATTAATGTTTGGGTTTGCTTTTAACTTATCGCCTAACATTTTGGCGTATTTGCCCGGATGTAAAGGTAAAAATGCTTTACCGAAACAAGCGGAAAAAGTAGCTTGCGGCTCAGTAACTCCGGCTTCGGTGCCGGCAACTTTAGCGGTGTAACCGCTAATAAAGCTATACATAGCCTGGCCAACATTTAATTTTGAGATTGGAGGTAAAACACCAAATGCATCAGCCGTTAAGAAGAAAATATTTTCAGGTGCACCTCCAACCGATGGAACTGCGATATTGTCGATTAAATGAATCGGATAAGCGGCACGTGTATTTTCAGTTACTGAAATATTGGTGTAATCAATGGTTGTTGTTCCCGGATAAAAACGAGTATTTTCAGCCAAAGCACCAAACTTAATGGCATTAAAAATTTGAGGTTCTTTTTCTAAGGTTAAGTCAACACATTTTGCGTAGCAACCACCTTCAAAATTAAACACTGAATCAGCTGCCCAACCGTGTTCATCATCCCCAATTAATTTGCGATCAGGGTCGGCTGATAATGTAGTTTTACCTGTACCTGAAAGACCGAAGAAAATAGCGGTATCGCCATTTTTGCCTATGTTGGCAGAGCAGTGCATAGATAAAACACCTTTTTCTTCAGGTAAAATATAATTTAACACCGTGAAAATTCCTTTTTTCATTTCACCGGTGTAACCTGAACCGCCAATTAAAATGATTTTTCTGCTGAAATCAATAATGGAAAAATTATGTTGACGTGTTCCGTCTTCAGCGGCAACTGCTTTAAAGCTTGGTGCGTTTAGGATTAACCACTCAGGAGCAAAACCTTTTAGTTCGTCTTGAGTAGGGCGTAAAAACAAATTATTACAAAATAAATTGTGGTAAGCGGTTTCATTAATCACCCTGATGTTTAAACGAAATCGAGGATCGGCACAAGCATAAGCATCACGCACATAAATTTTCTTTCCTTCGTAGTGTTTGATTACTTTATTTAAAAGTTTTTCAAATTTTTCAGGGTCAAATTTTTGATTTACATCACCCCACCATACTGTATTTTCTGTTTTCGCATCGCATACTGAAAACTTATCTTTAGGCGAACGACCGGTAAACTCTCCCGTATCAGCCATTAACGCTCCGGTATCGGTTAATACACCTTCACCATTTTTTACTGCATGCTCAACCAGCTGGGCTGGTGTTAAGTTTACAAATGACTCACCAGCCTTATTAAGGATGGTATCAATTATTGAGTTGGTTGTCATATTATGGGTTTTCTATTTAGGTAGTGGCAAAAATAAGTATTCTGCCTATTGGAAAAAATCTAAATTTAAGCATTTGTTAATCAATGACTAATATCAGTTTTTGTATTTTTGTTTCGCATTGATAATCAAAATTGTTGAAATTCACTTAAACAAAACCACCAATATTAATGTTTTAGGCTAGATGAATATAGAAAAACTCATTCAACTCATAAACCATTTCCTCAAGCATAGCGGAATAGCATACGACCCATTTACTTTAGATAATTTTTATAAGAGATACGAGCCGCTTCCCATTCAATCAATTGATGAATTTGCACAAAAATTGAGTGAAATTGCAGAGCATTATCGCGTAGTTTTTCAAGTACATCATTTAAGCAAAAGCTCCTTTATTGATGAGGTGCCACAATCCGAACTTCCGGTAATTGGTTTTGTGTGCAAAGACAACCAATGGGAACCTGCCATTGTTAGAAAAGGCAAAGGAAAAAACGAGTATATACTTGTTGAATTAAGCGGAACAGAAATTTCAGATACATTACCCAACTTAACCAATAAATTAATTGGTTTTGGAGAATTGAAACAAACGTGTTTGGTACCAAATGAACCCCAATGGCAAAAAATAGATGATGATCATTTGTTATTCTTTACTTGTTTTAAGGTTCCTTCCTTGTTAGGACATGATGACCATCCACACATTACTCCGTTGCAAAGGGTATTCCGATTATTGAAAGAAGAGAAAAACGATATCAGCTACATTTACTTTTACGCGATTATGATGGGTTTGGTAAGTTTAGCCTTACCATTGGGTATACAAGCCATTATCGGACTCATTTCAGGCGGGTTGTTTTTAAATTCAGTAATTGTGTTAATGTTTTTGGTAATTGCGGCTACCATTGCAAGCGGTTGGATTCAGGTATTGCAATTGAGTGTGGTTGAAGTGTTGCAGCAACGCATTTTTGCCAAAGCAGCCATGGAGTTTACTTATCGGATTCCGCGTTTAAAAATTGAAGCGCTTGGAAATACCTATGCACCCGAATTAATGAACCGATTTTTTGATATACTTACCATTCAAAAATCACTTCCAAAAATACTTATTGATTTGAGTACAGCCGGTGTACAAATATTATTCGGTTTAATCTTACTCGCATTTTATCATCCACTATTTATTTTCTTAGGTTTATTTATCACATTTTTTATAGTTCTCGTTTTTTTTGCTACCGGGAAAAAAGCTGTTGAAACCGACATTCAATCAAGCAAATACAAATACAAAGTGGCCTATTGGATAGAAGAATTGGCCAGAACCTTGCCTACCTTTAAACAAGCCGGTGATACACCTTTGCCCATTAACAAAATGGATAAGTTGGTAAGCAACTATTTAACCTACAGAAAAAGTCACTTTAAAATATTGGTTAAACAATTTAAAGCCATTATTGCATTTAAAACATTTATTACCGCGGGATTACTTGTATTAGGAGGGATTTTGGTGGTTGAACGACAAATTAATTTAGGGCAATTTGTTGCTGCAGAGGTAATCATTTTATTGGTACTATCATCGGTAGAGAAACTCATTTCAACTTTAGAAAATGTATATGATGTAATAACAGCTGCCGATAAAGTAGGGCACGTAACTGATATTGATATTGAAAGAAACACCGGTATTTACCTTGAAGATTTAGATATTGATAATCGATTTTCACTGGAAGCTCGAGATTTAAGTTACTTTTATCCCGGATCGCCCAAAAAAGTGCTGAGCAAAGTAAACTTCACCGTAAGTAACCATGAAAAAGTTTGTATACTTGGTTATAACGGATCGGGAAAAAGTACCTTGGTGAAAATTATTTCGGGTATGTTACAACAATATGAAGGAAGAATTTTAGTGAATGGACATCCGTTAAAACAAATCAACCTGAATGCCTTTAGAAATATTATCGCAAACAACCTCAACGATCAAGAGATATTTGAAGGAACCATTGAAGAAAACATAACCTTAATGCGTGCAGGAATAAACTTGCGCGATATTGAAGATGCCATTGAAAAAGCGGGATTAAAAGATTTTGTATTGGGTTTAGATAAAGGCATTTATACCAACTTAGAAGCCGGAGGAACCTTTTTGTCTAAAAGTAATAAACAAAAATTACTTTTAGCACGTAGCTTTGTATCGAAACCTAAGTTACTTGTGATTGACGAGTTTTTTTACAATGCAGAAAAGCAGGAAAAAGAAAATCTTCTCAAAAATATATTATCAGCTGACTTTAAATGTGCCGTACTTATCATTTCCAATGAAAAAAGTATTATGGAAAAATGTGACAATATCATTATGTTACAAGATGGCCAAGTAATGGTACAAGGATCTTATGATGAATTAATGAGTAAAGGGCTTATTCAAAACGTATAATTTACATGCTAAATCTATCAGACAACCATATAAAAAATAATGTGAATATGAATAAGCTATATACATCGCAGCTTATTCAAACTCCCAAAAAATTTAAAATCATCCGTAAGTGGATGACAGGAATCTTAATCATATTGATTTTAATGTTGTTTTTGCCTTGGCAACAAAACATACAAGGCTATGGAAAAGTAACACCATTTACACCACAAGACAGGCCTCAAGCCGTGCCTAGCATTATTGCAGGGCGAATTGAAAAGTGGGTGGTACGTGAAGGCCAATTTGTAAAAGCCGGTGACACATTAGTAATCATTTCCGAAGTAAAAGAAAAGTTTTTAGATCCGCAGTTATTATCCAGAACAGACAGTCAAATTAAAAACAAGCAAGATGCCATACTCTCTAAACGCGATAAAATTGGAGCCTTGCAAAAACAAGTTGAAGCGTTAAGGGTAGGATTAAAATTTAAGTTGGCCCAAGCCAGAAATAAAGTAAAACAAAGTCGTTTTAAATTAGCGGGCGAAAAAGCTGAATTGGAAGCCGCTCGCGTAAACCAGCGTTTGGCAGACGACCAATACAAACGTTTGGAACAACTTTACAAACAAGGGTTGGCCAGTTTAACCGAACTACAAAACCGAACCAACAAAAGCCAAGAGGCACAAGCCAAATTGATTGCAGCTGAAAACAAATTCAATAGCGCCCAACAAGAATTGATTAATGCTGAAATAGATTTAAACAGCATTGAAGCTGAATATTTAGATAAAATTTCAAAAGCAGAATCAACCTTAAATGAAACGGCTGCCGAACTGTTTGAATCGCAGGCCGATGTTTCAAAAATGCAAATTGAATTTAGCAACCTGAGCCTGCGCAGCGGATTATACATTATACGTGCACCTCAAGACGGATACGTGGTTAAAGTACTTAAAACCGGTGTGGGTGAAAACATAAAAGATGGTGAAGAAATTGTAACCATTATGCCCGCAGACGCAAAAATGGCTGTTGAGTTGTATGTTAAAGCAGTAGATTTACCTTTGTTAAAAGAAAACGTGAAAGTACGCATACAATTTGACGGTTGGCCTGCTATTGTATTTAGTGGTTGGAGCACTGTTAGTGTTGGTACCTTTGGTGGAGTTGTAAAAGTAATTGACAGGGTAAACAGCAAAAACGGTAAATTCCGCGTATTAATCACTCCCGATCCTGAAGATGAACCATGGCCGGATTTAATTAGAGCTGGCGGTGGCGTTTACGGATGGGCCATGTTAAACAATGTTTTATTGGGTTATGAAT
>JBKDBG010000097.1:0-14069 GCA_046314755.1 Bacteroidota bacterium | reverse complement strand
GTTGCTCGGGAAACACAAGCAAGCTATAACATTGAAGACCGTTGGGTAAATGATGTTTTTACCGACTATGGGGTAACTTGGTCGCAAATATTGGCTAATGAAACAGGTAATATTCAAAAAATTTATGGAGTTTCTTCAACTGCTCAATACGAATCAGCTGCAATTGATACTTATAGAGCAGAAGTTGATATGCTGGCATTAATGACTGCTGATGACCCTGAAATTTGGATAAACAATACATTAAGAAACGTGGTAAATCCTTACAGCCCATATACTGAAGATATACCTTCACACCACGCATTTCACGCAAGAGAGTTGAAAGAAAAAGCAGACGCAATAGGCTTAAAAAATGTAACTTACTATGGTAAAAATCCAATTATTTATTCTCACCCAAACAACGAAACTTGGACACAGTTCTGCAAAAGAAAGATTAATGAATAAGAATAACCGCTGCTAACAGGCGTTTGGCAAAAGTGGCGGTTCAGTGCTTAAATGATCCCGATAGTTATCTGGATTGTGCTTCGTATCTAGTTTTGTGCCGGCAAACAGTTTTCGGTTTCAAAAGCCTACCAACGCAAAGCCCGAAACCGTTAGCGGGCAGCCTAAAACACGGCACAGAAAATTTAAACGACATTTAGAAAACATATCTTTGACAAATAATTAAACGGGGAAAGCAGAAAACCGATTAGAGTAAGCAAACAAATTTACAGACAATGAATAAATTTATGATTGATATCCTTTTGCAAGGAATAGATAATGAAACAAGAATGAGACTATTGCCAAGAGAGCAAGAAATAATTAAAGAATGGGAAGACAATGGGACACTTTTGGCTTCTTACATAAAAGGTGACATAGCAGGAATATACTTGGTATTAATGGCAAATGACAAAGAAGATGCAGACAAAAAACTTTCTACTTTGCCTTACTATCCATATATGAAAATTGAAATCATCGCACTAAGATAAAATACATAATACAGAATAAGATACCGGACTATCAATCATTAATGCTTCCATTACTCAAACTTGTTTAAGACAGACAAGAACACAATTTCAGAGGCTTGATTGAAAGTTTGGCTTTTGAATTTGAGTTACTGACGAAGAAAGGAAATAACTTTTAGCAAGTGGGGTGTAAGTATCCACGAAAATAGTACGATTTGAAAGTAGAAAATACTGAACCGTTAACTTAAAACACTTAACCTTTATACTTCAAGCTTTAACCTTTTCAATTAGCGAAGCTTGTTGTACTTATAAATCCTTCTCAACTTCTAATTTTTTCGTATTTATTCAAGTTGGCAATATTAATTTCGGAGAGCAATTCAATGGCTTTTGATTTTTCGCTTGGGCTGGCACCTTTAAAAATATTCACCAACTCATCGCTTTTGGCTTCAAAAAACACAATGAGCAAGGCGGTGTTTGGCGCAACTTTGAATACTTTTTTCACCAATTCTAAACTGGCTAAAATATTTTTTCGAGCAGTTTCCTGGTCTTTGTACATCAAATCCAAACCTTGTCGGTGGTATTTGTAATACGCCTCACGCACCGGGGCAAAACGTTCGTTTAATACATTTTCAATTAAGTTGTAACGGGTACGTAAGGTACGCGTAAATGGTTTCCATCCGCTACTTCCATCGCTTGATTGAGCAGCGTTGGCAATTTGTAAGGCTTTGTTAAAAAATGGTGTGCCGCCAAGCGGACCAAATGAATCATAATCTAATCCTAAGGCATAATACACATAAAAACCAATGAGAGAAGTGAGGTTGGTAGTAAAACCGTTTTCATTAAAATCCATTCGCTGAAACTCGGCATAGGTAAACTTCCAATCTTCATCCAAAATATTTAAAGTGTTTGAAGTGTAGGTGGCGCCAAAAACCGGTCGTTGACAAATAATTTGTGCGCTGGCTTCAAAAAAGTTAGAGGCCTGATCATATTTGTCGGGAATTAATTGAATGGTTAATTCAATACGCTCATTCGGTTGAATTTTATCATTCGTCCATTTGTAGGTATTTACGAAATCGGCAATGGATTGTTCTAAGGAACGAAAAATACGTTTATCCGATAATTGAATTTGATTGTCTAAAATAATCACCTTACAGTTTACATCCTGCGCATGAGCAAGCAAAGTGCCCAATAACATTACAGCACATAATGCAATGCGTTTAAGCATGGAATAAACTGATGACTTTTTGAACAATATCATGGGCTACTTCTGTTTTAGCTTTTAATCCGTAGTGGGTTACGCCACCATCTTTACTGATAATACTTACTTTATTGGTATCGTGTTTAAACCCGGCACCTTTTTGTTTTAATGAATTTAAAACGATAAAGTCGAGGTTTTTCTTATTAAGCTTTTGCTTGGCATTTTCAATTTCGTTATCGGTTTCCAAGGCAAAGCCTACCAATACTTGTTTTTTCGATTTAAGTTTACCCAACTCTGCTAAAATATCTTTTGTTTTTTTGAGCTTGAGGTGAAGTTCATCACCGCTCTTTTTTATTTTGGTGATGCTTACTTTTTCGGGAGCGTAATCGGCCACGGCTGCACTCATTACGGCAATATTTGTTTTGCTGAAATGTTTCACCGTTTGTTCATACATTTCTTTGGCATTGGTTACATCAATTCTCCTGATGTTGGTGTCGTGCAAGCGTAAATCGGTAGGGCCGGCAATTAGGGTAACTTCTGCACCGTGCCTTGCAAACTCTTCTGCCAAGGCAAATCCCATTTTTCCGCTGCTGTGATTTCCAATAAATCGAACCGGGTCGATATTTTCATAGGTTGGCCCGGCTGTAACCAATACTTTCTTTTTTTGTAAGGCATTGGTAGCCGCCAAGTGGTTGGTTAAAAAAGCAACAATATTTTCCGGTTCATCCATGCGGCCTGTTCCATGCAAACCACTGGCCAGTTCACCATCGGCTGCCGGAATAATGATATTGCCATAAGATTTTAGCATATTCATGTTGCTTACCGTTGCCGGGTGTGCATACATGTCTAAATCCATGGCAGGAGCAATAAATACTTTGCAACGTGCGCTTAAGTAAGTGGCCAACAACAGATGGTCGCAAATGCCATGTGCCATTTTTGCCATGGTGTTGGCTGTTGCGGGGGCAATGAGGAAAGCATCAGCCCATAATCCTAACTCAACATGGTTGTTCCATTCTCCCTGTTCATTGGCAACAAAGCTGCTGTAAACCGGGTTTTTACTTAAGGTTGATAACGTAAGTGGAGTTATAAATGCTTTTGCATCCTCACTCATCACTACTTTTACTTCAGCACCGGCCTTCACCAACAGTCTCACTAAGTGAGCTGATTTGTAGGCGGCAATGCTGCCGGTTACGCCAAGTAATATTTTTTTTCCCTTAAGCATGTTGTAATAAAAATACAAAAATGGTTACTCGTATTGCTACGAATAACCATTTTATAAAAGGCAATAAATTATTTGTTGCTGTCTTTTGATGGGTTACGGAAGTAAATTTTGTTGTTCAAAAATTCTTCCATAGCAATGTTTGAAGGTTTTGGTAAACGCTCGTAGTAGCTTGATATTTCAATTTGCTCACGGTTTTCGAATACTTCTTCCAACGTATCGCTGTCGTTGCTAAACTCTTGTAATTTGCTGTGCAACTCTTCTTTCATTTGGGCTGAAATTTGGTTGGCACGCTTAGAAATAATGGCTAACGATTCATAAATGTTTCCGGTTGGACTGTCGATTTTACGTAAATCGCGCACCTGAGTTGTTGAAGGTGCATTGTTGTAATTAATTGATGATGCCATAATGTTATTGATTATTTTGTTGTTTTAATTTTTCCTTTTCTATTTTTTTCAAGGCATTGTTACACTTGGTATACAAGGTACGGGCCTCATTCATGTATTTGCTGTCTTTATACTCCGATGCAAAGTAGTTGTAAAACTCCACGGCATCTTTGTAACGTTGTTCTTGTTTGGTTTCAATACTTTTATCTGCCAACAAATAATACGATTTAAGGGTTAAAAACTCAATCTCTTCGCGTTGGGCTATTTCCGGAAAATCTTTCAGCACATTTTGTAAAGTTACAATAGAGCTTTTGTATTCACCTATATCAAAATATAACTTGGCGCCTTTGTAGGCTTTTAAGGCCAATTTATCTCTAAGTTTATCCAACAAAGTATTGCACTCGGCCACATATTTACTGTCGGGATACACGCTTACAAACAGTTTAATGGCCTCAATGGCTTTGTAGGTATCGGTTTGGTCTAAGTAAAAACTTTGCGACTCCAGGTATTGGCTGTAGGCATACATGTAAAAACTTTCTTCAGCCCATTGTCCGGTAGGGAAGTTTTCGTAATATGATTTAAACTGATAGCCCGCCAAAGGATAATTACGCAATCCGAAATTACAATATGCACTGTAGTACATTACCTTTTCGGCCATAGCGGTTCCATTAAAATTATCTTGCAGTTGCTCAAATAAAACAGAGGCTCTGTAGTAATCCTTTTTGTTGTAATAGTACTGCGCCAATTCTAATTTTTTATTTACATCAGGGTTTTTAAGTACCTTTTGGTACTTGCTGCATGATGCACTCAAAAATAAAATGACAGAGGCGCTTATGATGCTTAGTGTTACTTTCATTACGTGAATGGAACGCGAATGTAGTTGATTTATTTCTACTTGTAAAGAGGCAAAATCATAAAAATTTAAATTTTTCTCTCTGTAAATGTGCATGTTACATGCAAAAATCACACTTTTTTTGGGCAATAAATTGGGTAGGGGTATTTTGCTTGATAGGGTATGACAAAAAAGGCCTGGTATATGGTGTTATTAATTTGCTTTACAGTGTGTTGCACGGTTAAAGCACAGGTGCCTTTATTTCTTGAGGAAGATAGTACAAATACCGGAATCGATACCTCTAAATCACCCATTCGCGTACAGGTTAAAAAAGGGATTCAACCCAACTCAACCCAAAAAGCCGATAAAATTGACAGTTTAATAGATTACGCACATACTTTTATGGGAAACCGTTATCGCAGAGGCGGAACGGGAGCAACCGGGTTTGATTGCAGCGGATTTACCATGACGGTGTTTAAGCAATTCGGCATTAAATTACCGCATACCAGTGCCGGGCAAAGTTTGGTTGGGCTTGAGGTGCCACAAAAAAATATTCAAAAAGGCGATTTGGTATTTTTTAGAGGCGGTAACCGTAGAAGTCGTAGAATTGGGCATGTAGGCATCGTAATTAGTGAACGGGGCGAACCGGTTCGGTTTATTCACAGCAGTACAAGTGAGGGTATACGCATTGATCAATTGTCTGCTCCTTATTACAAATACCGTTATTTAAAAGCTGTGAGGATTAATGGCTTGTACCATTAAGGTATAATGTGCAGGTGTTTCTTATCGTTATGGCATAATAATGGTAATCATCATTCAAAAAAAATTATGAAAAAAATTGCAGGAACTTTAATGCTAATGGCCATGAGTGTAATGCCCATTTTAGCGCAACAAAACAACCAACGTACACCCATTATTGAAGTAACCGGCAGTGCCGAACTCGACATTATTCCTGATGAAATTTATGTGAGTGTAACTTTACGCGAATATATGCAGGAAAAGAAAAAACAACCCATTGACGCGATTGAAAAGGAGTTTAAACAAGTGATTGAACGTTTAAAAATCGACCCGAAACAAGTGGCTTTAGAAGGCGTGTACGGCAGTTACGATTATGACTATAAAACCAACAAACGTGGTGAGTTTTTAAATGCAAAAACTTACATCATTAAGTTTGGTGATTTAGGAAAATACAATCAGTTGGTAATGGCATTGGACAAAAAAGGGATTGAAAATGTTTACATTCAACGCACCGGCCACAGTAAAATGGAAGAATACAGAAGGCAGGTGAAGGTTGAAGCATTAAAAGCTGCAAAAGCAAAAGCCGATTTGATGTTGGCTGCCTTAAACAAAAAAACCGGTGATGTTTTATTGATTCGCGAAAGGGATAATAATATGGGTTACCCAATGCCTTACTTACGCAGCAACATGGTAATGGAAGCTAAAGCGGCAGATGGTGGCGGCAATGAACCTGTTGAAATGCAAAAAATAAAAATACGTTACGAGGTTGAAGCTCATTTTTTGATATTGTAATCCAATCATTTTTGGGGTGGTGTGATGATGAATCAGCACGCATGGAACATCACCCCAATATTTAATTTACCAAGTATTGGAAAAAGTAAAACCTTATTTCAATTCAACGGATAAACTTTAGTTTTGCATTTGATATGACACAATTTGGATTTGAACAATGCCCGTATTGCGGAAGCCGTTATGGTTTTGTGTATGTGCACGGGCACTATCAATGTAAAGTTTGCCATCAAAATGTAATGCCTTGCTGCGGAGGCGAGCAGGAGGTGGGTGATGAAGCCTCACAAGAAGTGAATAAAGGGAAGAAGTTGGAAGGGTAATAAATTTACCCCATAAAAAAAACCTTGCCAAATCTGACAAGGTTTTCGTGATTCCGCTGGGACTCGAACCCAGGACCCCTACATTAAAAGTGTAATGCTCTACCAACTGAGCTACGGAATCAAGCTGTATCATTTCTGACAAGCGGGTGCAAAGATAGAAAGCGATTTTAATTACACAAACATACCCTCAAAAAAATATCACTTTTTTTTGTTTGCCCCTTTTTATGAGGCACTTATTTTTTGTGGAATGCACATTTAACAGGCATTTGCGGCATTATTTGCTTTCTAAAACCACAAACGGAACAATCATTTCTTCTAAACTGCAACCACCGTGTTGAAACGAATTGGTGTACAAATTTACATGGTAGTTGTAATTGTTCGGGTAGGCCATAAAATTGTTTTCGGTAGCAAACACATACCTGCTGCTCATATTTTGTTTGGGTAGGAATGCATCAGCCGGATCTTTTATGGTAAACAATTCGTTTTCGTTATAGCTTAAGTTTTTGCCTGTTTTATAACGCAAGTTGGTACTGGTGCTTTTATCACCAATAATTTTTATGGCATCTTTTACACGTATACTGCCATGGTCGGTGGTGATGATGATTTTAGCTTTTTTATCCGCCATTTTTTTCATGGCTTCAAACAAAGGCGAATGCTCAAACCAACTGGCTGTAATGCTGCGGTAAGCAGCTTCATCTTCGGCTAATTCCTTCATTACATTCATTTCGGTTCGGGCATGGCTGAGCATATCCACAAAATTGTATACAATTACATTAAAAGGATTTTTAAACAGATTGCTTACCTCATCAACCAGTTTTTTACCATGATCAAGGTTGGTAATTTTGGTGTAGCTGAATTTTTCTTTGTATCCCAAACGTTGCAATTGTGCACCCAGCAATTCTTCTTCATGTAAGTTTTTGCCTTCATCCTCATCTTCATTCACCCATAAATCCGGATAGAGTTTGGCAATTTCACTCGGCATCATTCCACTAAAAAAGGCATTGCGTGCATAGTGTGTGGTGGTGGGCAAAATGCTCATGTACACATCATCGGTAATTACCCTAAAATAATCGTTTAACTGACCTTGTATTACGCGCCATTGGTCGTAACGGAAGTTATCCAACAAAATTAAAAATACAGGCTCTTCGGTTTTTAGTTCGGGCAATACTTTTTTGCGTATCGCAGTTTGACTCAATACCGGAGTGTTTTCGTCAGGCTTTTTTAAATATTGAATGTATTGTTGTTTGATAAATTTTGTCCAGGCACGGTTGGCTTCACTTTTTTGCATCAACAAAATTTCATCCATACCTGTATCGCTGCTGGCACTTAACTCAAGTTCCCAATACACCAGTTTTTTGTACAAATTTACCCATCCGTTAAAGTCCAAATCATCACTCAACTCCATGCCAATTTGCCTAAACTCTTGTTGGTAGTTTTGTGCTGTTTTTTCACTCACCAAACGTTTATTGTCCAATATCTTTTTTAAAGAAAGTAGTATTTGGTTTGAGTTTACCGGTTTGATTAAATAGTCGGCAATTTTACTGCCAATGGCATCTTCCATAATATGCTCTTCTTCACTTTTGGTAATCATAACCACAGGCACATCGGGGTGTAAATTTTTTATCTGGTTAAGGGCTTCTAAACCACTAATGCCCGGCATATTTTCATCCAAAAAAACAATATCATAATGTTTCTTTTTACAGGCTTCAATAGCATCTAATCCGCTTGTTACCGGATCAACCGAATAGCCTTTATTGGTAAGAAAAATAATATGAGGTTTTAACAATTCAATTTCGTCATCAGCCCAAAGAATGTGAGTATTCTGCATAATCGTGTATTTTCGCGTATTAATTTAAAACAACGTTTAACTTATCAAATATTGTGCAAACAGCATCAAACAAACAAAAAATAATAAACGATCCGGTTTACGGCTTTGTTCATATTTCATCACCACTCATTTTTGATATCATTGAGCATCCTGTATTTCAGCGCTTAAGACGGATAAAACAATTGGGCTTATCCAACTTAGTTTATCCCGGGGCATTGCATACCCGTTTTCAGCATGTAATTGGGGCCATGAGTTTAACCTCGCAAGCGGTTGATGTTTTGCGAGGTAAAGGTATTGATATTACCGAAGAAGAAAAAGATGCTGTTTGCGCAGCCGTGCTTTTGCATGATATCGGACACGGGCCTTTTAGCCATACGCTTGAAGAAGTACTCATCAAAGATGTGCATCATGAGGAGCTTTCGTTGGCATTTATGATGATGTTGAATGAGGAAATGCAAGGCCGTTTGGGCAGGTGTATTCAAATTTTTACCAATAAATATCACAAAAAGTTTTTACACCAATTGGTGAGCAGTCAACTGGATATGGACAGGCTTGATTACTTACGCAGAGACAGTTTTTATACGGGAGTGCAAGAAGGCGTAATTGGGCACGATCGTATCATTAACATGTTAAACGTACACCATGATGAATTGGTGATTGATGAGAAAGGTATTTACAGCATTGAAAAGTTTTTGATTGCACGCAGGTTAATGTACTGGCAAGTGTATTTGCATAAAACTGTAACCGCTGCAGAGGCGGTGTTGGTTAAAATTTTAAAACGAGCCAGTGAGTTGGCTCAACAAGGTTCAGCCTTGTTTGCTTCGCCTGATTTTAGTTACTTTTTATACCAAAAGCCCGATGCAAAAACATTATTGCATAATCCGGAGGTGTTGTTACGATACAGCAGGTTGGATGACAGTGATGTGTTCTTATCCATAAAAGTGTGGTGTGAACATGAAGATAAAGTATTGCGTGATTTGTGCTTGATGTTACGCGACAGAAATTTGCCTAAAATTGAATTGAGTAATGAACCCTTTTCACCGGAAACAGTGGCTTTGAAGCAACAACAAATAGCCACACAAAAAGGCATTGGCTTGCATGAAGCAGAGTATTATGTGTTTTCCGACAGCATAAGCAACAAGGCTTACAGCCCGGAAGGTTTTAACATTAAAGTACTGTTTAAAAACGGTTCAACGGCTGATATCACCACCGCATCTGATCAATACAATATCAGCGCGTTAGCTAAGCCTGTTACCAAATACTTTTTATGTTACCCGAAAAATTTATAAATTGCCACGATTATCTCTTATAAAACTAAATGCAAATATCTGTTAAAGAGCTCAGTAAGTTACTCAATGGGGAAGTCGTGGGGGATGAAAATGCTTTGTTAAACACCGTAGCGAAGATTGAAGAGGGTAAACAGGGGGCATTATCGTTTTTGGCTAACCCTAAATACGAATCATTTATTTATGAAACCCAAAGCACAGCCGTATTGGTGAATAAAACATTTATGCCAACTGCGCCTGTTCAAACCACGTTGATTAAAGTGGATGATGCGTATGCCGCATTTACTTTTTTACTGGAACAATTTGCAGGAGCAGGAAAACAACCTGCAGGAATTCACGCTACAGCGGTGGTAGAATCGAGTGCCAAGGTAGATGGTTCAGCATTTATTGGAGCCCAAGTATATGTTGGTAATCATGCCGAAGTTGGTGCGAATGCACAAATACATCCACAGGTATTTATTGGCAAAGGCGTGAAAATTGGAAATAATGTGGTGTTGCATCCCGGTGTAAAAATTTACCATGATTGTGTAATTGGAGATGATTGCATTATACATGCCGGTGCTGTTATTGGAAGTGATGGTTTTGGATTTGCGCCATTGCCCGACAGAAGCTACAAAAAAATACCGCAAACTGGCAATGTGATTATTGAATCGAATGTGGAGATTGGTGCCAATACAACTATTGACAGAGCAACCATGGGCAGTACCATTATTCGCAAAGGAGTGAAGTTAGATAACTTGATTCAAATAGCCCATAACGTTGAAATTGGTGAGCACACTGTAATTGCTGCCCAAACAGGAATTGCAGGAAGTACAAAAATCGGGCGTTATTGCGTAGTTGGCGGCCAGGTAGGTTTTGCCGGACACATTACCATTGCCGATGGAAGCCAGTTTGGTGCACAAAGCGGGGTAAATGCAAGCATTAAAGAGGAAAACGGAAAGTGGTTCGGATCGCCTGTGTTAGAAATTAAGCAAGCCTTTAAATCGGCTGCTATATTCCGCGTTTTGCCGGAGTTAGATAAAAGAATACATCAATTAGAAAAATCAAACAAAGACCTTAATCAATAATAAACAGTGAAACAAACAACTATAAAAAAAGCAGTAAGTATTAGTGGTGTTGGCCTACATACGGGACAAACCGTAACCATGACTTTTTTGCCTGCGCCCGAAAATCATGGGATAAAATTTCAGCGTATTGATTTACCCGGGCAACCAATTATTGAAGCGGATGTAGATAATGTAGTAGATACCTCACGCGGCACAACCTTAGAACAAAATGGAGGCAGAATTGCAACTGTTGAACATGTTATGGCAGCATTGGCCGGTTTAGAAATTGACAATGTGTTGGTTCAAACAGATGCTACCGAAACCCCAATTATGGATGGCAGTGCCAAATATTTTGTGAAAGCATTAAAAGAGGCCGGTATTCAAGAATTGGAAGCCGAGCGTGAATATTTTGCCATTCCGCATAACGTGTATTACACCGAAGGCGATCGCAGTGTTGAAATGATTGCTATGCCCTTGGATGATTACCGGTTAACCGTAATGGTTGATTATAACTCACCGGTGTTGGGCAGCCAGCATGCATCAGTTACCAGTTTAAAAGAATTTGAAACCGATATTTCAACTTGCCGTACTTTTTGCTTTTTGCATGAGTTGGAAATGTTATTAAAACATGGCTTAATAAAAGGCGGTGATTTAAATAATGCTATCGTTATTGTTGATCGTGTGATTGAAGATGAAGAAATGGATCACTTGGCAAAGTTGTTTAACAAACCAAAAGTAGAAGTAAGAAAAGAAGGTATTTTAAACAATGTAGAGTTGCGTTACCACAACGAGCCTGCCCGTCATAAGTTATTGGATTTAATTGGTGATTTAGCCTTAATCGGTACTCCAATAAAAGCCCAAATTATGGCTGCACGTCCGGGTCACGAAGCCAATGTACAATTCGGGAAACGCATCAAAGCCTTGATCAAAAAAACACGCAGCAACAACAATATTCCAAAATACGACCCCAACAAAGAACCGGTTTATACCGTAAATGATATTTCTCGTTTTTTACCGCATAAGTATCCGTTTCTATTGGTAGATAAGGTAATTGATATGGGCAAAAACCATATCACTGCAGTAAAAAATGTAACCATTAACGAACCGTTTTTTACAGGTCATTTTCCAAACAATCCGGTGATGCCGGGCGTGTTGATTATTGAGGCCATGGCACAAGCAGGTGGAGTAATGATTTTATCACAAGTTGATGATCCTGAAAATTACAACACCTACTTTATGAAAATTGACAATACCAAATTCAAGGAAAAAGTATTACCGGGAGATACCTTATTGTTGCACATGAGCTTGCTTGCACCAATCAGAAGAGGCGTTTGTATCATGAAAGGCCAAGCCTTTGTTGGAGATAAATTAGTGTGTGAGGCCGAAATGATGGCACAAGTAGCAAAAAAATAACTTAGATAAATCGTAAATCATGATTCAAACATTAGCATACATTGATCCGCAAGCCAAAATTGCCTCAAACGTTGTAGTAGAACCTTTTGTAGTGATTCACAAAAATGTAACCATTGGCGAAGGCACTTGGATTGGACCTAATGTAACCATATTTCCAAATACAGTTATCGGTAAAAATTGCAAAATATTTCCCGGAGCTGTTATTGGAGCAGTTCCTCAAGATTTAAAATTTAATGGAGAAGAGTCGCAAGTAATTATTGGCGATAACACCACCATTCGCGAAGCTGTTACCATTAACCGCGGTACAGTTGATAAAATGAAAACCCAAGTAGGCAGCAATTGTTTATTAATGGCATACGTTCATTTGGCGCATGATTGTATGGTTGGTGATCATGTAATTATTGCAAACGGAGTGCAAGTTGCAGGACACGTAACCATTGATGATAATGCAAGAATTGGCGGTTTATCAGCCATACATCAATTTGTAAATGTTGGCCGACATGTGATGATTGAAGGCGGTAGTATGGTGAGTAAAGATGTTCCACCATTTGTAAAAGCAGGTCGTTACCCATTGGCCTATGCCGGTATTAATTCGGTAGGGTTGAGAAGAAGCGGATTTACAAATGAACAAATCACCGAAATACAGGATATATATCGCGTATTGTTTATACACAATACCAATATCAGTAAAGCTTTAAAAGTAATTGAAACGCAAATGCCTCCTTCGCCTGAACGTGATGAAATTCTAGCGTTTTTCACCGAATCGGATAGAGGGGTGATGAAAGGATTTCAAAACCGCAGAGGTTAATGAATATTTCTAAAATTGAGTTGCAACAAATTGGAAAACGTTTCGGGCAACAATGGTTGTTTAAAAACTTTGATGCCGCGTTTGTTCAAGGTAAAACTTATGCCATTACAGGCAATAACGGAAGCGGAAAGTCTACTTTGTTACAACTTATGTATGGTTATCAATCACCCACAAAAGGTAACATAAAAGCCTTGTTTGATAATCAATTAGAATGCCCCAAAGCAAATATTCATCAATATTCCGCATTTGTTTCACCTTTCCTGGATTTGCCGGATGAATTAACATTAAGCGAATTATTGCAATTTCATTTCAGCTTTAAACCAAAAACCAATGAAATTAGCATTGAAGAAATGATTGCTTCGTTGTGGTTAACTGAAAGTGAACACAAAAAAATAAAACACTTTAGCAGCGGCATGAAACAAAGGGTAAAATTAGCTTTGGCATTTTATGCTGATGTGAATGTTTTGTTTTTAGATGAGCCCACCTCGAATTTAGATGCAAAAGGAATAGCTTGGTACAAGGAAACCCTTCAAAGTTTGCGTGCAAACAAATTGGTTTTAATTGCCTCAAACCAAACTTTTGAATATGATTTTGCCGATGAGGTGATTGCTATTTCGAGTTAAAACTATTTGGCCCTAATGGCCACCACAGGATCCATTTTTGCGGCACTCACCGCAGGAATTAAGCCGGCCAATATGCCAACCAAGGAAGAAGTTCCAAAACCAATCATGATGTTTTTGATACTTAAAACCACTTCAATACCAACCACGTAATTGGCAATACCCACCAATAATCCTACAATAAAAATACCTATGGCACCACCGGCCAAACAAAGCACAACAGCTTCGGTTAAAAACTCAATGAGTATAAAATAGTTTTTTGCACCCAAACTCTTTTTAATACCAATTTGATTGGTTCTTTCTTTTACCGAAACAAACATGATGTTGGCAATACCAAACGCACCAACCAAAAGGGCAAAACCTCCAATAATCCAACCGGCCAGGTTAATTACCCCAAAGGTTTGTTTTACCAATCCATCAAACAAACTGGTTTTATTTAAGGCGAAGTTTTCTTCTTGTCCGGGCTTGAGTTTGCGTAGGGCACGCATAATGCCGCGGAGTTCTTCTTCCAACATATCTACCGCAATACCATCTTTTGCTTTCACTTCAATAGTGGTATTGTTTCGGTTCGAATTTAATCGAATTTGTTGGGCCGCACAGGTAATGGGCATTAATACCAAATCATCAAACTGACTTCCAAAAATA
>JBKDBG010000096.1:0-31811 GCA_046314755.1 Bacteroidota bacterium | reverse complement strand
GGATAATTGCGGAAGGTGTAACCACTATTCATTTCAAACCAACAATCGTACATGTTTAACTGAAAGGTAGTACCTTCATCGTTCACATCATCGCGTATAAATACCGCTCCGGTATCGGGGTTGCCTACTCTTTGGCCTTCGCCTGTTTGTGTTGTACTACCATTCCACTCCATGTCTAAACTTCTTAGGGTTAGTAAATTACCTTGACCAAAGTTAATACCTTTTTCCGAACAATAGCATATTCGTCCGTTAGTTAAAGTGATGGCGTTACAATAAACTAGTGCATCATTAGGGGCTGTTCCACGCTCGGTATAGATGCCATTTGCAGCCATTTTAGTTATATTTGATCCTCCAAGTATGAATTTATCCATGTTAAAAGATAGTGCACCTCTTAGCCAAACACAAACATTGTAATCATAAATACTTACATCGGTTACATGAAATAACGCTGTTAACTCTAGCATTAAACCCGTAGGGCCCCATGTGTTATGCTCTAAATAAAACCATTGCTTACCACCAGGCACTTGCACCTCATAAAAACCTGCTCCCTTTCTCATTATGTCTCTTGTTTCACCCTGTATGGAGAGGCTCTCAAAGCTCACTTTTGTATCTAAATACCCCCCGCCATTAACATGAAACACAGCTGGTGGAGTAGGGAAACTACTAATTACAATAGGTGTTGGAACAGGGGGTAGCTCACTATAGGTAGCTTCATAAAATGGAATGCACTCTTCAAACACTCCTGATTTAAATATAGTTGCATTTTTTCCTACACCTTTTATAATGGGATTTAATTGGTTTGCAAAAGATAAGTTGATTTGAATAGTTTGTGTTATTATATACTCCCTGGCAGGGTAAAGAATACTCCCAACTCGGTATCTTAGTGCAAAATCAACGGCACTTTGTACAGCAAAAGTGTCATCTGTGATGCCGTCACCAACTGCACCAAACCATTTCCCATTCACGTAATCTTGAACAAAATGAATAAAACGTTGCCCTGTGGTGTTACAAGTACATTTATTCCATCATCTGGTAATGTGCAATCGGGCTGTATTCGCCAATACTTACCGTTAGTGTCAGTTGGTAATTGAGTGGTAAAAAAAATGTCTTCAAAATTTTGTTGCGACATTGACCTGATATCGCTTACTGTTGTTTCAATTAAATTCATAGCTTATTGATTATGTATTCAATGTACATTTTAAAAAAATAAAATCCTCATTTTTTGAGAATCGCTTTGTCAGTCTTTTGGAACTTCTATTATCCTAACTTTTTATCTTGTTGCGAATGGAGATGCTAAACGTATAAGCCACATTCCAATCTTTGATTACCCGTTGACGTAGTAAGATAGCATTCGTTCTTATCGCCAATATGCAGTAGCCAAATAACAACGGCAAATTAAATATTAGGTGTTTCCTCATCATTAATCATTATTCACTCCCCATGCTATTTTCTACAATTCAATTGTTTACAAGCACGCATCATTTAGCCATCAGCCAGTTCGAGTGCCCCGTGCAACGAGGTGTATCGAGAATAGGAGGTAGGAGAATTATTATCCCGAGTACTCGGGGATTTTTAAAGCACTTTTTCTAAAAAATACGAACGAAAAAATTGAAAAATTGAAAGCTAAATTTTATTTGAGCGTTGTGCCTTTTACTCACCATTTCGTTTCTAATAAGTTTATTTACTTACAATTTAATATTGGTAAATAAAAAGAAACTATGGTTGTTTCGTAAAGTTAGGCTTAGGGATGGCAGCGGAAATCCTTTTTTGAGGCACAAAAAAGATTGCAGCGAACAGCCCGGCAATGCAAAACGAAGCCCAGCCATGTGTTTGGTGTGATGCAGGGCAAGCCCCTAAAGTTTAAGAGTAAACACGCTTTTGTTAGGATTATCCGGTATCAACAGTTATTAATAATTTAATTGACACAATTTATTGAATACTCCCGAACTCAACACTCTCATCAACCGAAGCTTTAGCGAAGGTTGACAACACTCAAAATTCATCCTTCCCCCTCCGTTTGGATATTTAAAATAATTGCCTCATATTTGCAGCCCGCTGAATTGGAGACTCAGCGGTAAACAATTTAAAAACATAATTATATGTCAGTAAAAATCAGATTACAACGTCATGGTAGAACCCATGCCCCGTATTATCACATCGTGGTGGCGGATTCACGTGCTCCGAGAGATGGTAAATTCATTGAAAAAATAGGAAGCTACAACCCAACATCGGTGCCTGCTACTATTGAATTAAACATCGACTCGGCAATTAAATGGTTAAAGAATGGTGCGCAACCAACCGACACTTGTCGTGCTATCCTTTCTTACAAAGGTGTTTTATACAAATACCACTTATTACGTGGTGTTACTAAAGGCGCTTTAACCGAAGAACAAGCTTTAGCCAAATTCGAAAAATGGTTAAATGATAAAGATGCTAAGGTAAATGCTCACGTTGATACGGTAGCCAAATCAAAAGCTGATCAAAAAGCTGCTGCATTAGCTGCTGAAAGTAAAGTAAAAGAAGAACGTGCTGCTAAAATTGCTGCTAAATTAGCTGCTAATGAAGCGCCTGCTGAAGAGACTCCTGCTGCTGAAGAAGCTGCACCGGAAGCTCCTGAAGCACCTGCAACAGAAGAAACAACCAGCGCAGAATAAGCGTTGCTGCTCGCTATGAAATCCATTCAATCAAAAGATTTCATTGAAGCAGGTACTGTTGTAAAAGCACACGGAACAAAAGGCGAAGTGCGTATTGCTACGCAATTCCCTGTAAAATATACAGAATGGGCTTTTCTCGAAATTCGGGAAAAGCCCGTTCCTTTTTATATTGAGCAAGCTCAACCGGTTGGCAACAATGAGTATTTGCTTAAATTGGCCGATATCAATACCCTTGAAAAGGCCCAGCAATTATCGGGTTATGTGGTATTGGTGCCGAAACAAAAAGGCAAAAAAAGACAACAGGAAGAAACCTGGAACCTTACCGGTTTTATGATTGCCGAAAAAAATGCAGGCAACTTGGGCAAAGTAATACGTGTTGAGCAATTGCCCCAACAAACCATGTTGGTGGTTGATTATAAAAATGGGGAGTTGCTCATTCCTTTAGTAGAAGATTTTATTGATGATATCAATGAAGAAAAGGAAATCATCACACTGCGTTTGCCTGAAGGTTTTTTAGAAATGAATGATTAACCTATGCGAATAGATATTCTTACGCTTTTTCCGCAGATGTTTGATGGGCCATTTTCTACGTCCATTATCAAGCGTGCAGTAGAAAAAAAGCAGGTTGACATTCAACTGCATGATATTCGCGATTACAGCACCAGTAAACATAAAGCGGTTGATGATTATCCTTTTGGTGGAGGTGCCGGGATGGTGATGCAAATAGAACCGATTCACCGATGCATCGACACATTGAAAGCGGAGCGAGCATATGATGAAGTGATTTACTTATCACCAGATGGAGAATTGTTTGACCAGCAAATGGCCAATCAACTTTCAACCAAAAACAACTTGCTTTTTTTGTGCGGCCATTATAAAGGTGTGGATGAACGTGTTCGTGAACATTTAATTACCAAAGAAATAAGTATAGGAAGTTTTGTGCTTACAGGAGGTGAACTGGCTGCAGCCGTGATTACCGATGCTGTTGTTCGTTTAATTCCCGGTGTAATTGGTGATGAACAATCAGCCCTGAGTGATTCTTTCCAGGATGGGTTAATTAGCCCGCCTGTTTATACCCGCCCCGCTGATTACAACGGATGGAAAGTTCCGGAGGTATTATTAAGCGGCCATCAGGCAAAAATTGATGCGTGGCGACATGAACAAAGTTTGTTGCGTACTCGCTTGAAACGCCCGGATTTACTAGGTGGTGAAGGCGATGAACAATAATTTCTGAAAAATATTTTTGTAATTAAAATAGAAATCTTACTTTCGCAGTCCAATTTTTAAACAATAGACCATCATGAATGCAGTTGAGGCAATAAAATTAGTTGAGAGCGAATTTAGCGCTGATAAAAAGTTTCCTGAGTTTAAGGCCGGAGATACTGTTAACGTATACTACAAAATTAAAGAAGGTAGCAAAGAGCGTATTCAGCAATACCAAGGTGTTGTTTTACAACAACGTAATTCAGGTTTAAGCAGCACATTTACCGTTCGTAAAATGAGCAATGGTGTTGGAGTTGAGCGTATTTTTCCGCTTTACAGTCCAAACATTGATAAAGTAGAAGTAGTGAGCCGTGGTAAAGTCCGCAGAGCACGCTTATTCTATCTACGCGAACTAACAGGCAAAAAAGCCCGTGTTAAAGAAAGAAGAGGTTAGTTTTTTCATAGTTGATTTTATTTAACCCCGGTTCGCGAAAACGTTCCGGGGTTTTTTATTTTTTAAAACTTTCTAATTTAAAATCACACAATTATTTTGCAACCCAATGAGTATCGAATTAGCAAAAACCTATACACCGCAACAAATTGAAGAAAGATGGTACAGCTATTGGCTGACCCAAAAATATTTTAGCAGTAAACCGGATCAGCGAGAGCCGTTTACTGTTGTAATCCCTCCACCAAACGTTACGGGGGTTTTACATATGGGCCACATGCTTAACAATACCATACAAGATGTGCTTACACGTAAGGCGCGTATGGAAGGTAAAAATGCTTGTTGGGTTCCGGGTACCGATCATGCAAGTATTGCTACCGAGGCTAAAGTGGTGCAAATGTTGCGCGAACGCGGAATTAAAAAATCTGATTTATCGCGCGAAGAATTTTTAAAATACGCTTGGGAGTGGAAAGAAAAATATGGTGGAATTATTCTTAAACAACTCGAAAAATTAGGAGCCAGTTGCGATTGGGATCGTACACGTTTTACCATGGAACCTAAACTTAGCGAAGCCGTTGTTGATACCTTTATTGATTTATACAACAAAGGATTAATTTATCGTGAGCTTCGTATGGTAAATTGGGATCCTCAAGGTAAAACAGCTTTGAGTGATGAGGAGGTTATTTTTAAAGATGTTCAATCGAAATTGTATTTTATCAAATACTTTTTAGTTGATGATGCCACTCAATTTGTGACCATTGCTACCACACGTCCGGAAACTATTTTAGCCGATACTGCCATTTGTGTTAACCCGAATGACGAAAGGTTTAAGCATTTGGTTGGCAAACAAGTTTTGGTGCCTTTCATCAACCGACCAATAACCATTATTGCCGATGAATATGTAGACATGGAATTTGGTACAGGCTGCTTAAAGGTTACTCCGGCTCATGATAAAAACGATTATGAGTTGGGTAAAAAATACAACTTACAAGTTATTGATATTTTAACCGAAGAAGGCTTTATAAACGAGCAAGCACAAGATGCGCGTTACATTGGGAAAGACCGTTTTGCCGTACGCAAACAAATTGCCGTTGATTTAGAAGAAGCCGGACATATTGTTAAAATAGAAGAATACAAAAACCAAGTTGGAACCAGCGAACGTACCGGTGCGGTAATTGAACCGCGACTCACTTTACAATGGTGGGTTGATATGAAAAAGTTTATTGAACGTAACCCGCAGGTGTTAGATGCCGTAATGAATGATGAAATTAAGTTTCATCCGGCTAACATGAAAAACACCTACAAACATTGGATTGATAACATTAAAGATTGGTGTATCAGCCGACAATTATGGTGGGGGCAACGCATACCCGCATGGTATGATGAAAACGGAAATTTTGTTGTTGCAAAAACTCATGAAGAAGCCACAGCGAAATACAAACAACAACATCCGAATGCAGCACAAAATATCACATTAACACAAGATGAAGATGTGGTAGATACTTGGTTTAGCTCTTGGTTGTGGCCTATTAGTGTGTTTGATGGATTTGAGGCATTTAATGGCGGAAAAATCAACCCGAACAATGAGGATATAAAATATTATTACCCTACCAACGATTTAGTAACTGCACCTGAAATTATGTTTTTTTGGGTGGCGCGTATGATAATGGCCGGTTATGAGTGGATGGGACAAAAACCGTTTAGCAATGTTTATTACACAGGAATTGTGCGTGATAAGCAACGCAGAAAAATGAGTAAATCATTGGGTAATTCTCCCGATCCGTTAGATTTAATTGCGCAATACGGTGCCGATGCGATCCGTATGGGTATGTTGTTAAGTTCACCGGCCGGTAATGATATTTTATATGATGAAACACAGGTTGAACAAGGAAGAAATTTTACCAATAAAATTTGGAATGCGTTTCGTTTGGTAAAAGGTTGGGAAGTAAAACCCGATTCTGCTTTTGATGCGGAAATCATGAACAGCAATGCACAAAGCGCAAAATGGTTTAATGGAAAATTAGCCGAAGCCTATGCCGATTTATCTCAAAAGTTTAAAGAATACCGATTAAGTGAAGTGTTAATGGGTATTTATAAATTAATTTGGGATGATTTCTGTGCATGGTATTTGGAGATGATTAAGCCTGAATACGGTAAGCCGATTAATGAATCTACCTATAAACAAACCATTCAGTTTTTTGATGAATTAATGCGCTTGTTGCATCCGTTTATGCCTTTTATTACCGAAGAGGTTTGGCAAAATTTAACACCGAGAGCAGAAGGTGCGTCAGTATGTGTGGCTTCCTATCCATTGCATCAGCAGGCAGTAGAAAAAATTAATTTAACCGCTGCCATGGAAGTGATTCAACAAATTAGAAGTTTTAGAAACAGCAAAGGCATTAGCCCGAAGGAAACGTTTGATATTGGAATCAAAACCAACGACCAAAAAGCGTATGAGCCATTTACTTATTTAATAAAGAAGTTGGCGAATATCCATGAAATCACTTTTGTACAAACCCAGCCTGAAGCTGCTGTTTTAATTCCGATTTTAACGGATGAAATGTATGTGTTTGTGCAAATGGAAATTAATGTTGAAGAAGAAAAGGAAAAGATTCATAAAGAGATTGACTACTTACAAGGCTTCTTAAAATCGGTTGATGCAAAGTTGGGTAACGAAAAGTTTGTGGCGAATGCAAAACCGGAATTGGTAGAAAAAGAGCGTCAGAAAAAAGCAGATGCTGAAATTAAAATAGAAGTGTTAAAGCAATCATTGGCATCATTAAAATAAAGTATTGTGGCTTTTAGAGAGAAAAATTCAAAAATAATTATCAAAACTCCTGAGCAAATAGAGGGGATAAGAAATAGCAGTAAGTTGGCCGCTCAAACATTAAAGGCTGTTGCTCCTTATATTAAAGCCGGTGTAACAACCGGATACATCAATGATTTGGCAGAACAATTCATGCGCGATCATGGAGCCATTCCGGCCACCATTGGTTATCACGGATATACCAAAGCCAGTTGTATTTCAGTAAATGATGTGATTTGTCACGGTATTCCGGGCAAATTAGAATTGCGTGACGGTGATATATTAAACGTGGATGTAACCACCATTTTGGGAGGATATTTCGGTGATACCAGCACCATGTTTACGGTAGGTGATGTTACCGAACATGCAAAAAGATTAATACAGGTTACCAAAGAATGTTTGAACCTTGGAATAAGTGTGTGTAAACCGGGCAATCGTATTGGCGATATCGGATACATCATAAATAAACATGCCGTGGCCAACGGTTATTCAACAGTATACGAATTTTGCGGACATGGAGTTGGCTTGCAATTCCACGAAGAACCTGAAGTATGCCATGTGGCCGATGCACATACCGGTCCGGTAATGCAGCCGGGCATGACATTTACCATCGAGCCCATGATTAATGCCGGTAAGGCCAGAGCCAAAGTTGATAAAAAAGATGGTTGGACAGCCCGCACCA
This sequence comes from Bacteroidota bacterium, assembly GCA_046314755.1. Lineage (GTDB taxonomy): Bacteria > Bacteroidota > Bacteroidia > UKL13-3 > UKL13-3 > UBA6183. Next base: position 24,018 of record JBKDBG010000096.1, on the reverse strand, counting down.
TTGACGGGAAACTATCCGCTCAGTTTGAGCATACCGTATTAATTACCGAAAATGGCGTGGAAGTGCTTACCGACATTAACAATGAATATCCGCAGCCTTAGGCCGCTACTCCGGTAAGTTCTCTGGTTGATACACTCAATTGATGAATCAACTTGCTGGCTTCACTTTTTAGTCCTGATAAATCCTGCTTTTGATGTGCAGCTGTTTCCAGCAACAAACAAATGGCTGATGCGAACATCATTCCCATAATTTCACAACTCGTTTTTAGGCGATGTGCCAAAAATTGAACCTTGCCATGATCGTTTTGGTTAATGGCATATTCCAGCTCATGTACCATTTCAGGCGTTTGGGTTAAAAATGTTTTGGTGAGTTCGCTCACAAAAACTTCGTCACCACCCGAAATCTGATTCAGGTAGTTTAGGTTGAAATAAGTGCCTTGTTCTGTTGTTTTCATAGTATTTTTCAATTAACAAGCTTTTAAGTACGACAGCAGTTTATTTTATTTTTTGCTAATTCGTTTTTCAAATATGCAGCTTATTTTTAAAATACGCAACTTATTTCATATAAAGGCGGTAAATTTCTTTATTCGGTTGTTTATTTTATGTGAAGGCACGGAAGTAACTCCGAGCGGAATAAATACGCTATTTTGTATTTAGGGCTTCCTTTTGGTGCTGAATACCAGTTTTTTATGCCTGAATGTGTACGTGGAATGAACTGTTTTTCGGCCTGGGTAACCAATTGGCTGAGTTGATGTGCACGTTGTGCGGCCAACAACCATGGTTCAATGGGCTTTTCTTTGCCAACAATTTGCGCTGTGCTATCGTAATAGGCTCTTATTTCTACTTGTAAATCAGGGAAACGCTCCATTAATGCAACCACTTTGGTGTTGAGTTCAAAAGCAAAATATTCAGGCTTAATTGATTTTGCCGTGAATAGTTTTTGCTCATTCACCTCTATCAATACTTGGGTGCAATTGGTGCTATAGGTTAATGTGCCGGCATCATAATCGGCAAACTCTTTTATAATTTGTTTACTCAAGTTATTAAAGGCTTCCTTTTCTTCTTCGCGTCTGGCCTTCATGTCTTTCAAGCTCGTTTCGCGCTCAACCAATAAGGCTGCCTTATAATTTAAACTGTCTTCTTTTTCTTGTAACCTCGCATTTAATGATTGTTCAATTAATGCACTCTCTTCACTCAATAGGTTTACTTCTTGTTGTAATTTTTGAATGCGTTTTTCCATTAAATTACTGTCGTTTTTTAAACGGCCGTAATCTTGGTTTAGCGCTTGGTAGCGTGTTTTGCTGATGCAGCCGCCTAAAATCATAATGAGGGCGATTTGCCATGACATTTTTCTCATAAGGCAAAAGTAAAACAATATTGGGTTGATTGATAGTGAATAACCTCCGGCTTAATAACATAAAGAATAGGGATTGTATACATATATTTGCAACATTATTTTATTTGTAAGTTCATATTCAACATCATGCAAGTATATTTAGATAATGCTGCCACCACCCCAATTCATCCGGAAGTTGTTGCCGAAATGACGGATGTGATGGCCAATTATTTTGGAAATCCATCTTCAACACATGCCAAAGGCCGTGAAGTAAGAACTTTGGTTGAAGAGGCTAGAAGAAAAGTGGCCAAATTATTAGGGTGCACTCCGGGTGAAATCTTTTTTACATCAGGAGGAACCGAGGCAGATAACATGGCCATTCGTGAATCGGTAGCTTGTTTAGGTGTTCAACACATCATTACTTCACCCATTGAACACCATGCTGTATTGCATACTGTTGAAGAATTGCATCATCAAGGTAAAGCTGCCATGCATTTGGTTAAGCTTACCCCAAACGGTCATATTGATATGCAACACCTCGAAGAATTGTTGCAAAATAATCCGCATGCATTGGTAAGCCTTATGCACAGCAATAATGAAATAGGCAATATGATTGATTTGTTTGAAGTAGGTGAGTTGTGTAAAAAGTACAATGCTTACTTTCATTGCGATACCGTGCAAACCATCGGGCACCAACCTTTTGATTTAAGCAAACTGAATATTCATTTTTTAGCCGGTGCCGGACATAAATTTAACGGTCCCAAAGGAATTGGTTTTATCTACATCAACAGCAGCGTAAAAATCCATCCGTTTATTACGGGAGGTGCACAAGAACGTAACATGCGCGGGGGTACCGAAAATGTGTACGGTATTGTTGGTTTGGCCAAAGCGTTGGAGTTAAGTGTTGAACACATGAACCACGATAAAGAACATATCACCGGCTTAAAAACCTACATGATTGAACAATTGCGCAAACATATTCCGGGTGTTCAATTTAATGGTGATGCAGAAGGCCGCTCGTCATACACGGTTTTAAATGTATCATTTCCACCAACACCTATTGCCGAAATGTTGTTGTTTAAATTAGATATTGAAGGTATTTGTGCCTCAGGCGGAAGTGCCTGCAGCAGCGGAAGCAACGTGGGTTCGCATGTGTTAAAAGCCATTGGTTCAAACCCTGATCGACCGGCAGTTCGTTTTTCATTTGGTGCACACAACACCAAACAAGAAATTGATTATGTGATTACCAAGTTGAAGGAAATGTTGAAGATTGAATCAGCCCAACACTAATTTTACCACCCTAACTTATATGAGAAATTTTCTACTACTTTTTTTTCTATCTCCTTTCATTTTATCGGCTCAAGAAAATCAACCACCTAAAAAATGGAAAACCGATTTTCAAACCGGATTGAATATTAACCAAGCCAGTTACAGTGGTAACTGGAAAGCCGGTGGTGTTAATTCAGTTGCTTTGAGTACATTTTTAAATGCCAAAGCGGCACGTAAAACGGAAAAAGATGAATGGATTAACGACTTGCAATTGTTATACGGTACCGTAAAAAATGAGGGTCAAGATTTGCGCAAAAATGCCGATCGTATCTTTTTTGATTCTAAGTATTCAAGACGTTTACATGACCATTGGAACTTGTTTGCATCCATCAACTTTATGAGTCAGTTTGATGCAGGTTTTGAATATAAAACCAAGTCCGGTGTAGAAACGTCAAGACGTATTTCAGGATTTTTATCTCCGGGTTATTTAACAGAGGCCTTGGGTGTTGAATACAAGCCCGTAACTTATTTCAGTGCTCAAATGGGTCTTGGAGCCTTACGTCAAACCTTTGTTACCGACCAAACTTTGTATGATAAATATGATTCAACTGCCAAAGAATTTAATGAATTATACGGGGTTAAACGTGGTGACAACATCCGTAATCAAGCGGTGTTTCAATTTGTAGGCAACTTTGATAAGGAAATCATGAAAAACGTAAACCTAAGAGCACGTTACATGGGGTTGATTGATTATGAAAAACTCGATCCGCAATTTTGGGTAAGTCGTTTAGATGTGAGTATTACGGCAAAAGTAAATAAGGCCATCAGTACTAATTTAACCGGTGTGTTGTTGTACGATTACGACCAAGATAAAGATATACAGTATTCACAAGTACTTTCACTCGGAATATTGTACACGTTTAAAAATTACTAATTCTCATTACAATAGCAGTAAGCCCGTGCCATGCACGGGCTTTTTTGTTGATATTTTGGGGTAAACGCGGGGATTAAAATTGTAAATTCGCTGTGTGAATTATCTCGATCATTTAAACGAGCCCCAAAGGGCAGCTGTGCAGCAGATTGAAGGTCCGGTTATGATTGTGGCCGGTGCCGGTTCAGGAAAAACCAGGGTATTAACTTATCGCATTGCATATATGCTTCAACAAAATGTTGATGCTTTTAATATTTTAGCCTTAACGTTTACCAATAAAGCCAGTCGCGAAATGCGTGAACGTATTCACAGTGTGGTGGGTAATGAAGCCCGCAACCTTTGGATGGGGACTTTTCACTCCATTTTTGCACGCATACTGCGTATTGAAAGTGAAAAAATTGGCTACCCGCGAAACTTTACCATTTATGATACGGATGATGCCAAAAGTTTAATTAAATCCATAGTAACTGAAATGAAGTTGGATGATAAGGTGTATAAACCTGCTCAAATCCTAAACCGAATTTCAGCAGCAAAAAATGCATTAATTAAATCAGCAGCTTATAATAGCGATCCCGAAAATGTAGCTTTTGATGAAAGCTCGGGCAGGCCAAAATTTGGTGCCATTTACAGCCGTTACGAATCGCGTTGTTTTAAAGCAGGTGCCATGGATTTTGATGATTTGTTGTTAAAAACACATGATTTGTTAAACGACCATCCGGAGGTATTAAACAAGTACCAACACATGTTTAAGTACATTATGGTGGATGAGTTTCAGGATACCAATCATGCACAATACTCCATCATTCGTAAATTGGCCAATGTTTACCAGAACATTGCCGTGGTGGGTGATGATGCCCAAAGTATTTATGCTTTTCGTGGTGCAACCATTAAAAATATCCTCAATTTTCATAAAGATTTTCCGGATACCAAAGTTTATAAGTTGGAGGAAAATTACCGAAGCACGCAAACCATTGTTAATGCAGCCAACTCGGTTATCAAACAAAACCGCGAGCAAATTGATAAAAAGGTTTTTACGCAAAATGAATTGGGTGATCGTATCCGTGTGTTTCGTGCTTTAACTGATAATGAAGAAGGTAAAATGGTGGCATCATCGGTGTTTCAAGAAAAAATGAACCGCCACTTAAACAATAAAGATTTTGCCATTTTATACCGTACCAATGCCCAAAGCAGAAGTATTGAAGAGGCGCTACGCAAACTCAATATTCCATATAAAATCTATGGCGGATTGTCGTTTTATCAGCGCAAAGAAATTAAAGATTTATTGGCCTACTTCCGTGTGATACTCAACCCGAATGATGAAGAAGCTTTAAAACGAATCATCAATTATCCTACACGAGGCATTGGAAAAACATCGCTTGATCATTTAACTGTTCTAGCCGATCAGTTTAATAAACCTTGGTTTGAAATTATGGAATCGGCTGCACAGTATGGTTTAAAAGCAGCAAGTCAATTGGGTGATTTTGTGTTGATGATTAGAAGTTTTCAAACCTTGCTCAATAAGCCTGCTTATGAGGTGGCCATGCACATTGCCAAACAAACCGGATTGCTTAAATCATTGTATGATGATAAAACGGTAGAAGGTATTGCACGTTATGAAAACATTGAAGAGTTGTTAAATGGTATAAAAGAATTTAGCATTGAAGAAGCGGTTGATGATGATGCCGTTTTAAGAGGAAATACCTTGGCCGATTACATGCAAGATATTGCTTTGTTAACCGATGCTGATAAAGAAACCGAAGAGGATGATGATAAGGTGGTGATGATGACCATACACGGCAGTAAAGGATTAGAGTTTAGTCATGTATATGTGGTAGGTATGGAAGAAAATTTATTTCCATCTCAACTCAGTTTAAACAGCAGGCAAGAGTTGGAAGAGGAGAGGCGTTTATTTTATGTGGCACTCACCCGTGCAAAAGATAAACTTACTTTATCGTTTGCCACTTCACGCTTTAAGTTTGGCAGCATGATTAGTTGTGAGCCCAGCCGTTTTTTACAAGAAATAGATCCGCAATATTTAATGGTGGAAGGCATTTATCAATCGCAACCAACCGAGCAACGTAAGCCTTACCAAATGAGTAGTTTTAGTAAAAATAAACTAAGCTCAACGGCTGATAAAGAATATAAACCTAAATCAACCCCAACTGCAGGATTGCCTAAAAATTTTAAACCTTTAACCAAAGCAACGCCAACGCCTCAAACTTCCATCGACCCGGATTTTGTTGGTGATGATACCTCACAATTAATGGTGGGCATGCAAGTGGAACACCAACGATTTGGAAAAGGAATTGTGATTGTTATTGAAGGCAATGGTGACAACCGAAAAGCACAAGTTGATTTTGGAAGTCAAGGTAAAAAGATGTTGGTGTTAAAATTTGCAAAGTTAAAAATAGGATAGCATGGAATTAAAAAGAGTAGCTGTATACTGTGGTTCTGCCAAAGGACATTCAGCCCTGTACGAACAAGCCGCCATTGATATGGTTCAGGCCTTGCACCAAAAAGGATATGGCTTGGTGTATGGAGGAGGAAATGTTGGTATTATGGGCATTATTGCCGATGAAATGTTAAGGTTAGGAGGAGAGGTGATTGGTGTAATTCCTCGTCAGTTAATGGAAAAAGAAGTGGGGCACACCGGCATTACGGCCCAACACGTGGTTGAAAATATGCATGAGCGTAAAGCCAAAATGTTTCAATTGGCCGATGCGTGTATTGCTTTACCCGGAGGTATTGGAACCATGGAAGAATTGTTTGAAGCTTACACCTGGAGCCAATTGGGCTTTCATGATAAACCTTGTGGCGTGTTGAATGTAAACGGATTTTACGAGCCTTTAAATAAACTGTTGCAACACATGGTTGATCAAGGCTTTTTAAAACAAGAGTTTAAAAATATGTTGTTGTTTGCCAATACCCCAAACGAGTTACTGCAAGCATTGGAAAATTTTACTTTTCCTAAAACGTTAAAATGGTACTAACAATTTGATGCATATGAAAACAATAAAATTTACGGCAGCAATACTGCTCATTTCTTTGGTAAGTTTTTCGTTTACCACACAAACCACCCAAGGCTATAAACCCGGTGATATAGCCACTGATTTTAACTTGCGCAATGTGGATGGTAAAATGGTAAAGCTGGCCGACTATAAAAAAGCCAAAGGATTTATTGTGGTGTTTACTTGCAACCATTGTCCGTTTTCGCAAGCCTACGAACAACGCATTATTGATTTGCATAAAAAGTATGCGCCAAAAGGATATCCTGTTGTGGCCATTAACCCAAACGATGCCACACGTGAACCTGAAGACAGTTATGCCAACATGCAAAAACGCGCCAAAGAAAAAAAATATGGCTTTGTGTATTTACAGGATGAAACCCAACAAATAGCCAAAACGTATGGTGCAACCCGCACTCCTCATGTATTTATTTTAAAGAAAGAAGCAGCAGGCAATAAGGTAATGTATATTGGAGCCATTGATGATAATTATGAAGACGCTAAAGCGGCTAAAGAAAAATATGTTGAAACTGCTTTAGAAGCAATCATGAAAAACAAGCCCGTAGCCAAAAACACTACCAAAGCCATTGGCTGTGGTATTAAGTGGAAGAAATAAAATTCATACACAAACACATATTCAAATAAAGCCAAAGTAAACCAAAGGTGTTGTTGTAATCGACAATTTCTGAGCGTTTGCTTTGGCTTTTTGTTTGATTCGCTTCTGCGCCAAGACTGCGAATTGCGAAGATTTATTAGTTGAATGGTTGACTAGGAGTTCCGCAAAACCATCAATGCACAAAACCATAAAACCGGTCAACATAATTCAGTGATGTTCAAACTCGAAATTTACACCTAGAGTAGCCTTGGCAAAGGTTGGCTTCCCTCAATGGGTATTTATGGATTTTTGTGATAACACCACGCACATTCAAACTAAGTACTTCAAACTTCGAATTAAACCAATACCCAAATCATTATCTTCGCAACATGAGTTCCGTATTAATCAGAAATGCAAAATTGGTAAATGAAGGCAAAACGTACTTTGCCGATGTTTTCATCAAAAATGGTTTTATAGAAAAAATTGACACCAACGGTATTGCCATGCAAGCCGACCAAGTTATTAATGCCGAAGGCTTGTATTTGATGCCGGGTGTAATTGATGATCAAGTTCATTTTCGCGAACCCGGATTAACCCACAAAGGGGAGTTGTATACCGAAGCCAAAGCTGCCGTTGCAGGCGGTATTACCAGTTACATGGAAATGCCCAATACGGTGCCAAGTGCAACCACCATTGAGTTGTTGGAGCAAAAATATACGCGTGCATCAGCTTGCTCATTGGCCAATTATTCTTTTTTTATGGGTACCACCAACACCAATATTGAGGAGTTGTTAAAGGTGGATGAAAGCAAAGTGTGTGGGGTGAAAATTTTTATGGGTTCATCAACCGGTGATATGTTGGTGGATAATCCGCAAGCCTTGGAGCGCATTTTTAGTGAGGTTAAAGCCCTTATTGCAACCCATTGCGAGGATGACCCGATGATTAAGCAACGCAGCGCAGAAATACGCGGAAAATACGGTGATGATATTGATGCCTCCTACCATGCCATTATTCGCAATGATGAAGCATGTTATAAATCTTCGGCTTTTGCAGTGGGTTTGGCGCAAAAATTTGGAACACGTTTACATATTTTACACATCAGCACGGCAAAAGAATTGGATTTATTTACCAACCAAATTCCTTTAAGTCAAAAGAAAATTACAGCCGAAGCGTGTATTCACCATTTATGGTTTAGCGATAGTGATTATGCTACCAAAGGAAATTTGATAAAATGGAATCCTGCGGTAAAAACTGCTGCCGATAGAGATGCGGTTTTTGCAGCGGTGTTGGATGGTAGAATAGATGTGATTGCAACCGACCATGCCCCGCATACCATTGCAGAAAAAAGCAACCGATACATTGATGCGCCTTCAGGCGGGCCTTTGGTGCAACACTCCTTAAACGCCATGTTGGAGTTTTACAAACAAGGTAAAATTTCTTTAGAAATGATTGTTCAAAAGATGTGTCACAATGTGGCTGAAATGTTTGAGATTGACCGCAGGGGATTTATCAGAGAAGGGTATTATGCCGATTTGGTGTTGGTGGATTTAAACCAATCATACACCGTTGATAAAAGCAATTTGTTATACAAATGCGGATGGAGCCCTTTTGAAGGAACAACTTTCGGTTCTGTAATCACGCACACGTTGGTTAACGGACATGTGGTTTTTCAAAACGGCAGGTTTGATGAATCGAAATTTGGCATGCGGTTAATGTTTAACCGATAATAAAAAGAAAAAGCTGAGAACACACAAACTCAGCTTTTTCAATTTTAGGATTGTTTGTATTACCAGGTTATGGTAATTTTTTCTGAACTGTTCTTAAGTACTAAACTTAACACAGCTGCCTTTGGGGCTTCAATACTTTTTCCAATCGGGTCGAATTGAGATACACCCGGAATCATTTCAATACTTTCTTGTTGTGTATTTTGAACGCTGCCATTTAATTTAAAGTTGCTGCCTGCGGCATATCCATGCCACATTACTTTAATGGTTTTAAACTTACTGATGTGCGATCCTTCTGCTTTATCCATCACCAATTGGTTGTTGGTAGCATCGTAAGTCATTTTACGCTTGTAAAATTTACCGTTTACGTTGTCATAACCATCACCGGCATCTTCATAATATATAAATTCATTTGATTCGTTGCCTTTGTAAACGTGCAGGTACAAGGTATCGAATGGAGTTTCTTTTGCACTTTGCACAACCGATTGCATTGGAATAATACTTCCGCCTTTTACAAACAAAGGCAATGACTCCATAGGTGTTTCAACATAAATTTCTTGTTTACCTTGGTATTGTTTTTCATTTAACAAATCATACCAATTACCTGCCGGTAAATACACCTTATTAATTTCTTTGTAGCTTACCACAGGCGCAACCATAATTCCATGGCCAAACAAGTATTGGTTTTGGTATTTCCAATCATAAATCAATGGTTCGTGTGTGTAATTTATGGCCAAGCTGCGTGCAACAGGCATACCGTTTTGGGTTGATTCAAAAAATGTGCTGTATAAATAAGGCATTAATTTGTAGCGCAATGAAATGTAATTGCGTACAATTTCTTCCACCTTTTCGCCATAACTCCATGGCTCGCTGTCTTTGGCATCAATCATTTTATGGCTGCGGAAAAACGGACAGAACGTACCAATTTGCATCCAACGGCAAAACAATTCTTTTGAAGCTTCACCGGCAAAACCGCCTACATCATAACCTGCATTGGCCACACCGCTTAATCCTAAGCTGTTCACCAAACGTACTCCTGCCATCATGTGGTCATCTTCAGGGCGGTTATCTCCTGTCCAAATGGCCGAGTAACGTTGTATGCCCGAATAAGCAGCACGGGTTAAAATAAACGGACGTTTGCCATTCATTAATCTTTTGGTTCCTTCATACGTACTGCGCGACATTTGCATACCGTATACATTATGCCATTCGCGGTGGGTGGCTTTTTTGCCGTCAAAATCTGCTTCTACCAAATCAGGAAAACGTTGTCCCCAAGTGGCAGGTTCATTCATGTCATTCCAAAATCCATCAATACCATCACTCACCAAACCGCTAAAAGAATTGCCCCACCATTCGCGAGCTTTAGGGTTGGTAAAATCAGGGAAGTGGCACCAGCCCGGCCAAACTTGTCCGGTGTAATTAGAACCGTCAGGGTATTTAATGAATAAATCATTTTTCACCCCTTCTTCATAAGATTTGTAACCTTTCTCTACTTTAATTCCCGGATCAACAATCACCACATTTTTAAAACCCAATCCTTCCAACTCATCCAACATTTTTTTAGGTTGAGGAAAACGTTGTTTATCCCAAGTAAAAATTTTGTATTTATCCATGTAATGAATGTCGAAGTAAATCACATCACAAGGAATTTTTTTATCACGAAATGTTTTGGCTAAAGTAATTACTTCTTTATCCGGATAATAGCTGTATCTGCATTGTTGAAAGCCAATGCTCCATAGTGATGGCATTTCCATACGACCGGTTAATTCGGTATATGATTTAATAATGCCCGCTACGGTAGTGTTTGCAAATAAGTAATAATTCATTTCACCATTTTCTGCAGTAAATGAACTGAACCTGTTATTGGATGCACCAAAATTAAAATGTGATTTGAAGGTGTTATCTAAAAATAATCCGTACACCCTGTTGTTGTGCAACCCCATGTAAAATGGGATGGTGGCATAAATGGGATCTCCGTTGCTTGGATAAGCAAAGTAATCGGTATTCCAATTGGTATAGCCTTCGCCTTTTCTGTCTAAGTTTCCTGTTTTTTCTCCTAACCCGATAAAGCGTTCACCATCTTGCATTTTTTTATACGTGGTTACTTCTTCGCCAATCCAATTGGTGCCAAAAGCCGGTTCATCTTCATTCAATACTTCATCCTTTAAATTTTTTAAGATGACACGAACCGGTTTTTTGGTAACAATGAGTTTGCATGAATCTGTAGTAAAAGTGAGGTTATCACCCGACTCATTCAACTTATAAATACCTTTTTGCGGGTTGGTGATTACTGCATAGCTAAACTCATTAAATGTGTTGGTTTGATTTGCTTGAACCCTGATGGTGGTAGGGCTATAGAATCGGATGTTTACAAACCCGTTGTCGGTGGTAAGTAAAACTCCATCACCATTGTTTTGGTAATTGGTTAAGTTGCCAACACTTTTACTTAACTGCTGAGCAGTGGTGGTAAGAGCGGCCAATAAAAAACAAACGAAAACGATTTTTTTTGTCATGGTTGCTAAAAAATGAAAACAAGTTTAATAAAAAAAATGATTAAGTGTACTATTTACACTTATAAATTTATTGTTTCAATAGTTAAATTTCTATATTTGTTACAAATGTCCCCACATAATAGCTAATGAAAAAGAATTCGTTTAGAAAACACATATCGGTTGATTGTGTAATATTTGGTTATGATGAAGAGCACGATAAACTGGAAGTGCTATTGATTGAACAAAAGGAACCTTCAAAAAAGAGCAATCATCCGTACGTTCCTCAATTTGCTTTACCCGGTGATTTGGTGAATGAGGACGAAGCATTGGATGAGGCAGCAGAACGTGTGTTAAAAGAACTTACCCATGTAGAAGGTTTAAATTTAAGGCAGTTCAGGAGTTTTGGCGACCCCATGCGCGTAAAACAAGAAAAGGACAGGGAGTGGTTGAAGTTTTACCGAAGCGACCCTGATGCCAGGGTGGTAACAGTTGGTTATTACACCATGGTGCGAAAGGAAATGATCAGGCCCATTCCGGGTTCATTTGCCGGTAATGTGGTTTGGAAAAACATGAAGCGTGTTCCTGGGTTGGCTTTCGACCATAATTTAATTGTAAAAACAGCGCTTGATGATTTGAGGAAACACTTGGATTCGGAACGAATTGCACAGGATTTATTGCCTGAGAAATTCACCATGCGTCAATTGCAAAATTTATATGAAGTGGTGCTGAATACACAGTTTGATAAACGTAATTTTATAAAACGCATCAGAAAGGATGAGACGGTAGTTGAGCTGGATGAAAAACAAAGAGGGGCCATGTTTAAACCCGCAAGGTTGTATAGTTTTAAAAAGTAAATAACGAAGTTGTTCGTTAACGTATAAATAAAAAGCCCACTGCATGCAGTGGGCTTTTTTGCATCTAATAATTGTGAGAATTATTGCACAACTAATTTAATAGTTTTGCTTTCTCCTTTGTTATTGCTTACAGTTACAAACAATAATCCTGTACCTAAATCAGCCTTGTTCATGGTGAATTTAGCATCAGCTATATTTTGGTAAACTGCAATTAATTTTCCTGTGATATCGGTTACCGTCACTTCGTGCGATTTTGCAACATCATTAAATTCAAGATTAACGATGTTTGAAGTAGGGTTTGGATAAATTTTAACATTGTTTAAAGCAACTGTAGTGTTGATTAAACCTGTTGAAATAGCTTCACATTTGTTGAAAACGAATCCTAAAGTAACATCATCAGTTGAAGTTCTGGTGTAAGTGCGGTTAAATCCGCCAACGCCATTAGGAACTAAACATCCACGTGAAGTAGTATCAGGGAATCCTTCTTCGAATGAACTGTTTGAAGAATCACCGTTTACGAATTTATAATCGAATGAACCAGGGCAAACATCGTTGATAGTTACTGAATAGAAACCAGGTTTACCTGATACCGGACTTAAGCGAATAGCGCCAGATTGCCAGCTAGGTTGAGTAAATGTACCCATTACATAAATGCGACCTTGTCCATCAGGAGTTTCGTTGGTTAAATCAACCATGAAAGTAATTTTTGAAGGAGCAGGTTTTGCAGGGCAAGGACCGATATCGCGTGAACCGAAACAGGTTAAATCTAAAGTATCATCAGCAGACAGCATCCATACACGGTCGCCTCCGCCTTCCCAGTTGGTATTTCCGTCTTTGTGTGCACGGAATTTAAATTTGGCTTCACCTGAGTCCATTTGGATTACGGCTACATAAAAATCAGTTGCACCCATTTTCATTAAACGAACACCGGTAGACCAGTTGGTTAACTCAGGGCGGTTACCTGCAACAGTTACCGAATCAAATCCACCAAAGCAAGTAGAGTTTGACATATCAACAATAAATGAAGCATTGTAACGTGGAAGTGGAGCAGCAGGACAAGCAGTACATGAACCTAAACACACTTTATCTAAAGCTTTGTTGCCATCAGCGATAACTCGTCTGTTGTCATTTGTAGCACATGTAGAAGGAACACTCTCCCAACCCGCATCACCGTTTTTAAATTTATAAGCATAAGCAGCACCAGAATCTAAAATGGCAATAAACTCATACAACTTATTAGAGTTGAATAAATTGGCCATTCTTCTTTGTCCTGAGCCCCAGTTGGTAAATTCACCGGCTACAAATACGCCATCATTAGCGATGTTGGCTTCTTTTTGTAAGTCAACTGTTAAACGTACTGCATATTTACCTAATGGAGCAGCTTCACCAAAAACTACAGCAGGTAATACTAAGGTATCAGCTGATGTTGAATCGATAAAAGCCCAACGGTTTCCATTGTCGCCACCATTGTTTGGATGACCAACCTTTACAAGTGCAGGAACTGATTCATCTCTACCACCGGGTAAGTTCCAATCATTGCCATTGATAAATTTGAATTCATAATGTCTTCCTGCAGGAATATCAACTACTACTGAGTAAATGTTGCCACTGCCACCATTGCTCATTGTAGTTTCATTTGGTTTCCAATCTCCCGATGCACCTGCTGCACCTTGGAAATTACCGGCTACGTGCACACCATTGGCACTCACCGTTTGTCCGGTCATATCAACCTGGAACTTTACTTTCTTAGCAAATGCACCTGTAAACATTCCAAGTGCTGCTGTTGCGAGTAATAATTTTTTCATTGTTTTTACTGTTAGTTGTTAAGCGAATATAGATTAAAAGTTAAGAAAAAAAAATAAAAGTGTAGGAAATACACTTTCTTTTTTTTAACTCGCAATAACTTATCAAATAAATAATACTATAAAGTGATGGTATCGTTTGTTTGATAATACTCATGAAATGCCTTATTGGTTCTATAAAAGAGAAGAAAACGTACATTATAATTGAATATATGAGAATAATTTTACTAACTATCTTTACCACTTTAATGGCCGGTATCACGCATGGCCAAACCATTAAAGGTAAGGTTACCGACACCAAAAGCGATGCCTTAATAGGTGCAACCGTTTTTGTAGAAGGTACACAAAAAGGTGCACAAACCGATTTGAATGGCGAGTACTCTATTACCGGATTAACACCGGGTAAGTACAAAGTTAAATTTCAGTATTTAGGATTAAAGGTTGAATACAAAGAGATTGAACTAGCGGCCAATCAAACCTTGGTGTTGAATGTAACCCTTAAGGATGACCCCAAAAGTTTAGACGAAGCAGTTGTAGTAGGTTACGGAACCCAAAAAAGGAGGGAAGTAACGGCTGCAGTTGCGAAAATTAATAATAAAGAATTAAACGATTTACCGGTACAAAGTTTTGAACAAGCTATGCAAGGTAAATTAGCAGGTGTATCAGTTACACAAGGTAGTGGTATGGCCGGTTCTCCAAGTATTATTCGTGTACGTGGTATTTCCTCTATTTCGGCAGGCGGTGATCCACTTTATGTGATTGATGGAATTCCCATCACCCAAGATTATGGGGTGTACGGAAATTCAGGAGGTGCAAACTTCAATCCTTTAGCCACCATCAACCCGAATGATATTGAAAGTATTGAGGTGTTAAAGGATGCCGCTGCTACTTCTATCTATGGATCAAGGGGGGCAAACGGTGTAATTATGGTTACCACCAGACGTGCAGAAAAAGGCAAAATGCGTGTAACCTTCTCTACCCAATTTGGCGTATCAACCCCAACGGCAAAGCCTAATTTAGTTTCGAGAGATGAGTTGTTAAGTTTAATGGAAGAAGCTTGGATTAATGACGGTAATGTCGGAAAACCTGATTTAACCAGGTTTGGTATTACCAACATGACTTGGGATGAAACCCGCAATTACAATACCAATTGGTATGATGAATTAACCAGAGTTGGTTTAAAAAATCAAAATGATTTAACGATCACAAAAGGATGGGATAAACTCTCTATATATTCAAGTTTATCTTATGGCTATAATGAAACCTTTATTAAAGGAAACTCATTTGATAGGGTTGGAGGTAGAATTAATGCGGATTATAAAGTAAATAAACGTTTGAAGTTTACTTTAGGTACAAACTTTAACAGAGGTGTAAACAACCGCATATTCAGCGGCTGGAGTGGTGGGTATGGATTGGCAATGTCATCGGCTTTACCGTTTTATCCAATTCGCAACCCTGATGGTTCTTACTTTTTATTTAATAACTCCGATGCAGGTTTTAGAACAAACCCGGTGATGATGTTGGAGCAATACAAATGGCAAACGGTAGAA
The DNA here is from genome assembly GCA_046314755.1 of Bacteroidota bacterium. GTDB lineage: Bacteria > Bacteroidota > Bacteroidia > UKL13-3 > UKL13-3 > UBA6183. The sequence continues at coordinate 8,461 of JBKDBG010000096.1, read as the reverse complement.
AATCGTTTCATTACCAACGCATCAGCAGAATGGGAAATTATTGACGGATTAAAGGCTCGTGTACAAGGTAATTATGATTACCAAAGCATTGGAGACGATAACTATGCTCCTGAATTATTAAACAGAACCCGTAACACCGATACAACAGGAATTGCTACCAGAAGCGCAAGCTACACCGGTAATTACAATTACACTGCCCAATTATCGTATCACTATGAATTAAACAAAATTAATAAGTTTGATTTTGTGGGAGGTTTTGAACGCCAAAGAGCACTTACCAACTCATTCTTTATTGCCGAACGTTTTGTGGAGGGGTTAATCACCAGCAATGAGAAGAACGAGAACAATACCAAAAACTACAATGTACCATCCGAATGGAAATTTGAACGTTTCTTCGGACGTGCGAATTACAATAAATGGGACAGATACTTTTTCCAAGTATCATTCAGTTACGATGGTTCTTCGCGTTTCGGTAAAAACTATCGTTATGGATTCTTCCCGGCTGCATCGGCAGGTTGGATTATAAGCGAGGAGGCCTTTTTAAGAGGAAACAAAAAAATTAGTTTCTTAAAAGTAAGAGCATCTTATGGTCGCAGTGGTAACTCTGATTTTGATGCGAATGCACGCTTTGGATTCTTTAACCGTTCAGAGTTATTCCCATACAACGGTCAACCTATTTTATTCCCAACCAAATTGGAAAATCCTAACCTTCGTTGGGAAACTTCATGGACCGCAAACTTTGGTGTTGATTTCGGATTTTTTGATGACCGCATCACCGGTAATATTGATTTGTATGACAAGCGTACTTCGGATGTTATCATGAACTTAAATGTGGATCCATCAGTTGGTTTCTCAAATTATTATGATAACGTAGGTGGAATTAGAAACTATGGTGCGGAGTTGGTGTTAAAATCAACCAATATTCAAACTCCAAAATTCCGTTGGCAAACCACTTTTGTAATTGCCAGAAATTGGAATGAAATTACCAGCACCGGAGATTACACAGAAGAAGCGGTAAGTGGTGGAACCAACGATACTCGTGTTGTGGTTGGAAGTCCGGTAGGTACGTATTATTTGGTTCGTTTTTCAAGGGTTGATCCTGAAACCGGACGTCCGATTTATTTAGATAAAGACGGTAACGAAACGTTCGAATGGAAACCTTCTAACCGTGTTCCGGTAGGCAATATTCAACCTAAAGCTACGGGTGGTATTACCAATACATTCCGTTACAAAAACTGGGATTTATCAACCTTATTTAATTTCCAAATCGGAGGTAATATTTATGATGCATCAGCTAAGCGCCAGTTGGGTGTGATGAGTTTTTGGAATTCACGTCCGGAAATTGCCGACAGATGGCAACAACCGGGTGATGTGGCTACTTTCCCTCGCTTAACACTCGACCCTAAAACCTATGGTTTACCTGACTACTGGCAATACAATACCCCAATGTTTTTATATGATGCAAGCTTTATCAGATTGCGTAATGTTACCATCGGATACAATTTCCCGAACAGCTTCGCTCAAAAATTTAAAACAACCTCATTAAGGGTTGCGTTTATTGCTACAAACTTATTTGTACTTACCAACTACCCGGGACTTGATCCTGAAATTGCACGTGATGGTGAAGGAAATATTAATCAATCAAGAAACATGCAAGCTCAAGGTACTTACTATTTGAATGCACCTCAAGAAAGAACCTATAACTTTCAAATTGTTGCCACCTTTTAATGTATAGAATCATGAATAAAAGATATAAAGTTTTATTGATTTTAGTGGGCATTTCAGTAATGTTTGGTATTACAGCCTGCGAAAAAAGTTTAGAAGTTGAACCGGATCCGTCATTTGGTTTAGCACCTGATGTGGCCATTCAAAACGCACAAGATATGCAGCAGTTGCTTAACTCGTGTTACGATGCATGTGCCAATATGATGAATGGACAATTTCAAGTGATTTCCGATTTGATGGGCGATGATGTGGTAAGACCTACCAACAATGATGGTAACTTAACCGCGATTTACAACCACACCAGCAGTGAATTTAATGGAACCATTGGCGGAGCTTATGCTCAACCATACTTTACCATTTATCGCTGTAATATCATGGATTTGTATTGGGATCAGTTGGATTTGAGTGCCTCGGAAAAAGACAGAATGCAAGGCGAGGCCGCATTTTTAAGAGCTTTATGTCATTATGAAACCGTAAAATTATGGGCACAACCTGCAGGTTACACTGCAGATAATAGCCACAACGGAATTATTGAACGTAAACGCGCCTTAAATGAAGTGGTACCTCGTACGCCTGTTGCCAGCAACTACAGTTTTATTATTAATGATTTGAATACTGCCATCACCAAATTACCGGTTAGCAACGGAGTTTATGCAAACCAAGCAGCAGCAAAAGCGCTATTGGCCAAAGTGTATTTCACCATGGGGCGTTATGATGATGCACTGCCATTACTAAATGATGTAATTGGTTTAGGATTTACTTTAAGCGACAGCTTAAATAGATTTAAGAGAGCTGAAGTGGAATCAGAAATGATTTTTGGTTTTGTAACTGCCGGAACTCCTTATGACATTAACGTGCGTGGTGCTACTTTTAAAGACATGTACAGAAATGATTTATTGCCTGATGGTAATTTACCAATCTTAGGTTTGTCGGCCGATTTACGTAATCTATTAAAAGGCGATACCAGCGACCAAAGAGGAAAATTGGTTAAATTGATTAATGAAGGTAAGCCGAATGAATTTTATGCTTCGACCAAATATAATATTAACGATTTCGCTTCGCCATATTTAACCTTAACTGATATGTTGTTAACCAGGGCCGAAATTCATGCCATAAAAGGCAATACTGCTCAAGCCATAGCCGATATTTTACCAATTGTGAAAAGAGCTTACGTTCCGTCTGCCAATAAAGAAATTGCTATAAATGCATTAAGCGGACCGGCATTGGTTGAGGAAATTAGGTTGCAAAGACGTTTAGAAATGCATTTGGAAGGGGATAGGCTCACCCAAGTAAAACGCATTGGTGCATTTCATAACAATACCCAAACCATTAGAAATGCCCCTTGGAATTGTAATGGAATGGTTCTTCAATTTCCGGCTTCTGCTGGAACTGTAAAAGGATTTCAATTTAATCCGACAGGGGGTTGTAATTAATTAATTAAAGGAGGTTCAAATGAAAACAAAAATTAAAAGTTTAATCGTGTTTTTGGCAAGCGTATTGGTGTTTGCCTCTTGCGACAAACCATACGACTACGATAAGGAAATTACACCTAAATATTCCCCTGAAAAAATCGCTTCGGCTATCAACGGAAAATGGGAACTAACTAAGGCCTTACATATCGATGAAAAGTCGATTACAAAAGAGTCTATTGACATTACCGACTTTTATGCGCAAGATGGAGCAAGTTTACCTAACATAACTTTTGCTACCAATCCGCAAACATTTACAGTAGATACAGCCGGTGTAGTGTTTAACTATTTTAACGGCACATCAGGAACTTGGGCGTTTGATGATGATCGTTATCCATCGCAAATATCTTTAACCGATAATAGCGGCAGCACATTAGGTGTGATTAAAATCGGATCAAACTTATTGGGTTTAACACCAACACTCACTTATGTAAGTGAGGCTAGTTGCGGAGGTGAAAAAGCAATGACCTATAACATTCAATTTACTAAAAAATAACAACCATGAAAAAGATAGTATATAGCATCATCGTTAGTTTTTTTACCCTGGGCGCTTTTGGCCAAGCCGCTTGGATTGAACCTAAAAATCCGGATGTAACCAAACCCGTACGTATTTACTGTGATTTGAGTAAAGTAACGGCCTCAACTGCCGATGCCATGAAAAGTAATCCTGATGGTCCATACTACATTTGGACTTGGAAGCCTGTAGAGGCTCGTCCGGATTCATTAGCTAACGGTACAGGGGATAGACCATGGAAAAGCAGTAATGAGCGATTAGTGATGACTAAAGATGCAGATAAAGGAGCTAACGTTTGGTATTTTGAATGTGTGCCAACTGAATTCTACGGTGTAGAGGCAACTGTTGTTTATCAAAATGGTATTAGCTTTTTAGTGAAACCAAAAGATGGTGGAGGATATGGCGATCCGGATGTAAAAACAGAAGATTTTAATTTAGTGGTTGAGCCGCCAAGTTTAGATAGAGGTATATTGTATACGGTTCCTAAAATTTTATTGAACAATGAAATCACCTCGATTATTTATGATAATCCGCTTGAAACAAAAGCAAGCATGCAAAATTTAGCGGATGGAGATGTGTATGCTCACCTCCTTGCTGTAGCAACCGATACCGTAAGTGGTGCTACGGTTAATTTAGAACCGAACAAGTTTTTTAAGGTTACCGATAACCCGAAGTTACAAATGAAAAAAATGACTGATGGACGTTTTAAAATCACTATGATACCCAATCGTTTTTTCGCTGTGCCTGCAGGATATGTTTTAACTTCAATTGAAGTAACGGTAAGAAGAAAAGTTTGGAACAGCGCAGCTGATCAAACGGATAAAAAGACTAAGCTGGAGTTTGGTTGTCAATAAACTCAATGCTTTTATTTAGGTTAATTAGGCGCACCCAGGTGCGCCTTTTTTTGTGACAATCGTCAAGTTTCCTACGATAAATTGCGTATTTGTAATCATTGTTTAGGTTTTTTTCCTAAACAATCCCAAATTTGAAAACACCTAATCGATTAGATATGAAAAATAGATTACTACAATTTGCCTTATTATCCGGAGCAAGCATTTGCTCTGTGCAAGCAGTTTTAGCACAAGATGACATGTCGATTTTTTTAAAATCCGGTCTTGACAATGGAAATAAGTTGATTAATGCCTATGCGAGTCCAATGCTAAATTCATTTGGTACAGGTTTGAATGCCGGCTGGTTCAATACGGCAAAACCACACGGTGCATTGGGTTTTGACTTTACCTTTTCAACCAATTTAGTATTGGCGCCAACTTCTGCGCAAACTTTTGATGTGAATTCATTGGGTCTGTCATCACAAATGCAAGTGCTAAATGGTAAAAATACCTCGCAAACAGTTTTTGGATCAAATAAGGATGACGAAAACCCGGAATTAGGCTTGTTTGCACGTTATCCGGGAGCTACTCAAGATTCATTAATGAGTTCATTTAGATTACCTGCCGGTTCGGGAGTAAACTTTTTTCCGGTTCCAACGGCCCAACTTACTGTTGGTGTTGGTTATGGAACAGATGTATCAGTACGTTTTTTACCAACCATTTCAAGTGGTGATTTTAAAGTAGGAATGATTGGTGGTGCCATTAAGCATGATTTTAAACAATGGATACCCGGTATGAAAGAATTACCTTTCGATTTATCGGCCATGGTTGGATTCACAACCATGAATGCTGATTTTAAAATGGAGGCGATGGGTGCTGATCCGGCCGATAACTATACCTACAATCCAAATTCAAATAAAACATACGATAACCAAGCTTTATCATTTAAATCAACAGCATGGACTACGAATGTAATTATCTCTAAGAAACTATTGTTTTTTACACCCTATGCTGCCTTAGGTTACCAATCATCTTCAACTACCTTAACCATGCAAGGTGATTATCCATTAACAGATGTTAATGCTAATTTTGACATCACTAAAGCCTATGGTACTCCGGGTTACAATGCAGCAGATCCGAACTCACATCCAAGAGTGGTAAAAGAGCTCAAAGATCCGCTAGAGGTGAAAGGAACCATTGGAAGTTTTAGAGCAACAGCAGGTTTCAGGTTAAAGTTAGCGATATTAACCATTCATGCTGATTATACTTATTCTGAATACAGTGTAGCGAGTATTGGCGTTGGTTTGAATGTACAGTCACTTGTGCCACCGAAATTATAAAATCTAACCTTTATGAATAAAAAAAGCAGGCTTGCCCTGCTTTTTTTATGTTTTGGTGTGACTGTTATTTTTCAATTACTTCATACATGTCTAACCTTCTGTCTTTCCAATTTAATACCGTGCCGGTGTTACGGGCACGTTCAATGGCTGCTAAGTCTAAATCTGCAATTACAACGGTTTCAATGTTCGTGCTGCACTCACCTGCAATAGCATCAGGAGGAAATGAAAAATCACTTGGGGTGTAAATACCTGATTGTGCATAGTTGATATCCATATTATCAACCGATGGGATGTTACCAATTGTTCCCGCAGTTGCTACGAAAATTTGATTTTCAACAGCCCTGCTTTGCGCACAAATTTTTACACGCAAATGCCCGTGTTTTTCATCCGTACTAAAAGGAACAAATAAAATTTTAGCGCCTTTTTGGCAAGCGATTCTGGTCATCTCCGGAAACTCCACATCATAACAAACATTAATGGCTACCTTACCGCAATCGGTGTTAAATACTTTTATTTCATTACCCGGTTTTACGCCCCACCATTTTGATTCGTTGCTGGTGATATGTATTTTATATTGTTTATCGTAGGTGCCATCCCGCTTAAACAAGTAGCTGATGTTATACAAATTATCACCTTCTACTTGCAAATGCGTACCTGCAATAATGTTAATATTGTATTCAATGCTTAAACGTGAAAACAATTGAATATAATCTTCCGTGTATTCATCCAACTTACGAATACTATCCTCCGGACTCATACTTTTGTATTCGTGTAAAGAAAGTAATTGCGTGGTGAACAACTCCGGAAATAATGCAAAATCACTTTTATAATTACTCGCCACATCTGTAAAGTATTCGCATTGTTGGGCAAACTCTCTAAATGATTTGATCTTTCTTAATTCATATTGTATACAGCAAACCCTTACTTTTTTCATCAAAACACTCCGTTCTTTCGTTTCCGGAATGTAATCCAAGTTTATCCATTCGAGTAAGGTTGCGTATCCTTCACTTTCTTTATCGTCAGGTAAGTAATCTTTAATAATTCGTTTAATGGTAAAGCCTTGTGACAGTTGAAAGGTTAGTACAGGATCTTTAATTTTTTTCTCAATTACCCTTTTCACATAAGCTCTCACACCAAACGCTTCGGAGTGTTTGTAGTAGTTCGGAAGCCTTCCTCCAATGAGTATTGATTTTAAATTTTTATCGACACAAAGCTGCCTGCGCATATCATACAAACGTCTGCCAATTTTTAGTCCTTGGTAATCGGGGTGAACCATTACCTCAATGCCATACAAAGTATCGCCTTCTTCATCATGATTCGTGATAAAACCATTGTCGCAAATTTCTTTCCAAGTATGGTCATCATCATATTCATCCCAACTGATAACCAAGCTGGTTGCCGATCCTACAATTTTACCTTCGTATTCAATAACCTGCATCCCTTCATAAAAAATCTTGTATTGGCTTTCGAGCATTTCATAACTCCAAGGTTCGTTATCGGGGAAACAAATAGCTGATAATTCAATGATATCATCGAAATCGCTTCTTTCAGCGGTTCTTTCAATTAATTTTGGCTTTCTGGGTGAACGTGTTTTCATCAGAAAAATAAGTTTGCTACAATTTTAACCTTTAATTTTCATACTTCTATTTATTTAGTAGTTGTGTAAGTGAAGTGATATTGTTTACTTCACGGCAAAATAATGCATATGTTACAAACGATTATTGAACAAGCATGGGATAACAGAGCCTTGCTTAGTGAGATGAATACACAACAAGCCATTAGAGAAGTAATTGAATTACTGGATAAGGGTAAGTTAAGAACAGCAGAGCCAACTGCAGATGGATGGCAAGTGAATGATTGGGTGAAAAAAGCAGTGATTTTATATTTCCCAATTCAAAAAATGGAAACCATTGAGGTGGGTCCGTTTGAGTTTCATGATAAAATGAAATTGAAAACCAACTATGCTGAGCAAGGTGTTCGAGTTGTGCCGCATGCTGTTGCTCGTTATGGTGCGTTTTTGCAAAAAGGCGTAATTATGATGCCGAGTTATGTAAATATTGGTGCCTATGTGGATGAAGGAACCATGGTTGATACCTGGGCAACAGTGGGAAGTTGTGCTCAAATTGGTAAAGGAGTACACCTTAGTGGCGGTGTTGGCATCGGTGGTGTTTTAGAACCGCTGCAGGCAAGTCCGGTTATCATCGAAGATGGTTGTTTTATTGGAAGTCGTTGCATCGTAGTGGAAGGTGTAATTGTGGAAAAAGAAGCCGTGCTTGGTGCAAATGTGGTACTCACACAGTCAACAAAAATCATAGATGTAAGCGGACCCGAGCCAATTGAAATGAAAGGGCGTGTTCCTGAGAGAAGCGTGGTGATACCGGGTACTTACAACAAGAAATTCCCGGCAGGTGAATACGGAGTAGGATGTGCACTCATTATTGGGAAGAGAAAACCCAGCACCGATCTGAAAACAAGTCTAAATGAAGCCTTACGTGATTTCAACGTAAGCGTATAAAAACTGCAAAAAAAATATCGGTTAGTAGCTTTTATCACTATTAACCGATATTTTATTATATAAAAAAT
>JBKDBG010000095.1:0-3635 GCA_046314755.1 Bacteroidota bacterium | reverse complement strand
ATTTACGAATGTATCTGTTACTTTGTTATTCGTGAATTACGCTTCATTTCCTTTACACCGGAACCTCGGGGGGCAACAAAAAATCCTCCGCGGTTTTACCACTACGGAGGATTAATTTTTTATTTACTTAAAGCTTCTTTGAGTTAAATATGATGGAGGTACGAATGAATTTTTTGTATCGAAACCAAGTTCAGCGGAGCTAAAAGTGGGTTGGTATAAAACTACCTCTCGATACATTCCTCCTGAAGTCGGAACACCCGATGAGGCTATGACTGAATATGCACCTCTCGATACATCCCTCCTAAAGTCGGAACACTCGAGGTGGCTATAACCGAATATGCACCTCTCGATACATTCCTCCTAAAGTCGGAACACTCGAGGAGGCTATAACCGAATAGGCACCTCTCGATACATTCCTCCTAAAGTCGGAATACTCGAGGTGGCTATAACCGAATATGCACCTCTCGATACATTCCTCCTAAAGTCGGAACACTCGAGGAGGCTTACCGGTTCACAAACTCAAACTGATTTTTATCGTTCAGGGCAATTAAAATATTCGCGTCTTTTTTGATTTGTCCGCCCAAGATGGCTTTACTCAATTCATTTAAAATACGTTTTTGCAATACGCGTTTTAACGGACGAGCACCAAACTGTGGGTCGTAACCCAATTGGGCCAACCAATCTAAAGCTTCATCTGTAGCGCTGAGTTGTATGTTTTGTTCTGCCAGGTTGTGTTGTATGCCTTCAAATTGCAGGTTTACAATGGCACGCACATCTTCGCGGCTTAATGGGGTAAACATTATTACATCATCAATACGGTTTAAAAACTCCGGACGAATGCTGCGCTTTAACAATTCCATTACACCATGTTTGGCCTCGGCAATTTTATCTTCTTTGTTCAAGTCATTGTAATCTTCCAATTTTTCTTGGATGATATGCGAGCCAATGTTTGATGTCATGATGATGATGGTGTTTTTAAAATTAGCTACACGGCCTTTGTTATCCGTTAATCGCCCATCATCCAATACTTGCAACAAAATGTTAAACACATCGGGGTGTGCTTTTTCAATTTCATCCAACAACACCACTGAGTATGGTCGCCTGCGAACGGCTTCGGTTAATTGCCCGCCTTCTTCATAACCCACATATCCGGGAGGTGCACCAATTAAACGGCTTACGGTATGTTTCTCTTGGTACTCACTCATATCAATGCGCACCATGGCATTATCTTGGTTAAATAAAAATTCGGCTAGGGCTTTTGCCAATTCGGTTTTACCCACACCGGTTGTGCCTAAAAATATAAATGAACCAATGGGTTTTTTAGGATCGCTTAAACCTGCGCGGCTTCTTCTAATGGCATCACTAATGGCTGCAATGGCTTCTTCTTGCCCAACTACACGTTGGTGCAATTCATCTTCCAAACGCAACAGTTTTTCACGTTCGCTTTGCAGCATGCGCGTAACCGGAATGCCAGTCCAGCGGCTTACTACATCGGCAATATCTTCACTGTCAACTTCCTCTTTTACCATGGCACTATCGCCTTGTTGTTCGGTTAGTTTTTGTTGCAATTGCAACAAAGTTTGTTCGGCATCTTTAATTTTTCCGTAACGTATTTCAGCCACCTTTGCAAAATCACCGTTACGTTCGGCAAGTTCAGCTTCGTGTTTGAGTTGTTCAATTAATTGTTTGTTGTGTTGAATACCATCCACCACTTCTTTTTCGCTTTGCCATTTTGCTTTGAGTGAATTGCGTTCGGCTTGCAGGTTTGAAATATCTTGGCTGAGCTGGGTAATTTTATCTTCATCACCTTCGCGTTTGATGGCTTCACGCTCAATTTCCAACTGCATAATTTTTCGGTCGAGTTGATCTATTTCTTCCGGCACCGAATCAATTTCTAAACGCAGTTTTGAGGCTGCCTCATCCATTAGGTCAATGGCTTTATCGGGCAAAAATCTGTCGCTGATGTAACGTTGCGATAATTCTACCGCAGCAATAATGGCTTCATCTTTATTGCGCACTTTGTGGTGCACTTCATAGCGTTCTTTTAAACCACGCAAAATGGAAATGGCACTTTCGGTATCCGGTTCATCTACATAAACTTTTTGAAAACGTCTTTCCAGTGCTTTATCTTTTTCAATGTAACGTTGGTATTCAGCCAAAGTTGTTGCACCTATTGAGCGTAACTCACCACGAGCCAAAGCAGGTTTTAAAATATTGGCCGCATCCATGGCACCTTCGCCACCACCGCCTGCACCAACTAGTGTGTGTATTTCATCAATAAACAATACTATTTCACCATCACTGTCAATTACCTCTTTCACTACGGCTTTTAAACGTTCTTCAAATTCACCTTTGTATTTGGCGCCTGCAATTAAAGCGCCCATGTCTAATGAAAATATGCGTTTTGATTTTAAATTTTCGGGTACATCACCATTTACAATACGATGTGCTAAACCTTCGGCAATGGCAGTTTTACCCACACCTGGTTCGCCAATCAACACCGGATTATTTTTGGTTCTGCGCGAAAGAATTTGAAGCACACGCCTAATTTCTTCATCACGACCAATTACCGGATCGAGTTTTCCTTGTTGGGCAAGGTCGTTTAAGTTTTTAGCGTATTTGTTCAGAGCATTGTACTGTGCTTCGGCACTTTGCGAAGTAACTTTTGCATCACCGCGTAAATCTTTAATGGCTTTTTTCAAATCCTTTTCGGTTACACCGGCATCTTTTAACACGGTACTTATTTGATCGCCTGCTTGCAACAAGCCTAATAACAGGTGTTCAACGGCCACAAACTCATCGCCAAATTCCTTTAAAAAACCTTGTGCTTTTACCAAAGCGGTATTGGCTGCGTTCGATAAATATTGTGTGTTATTGCCACTTACTTTGGGGTATGTTTTGATGATGGCATCAAGGGTTTGTTGTATGCGTTGCGGGTTGGCATTTACTTTTTTAAGCAAATAGCTGATTACATTTTCATCGGTATCTAACAAGGCTTTTAATAGGTGCCCGGTTTCAATAGATGAATTGGATTGAGCTGAAGCAAGTTGTTGGGCTTGCTGTACAGCCTCTTGTGATTTGATGGTGAACTTATCGAAATTCATAATTTAATATTCGTTACGAATGCTCATCAACAACAGTTCCACCTTGTTTTTCAGGTAATTTTGACGGATAATAAATCACCGTACTGAAAAGTTGGCTCGAATAATGATTTATAATAGAAGTTCTATAGACAGAAGGGCATTTTTATTTTGCATTACCAGGTAAACGACCAATGATAAACTTAATAAAGAAATTCCCGGTAGAATACTCAGGATGAGGCATAGTTATGGTATAGGTGCATCCAACGCTTACACCTAAAAATTTTTTTCGGCCGCTAAATTCTATTTGAGGTGCAATAAACCATTCGTTCATGCTAATTTCTTCATATTTATCAATCTCAAAATAATAACCAGGTACATTAATAACTTGTCGTTTATCAGTACGCCAAATACCTGTTAAGTTACCTAATGCAACTGATGGTATAAAAAAGAATGGTTGATTATTGAGTTGATAAACGTAACCATATTCAAGCTGTGTGCTATTAAAATATTTTATTTGATTGGGTGTATTAACTTCACTGAAAAACTCATAAT
>JBKDBG010000094.1:0-14132 GCA_046314755.1 Bacteroidota bacterium | reverse complement strand
TCCAACCAGCTTTAATGCAGCTATTCATTTTGTGCAATTTTGGGAAGGACGTGCAGCTGATGTAGAAGCACAAGCAAAAGGACCGGTTTTAAATCCAATTGAAATGGCTACTCCACATGAAGAATATGCAGTACAACGTATTGCATCTATCCAAGGATACCAAGACATGTTTAAAGCTGCTTTCCCCGGACAAACCAATCCGATATCGTATGACAACATTGCCAATGCCATCGCTGCATATGAAAGAACGTTGCTTACACCATCGCGTTTTGACTTGTATTTAAAAGGTGATGCAAATGCCTTAACTGATGTAGAAAAGAAAGGTATGGAAACCTTTATCAACAGCGGTTGTATCACTTGCCATATGGGAGCCGGTATCGGTGGAAATATGTACCAAAAATTTGGTGTGAAAAAAGATTACTGGACTTTAACAGGCAGCAAAAAACAAGATTTAGGCAGATTTGATATCACTAAACAAGAAGCCGACAAATACTTTTTTAAAGTACCTAGCTTAAGAAATGTTGAGCATACTTATCCGTATTTCCATGATGGCAGCGTGTGGGGATTAAAAGATGCCATTAAAATTATGGGTGAATTACAATTGGATAAAAAATTCACTGATGAAGAAGTAAATCAACTTGAAGCATTTTTAAAATCGTTAACAGGCGATTTACCTGAAAGCGGAAGATTATTGCCGGTGTTACCTGCAAGTTCTGAATCAACTTCAAAACCTGATTTTAACTAAGCGCATAAAAACATGCAAACAAAAAATCCCGCTTCAAATGAAGCGGGATTTTTTTATTCTATTTATTATTCAATTAAACGTGTAGTGCTCTGTTTGCAGTAGCTGCCAAACAAGCCTCTTTCATGGCTTCGGTGTAGGTTGGGTGAGCATGACTCATTCTGCTGATATCTTCGGCACTTGCTCTAAATTCCATGGCCACCACAGCCTCTGCAATTAAATCAGCCGCACGAGGACCAATCATGTGCACACCAAGGATTTCATCAGTTTCGGCATGGGCCAAAACTTTCACCAAACCATCAATATCCATACTTGCCCTTGCTCTTCCTAATGCTCTAATTGGGAATGAACCCGCCTTGTATTTTACCCCTGCCTTTTTCAACTCTTCTTCGGTTTGACCAACTCCTGCAACTTCAGGCCAAGTATACACCACACCCGGTATTAAATTGTAATTGATGTGCGGTTTTTGGCCCGCAATAGTTTCAGCAACAAATACACCTTCTTCTTCGGCTTTGTGCGCTAACATGGCACCTTTCACCACATCACCAATCGCATAAATACCTTTTACGGCAGTTTCTAAATGTGTATCTGTTTCAATTCGTCCACGCTCATCGGTTTTTAAGCCGATTTGTTCTAAACCTAATCCATCGGTGTAGGCTTTTCTGCCAACACTTACCAAGCAATAATCACCTTTAAATTCAACCAACTCTCCCTTTTCATTTTCAGCGGTAACAATTACCTCTTTGCCTTTTGTTTTGGCACTTTTTACTTTATGGTTAAAGTTGAATTCAAAACCTTGTTTTCTTAACACCCTTTGTAATTCCTTACCTAAGGCACCATCCATGGTTGGAATAATGGTTGAAGTATATTCAATCACTGTAATTTTTGCTCCTAAACGTGCATACACCGAACCCAGTTCTAAACCTATTACACCACCACCAATAATAATCATGTGCTTTGGTACTTCCGTCATATTTAATGCTTCGGTACTTGTAATCACACGTTTTTTATCAATCTCAACACCCGGTACACTTGCAGGTTTTGATCCGGTTGCAATAATTACTTTATCTGTTTCAAGCGTTTGTTCCTTTTCACCGGTTACCTTAATGGTATTTTTGTTGATGAAAGAACCAATCCCGTGATACACATCAATTTTATTTTTCTTCATTAAATAATCAATGCCTTCACAGGTTTGTTTTACCACTCCGTTTTTACGCTCCACCATTTGTTTTAGGTTCACTTGCACCTCACCTTTAATATCAATTCCATGCGTGGTAAAAGTATGCATAGCGTTATGATAATGCTCTGATGAATCAAGCATGGCCTTTGAAGGAATACAACCTACATTTAAGCAAGTTCCACCAAGCGTATTGTACTTTTCAATAATGGCAGTTTTAAAACCAAGTTGAGCTAATCTGATGGCGGCAACATAGCCACCGGGACCTGAACCTATAACGGTTACATCGTATTTCATACTGTATGAAGTTTAAAATAAAACGATGCGAATATACAGGAACTTTTGGTTTGAACACATGACTTATGTATCACATGCGCTAATAGGTATAGTTAATGTAAGTTGGGATTATACTTTTCGCCAGCTTCTATAGCTGTAGGAATTCGGTTTTGTTTGGGTGGAATTGGGCAACTAAATTCATCATTAAAGGCACAATAAGGTTGATACGCCATGTTAAAATCCACTTCAATATGGTGTTGCTGTAAAGAGGCTTTAATATCGAGATATCTTCCTGCCTCGTATGTACTTATCCCATTGGTTTTATCCATAAAAGGAACAAAAAGCTCAACGGTGTCTTTGTTTTCAAACCCGGCTCTTACATAACTCATCAGCTGCAATTTGGTGCCGTTTAACTCAAACCTCAAGGAGCCTGCCTCAACATAATCATACGTACGACCAAGTGTATGCGGCATAGGTATAATTTGTTTATTTTGAGAAGGGATAAATTCGGCTTGAGTTCGATAATTTATGTTGGGTTCAAAAAACAAAAGCCCTTTAAATTGATTGCGCTGTTCCGGTTTTAGCGGTGATGAACGTTCATCTAAAAACCTGTAGTTCAATGCTGCCCTGTATTGCAAAATTTGTTGATTGTACGCTTCATTTTCCTTTGAGCAGGATTGAACAATAACCGCAACAAATAACCATACCAGCAAACGCATATTACTCTTTAACCTCAATTTCTTTTACATGTACAATATTCATAGTGGTTTCATCTTCATGCACAAATACAATGAGTTTTGCATGATCAGGTTTTACCTTTATCAACTCACTAACATCCATGGTATACTCATACTCTTTAACAAACACCCTACCCGGAGTTAAGGTTACGTTTGCATTATCAGTTAAAGGATCACCGGTGGCAAAAGTTACCAAATCACGCAGTATATGCATATGCACATAATTCGGATCAAACTTTACTTCAAACGTTTGTTGATCTTGATACTCTTGCACATCAATAATGCTATCCTCAACCAGCATAATTGAAAGTAAATGCTTTTTTGCTACCGCTTGCGTGTATTTTAACGTAATGCTTAATTTCCCTTTTCCCGTGGCTGCATTAAAAGAATTCGCCAAATCAATATTAACCGGAGTAGTTCCTTGCAATTCATCTTGACAACGGGCAAACCATTCTTCTCTGCCTAAAATACGGCTGCTTGCTCCACTAAACAATCTTCTGTTTACGTAACCGCGTGGCAAAGAATTAGGCATACCAACCAAATTTAAAATAGATGAGGCATCTTTGGTTCTGAAGTCGTATTTGCTTTTATAGCCATCTTTATTAATAGGCGAAACGAAAGCTGAAAGTGATTGCACATCAGGGTGCATCACAACCGCATATGCCCTTCCCGGAAATGCGTTTAAAATACTTTTGGCAATGATAGAAGCATCAGGGCAATTTACGCATTTAACACCTGAAATATCTTCCAATAAAACACCTTTTTGCTGCGGTGCAGGTGCCTGCGACTCCACATACGTAGTGTCTTTCAATTTAGTTCCTTTTTCATAATTGATAAGTGGCGGAACTTCCTCACAAGCTGCCAAACCAATGGCTGATAAAAGTATAATGTATAAATAACGCATAAGTGTTAGACCATTAAAGAATGAAAAAAGTTGTACAAATTTAAAAATTTGTACTTAATGTTAATCGTGCTCCGCTAAATGCAGGCTCAACCCTACACACACCACCGGTACAATTAACACCGGCTACTTGCTTTAACCATGCTGCGGTTAAACGCGTTGTTTTGTAAGTGTATGAACCAAAAAAGTTATAGTAATGAACGAGTTTAAATGTTTCACCTGAGGCAGGCTTATTTAAGGCCCCATATCTGGTGTTAATCATATCAGAAATAGAAAAACTCCAATGAGGTGCCACATTAAACTCAATTAAAGCATTGGCAAGGTTACCTAAATCTTGCTCTGTCATTAAATATTGTGCTTCAAAACGGATTGATTTTTTGCTGTCTAACTTGTAAGTAATTTCTCCAAATGGAGTGATGGCCTCTACAAACGGGGCCAAAGGTTTTAATTCGAATGCCGTTTGATTATAACCGATAATTTGCACCCCACCCATTACTTTTACTTTACTTGATAATTTACGAGATACATCAATGTAAAATTCACGGAATAATCTGGTGGTGGTATCCCAGGTAAAGGTTTGTGCTCCTTTACCAAAATCCATCCCGTTAAGTGTAGTTACTAAAGATCCATTAAAATTAATTTGCGTTTTTTTATCCGGCTTCACGGTAATTTCAAGTTGCATGGCGTTTTCACCCAACTCCTGCACCACTGCGTTATAACGTGCAAGTAATCGATAGGTATTTTGACGTGTTAGTGAAGGCAAATAACTAATCAACGCTTGGTTTGATGGTGATGGATTTGTTTCCAATGGTGAAGTACGCAATGGAAATCTTTCAATGCGTTTGTATTGTGCATTTACGCCAATTCCTTTTGTTGAATAAGATAATGAAGTGTAATAAATATTTCCGTTGGCATTAAACAAACGTTGATCACGACCCATTATAGCTTCTGAAGTTTTATGCGCATATTCCAAATACAAGGTGAAGTTTTTATAATTTAAGGTGTTATACAAATTGTAAACAAATACATTGTATTTCGGATCAAAACGTTGTTCTAAATCGTAACTGTTAATGGTAGCAGCAATACTGTTCATTGTCGCTTGGTCAATTGTTCTATTTACAATAGAACCACCGGGCTCAATGTTAAAATTATCATTCACCGGAATACGGTATTCAATATTGGCCCCTTTAATAATTGGAGGTCTTCTGTCGAAACGAAACTTTTGCTGGCCCGTAAATGCTTTAATACGCAAGTTTTCGGTTGGCGTATAAATTACCCTACCGCCTAAAATGGCAAAATCAATCCCGATATTCCGGTCTTCATAGGCTCTAAACACCATGCCTGTTCCGAACTGATCGTAAAAATTACCCACCGTAATGTTTAATTTTTCAATGTCTTTACTCACTTGCCAAAAACCCACTCCCGAACCTGTGTAGGCAACAAAAGGATCAAACAGTGGCGTGTTATTGAACAAATCGTAACGCATGCTAAAGTTAAACCCTTTGATTTTATAATTTAAAAACAGCCATGCATCGGTTGATGATAATTCTTTTTCGTATTGAGTGGTATTGGCTCCAATTGCACTATCCTTTACATAAAACTGGTTGTTGGTTTGAAACGTTCCGGAAAATTGGCCCTTTTCTTCTTGTTTATTCTCGTCACCATACAGTTGAATGGTGGTTTGTTGCTGCGCATGCACAAGGCTTATACACCAAGTGATAGCAAATGCGAGTAATAATTTTTTCATTCGTTCGAGTACAAATTGTAATAATCATTGAGCCAGGGGCTAAACCCCGCACAACTTGGGCGGCTAAATTAACTAATTTTATCACTTTAAAAAGTCAGAAAATCACTACAAAGCCAACTTTATTTTCTTTATCTTGTTATGCATTTAACGGATGAAAGCGGTATTTACAGTATTTTTTATTCTTTTATCATTGATGATTTATGCGCAAAATCATATCAATTCGTATGGTTTAAGCAGTCATTACGGATTTATTTTTGCCCATAGTAAAGATGTACAAAATACCGAAGGTGCCAATCCGTTTGGTATTCAACTTGATTACAGCCGAACCCTAATTGACAGTGCCACTTGGAACTTATGCAATTGTTATCCGCGCACCGGATTAATGCTGCAATGGAAAGATTATGACAGGGCATTATTAGGACAAAGTGTTGCATTAGCGGCCTACATTGAACCCTTTTTTAACTACAAGCAACGGTTACAATTTAGTTTAAAAGGAAGTGCAGGACCGGCCTGGTTAAGCAATCCGTATCACGCACAAAAAAATCCTTCAAACCAAAGTTACAGTTTACCCATTAGCGGATATGTTGCATTAGGTATTGGATTGCATTATCGTATTAACCCACATTGGCAAATAAAAAGTTACGCCCACTACAACCATATTAGTAACGGAGGTTTAAAAGAACCGAACAAGGGTATTAATTGGCCAACCATGGAAATTGGGCTCACCTATTTTCCAACCGGATTACACTTGCCTGAACGAAAACGTAACAATGGATTTTCGGTTGCTGCTGAAAAAATAAAATGGCAGGCCATTGGTTTTGTATCCTCAAAAACTGCCAAAGCAGGCGAAAAGGAAAGGCATTTAATTTACGGCACACAACTCAAGGCAAGCAAACGAATCAGTGCCATAAACCAACTGAGTTTAGGTGGTGAATGGATGGTTGATAATGCCACACAAGAATTGGAACAAAGAGCCAACCGAAAAACCAACACGCAACGAATTGGACTACTGGTTGGGCATGGCTTTTTAATGGGTAAGTTTACCTTAACTCAAGAATTTGGTGTTTATCTTACCAAACCAAGCAGCTATTTTAAACCCGTTTACCAACGATACGGATTAAATTATCGGATTAATCGTAAGTTGGAAATTGGCATGGGCTTGTTGGCACACGGACATATTGCCAATTTTTTAGATTTTAGATTGGCTTACCAAATCAAATAAATTTTTGAAATCTGCAATCAGTGCGCATAAAAGGCATTATCTTTGTAAACTAATTCTCCGGGGCTGACCGGTATTGACGGGGTGAGCATCTGGCGGGTAAGCACGTAGTGCATTGGGATGTTGGCACTTTAATCAAAACACTCAAACCTTTAATTGGCGAAACTCAATTCGCTATGGCTGCCTAATCAGGAAGATTACGCACATGCCATTGTCTCGCAGGTGTTAGCTTAACCGCACTTGCATCAGAGGCATCATCAGGAAAAGCCTTTTTGTAAACCGCTCTTGTTTATGAACAGCACTTTAGGAGCTAAGGAATAGTTTGGCAAGTTTTGCGGCCTGCCTACTCTCGAAAATCAACGCTGAACTAAACGTGTAGAAAGCTCGACCAATACACTTCCGGACCAGGGTTCGAATCCCTGCAGCTCCACAATGATCAAAATTGTTCGCAATTATTTCTGAAAGAAAAAACAAGCTTGCTTGATTTTTTTCTGAAGGAAATAATTGCCGATGTGCAACATCGCAATTTTGATTCCCTTTGTCGATTAAAAGGGAAAATATTAATCCATCCACCTTCGCCCTTCGTAGCTTCAGCGTAGAAGGGCTTTATCTACCCAATTAAGATTTACTTGGTTAGGTATTTGTTTACCCAAACTTCGGGCTTCGGTGGAGGAACTCCATTCAATTATCATCAATCTATTCAAGAGTTATAGTCTTGATAAATATCAATAAACACAAATCAAATTCGGAGTTGAAATAACAAGTCATTATTTTTCAACTGAAAAATCAAACACAAATCAGTAAGAATAATTAATTTTAAAAATGTTCAAACACAAACCACTACTACAAATAAGTTACGTCATGAATAAAAAATGTTTATCATGTAAGAACTTAAGTCTTTATTATCATCAATTAAGTTAATTGAATTTGTAACCTCTAGAAATTAACATACCTTCTTGAACAAAATAGAGAAATATTTTCCCCAATGGACATCGATAATATAAAAAGTAAACTTCACACCTTATCCCAACAACACAAAGCCACAGGTGATGACCTGGATGACTTTAAGGATTCAGAATTAATAGAGAAAGAAGCTGAGCGACTTATTGTACAATATTGCGAATCAAAAGGGTATTTGGTTAATGGCTTTCCAACTGAGAAAAGGCAAGTGCCAGAGGAAGAGTTGGAAGAAGATTATTTCTGCCAAGAACGTTACCAATTGTATTTGGATACGCTTGCCACACAGCATGAAGATGTGGCAGAATTGATGTGGTGTTATGTTTCCACCTTTTGGGAAGATCAATGCGAAAGCAAAGAAGAATATTTACAAAACCTGAAGGATGGATTGGATTCTGGGATGTTTTATGATGTAACGATTTAAAATATGGAAAAACAATTTAAAAAAGGTTTTTTTGAATTTATAGCCGCAGCTGATGCTGAAAAAGTGCATTCGCAAACGATTGGATGGATATTTTCTAACGATTGTGATGTTTTTAGTAATGAAGAAAAAAATACAATACTGAATGAGCTATTGTCTATTAAAAACGAAGAGATTGATTTAATTCCTACCAAGGTTGATGTAGAAATTAATGATATTGACATTTTGATTACTTGTGGAGATAGGTGGTTAGTTGTCATAGAAAATAAAATAAAATCATCACAACATAGTAATCAGCTTTATAAGTATGAATATATAACCTCACCTGACTTACATACAGCTTTAAAACTCTACAAAAAGTGGAAATCAATCGAGTTTCCAGATGAAAATTTCGAAAGCGAATATTTAAAATCAAACATAAAAGTACAAAAAGAACTAATTTTAAATTGGGAAAAGAAGCAGGACATTAAGATTAAGGATATTATTCACCAAGATGAAGAACTTGAATATCGTAATCATAGTTGCAAGTATGTTTATTTAACTTTAGTGAAAGAGAAACCCGAAAGTTCTAATTGGAAAAATATTACTTATTCAGATTTATATAAAGTTTTGGATAAATATTTTAAGAATAAGAACATCCCAAATGTTGAGAACCATTCAATTGTAAAATCCTATCTTAAAACTATTGGTAACCTATCTAGAGTTACAGAATTATTCATAGAGTCTCCAAGTAATTTTAAATTTGTTTTCACAGAGGGTAAAACGATTAAAGGTGGTTACATAGAGAGTGAAACCGATAAAGGCACTGCTAAATCTTACATCAAGTATTTAGGGTTGGAAACATTATTACAAAAATGGTTCTACAGTAATCTACTTGAGAGAATTAAAATAAAGGAAGAAGATGAAGGTCTACTAGATTACAAAAAATGCATCATTGGAGAAACGAATGGCACAGCATTGTTTGATTTTCATTTTAATAAAATTACTATAGATAACAAAATTTATACTCCTATTCTTCAATTCCAGAGTAATGCAATTAAACTTGCACTCGCAGGAGATTCGGATAAGGAGAAGCCAGATGATTCGGATAAAAAAGAATTAATTACCCAACGAAAAGACATATTTGTAGAAAAATTAAAAAATAGCGATACATTTAAACAGTTAAAAAATATTGAAATAAAATTAAGTACGCCAAAAAAATCGGAAGGGTTTATTTCGATAAATATAAATCAGAAATCTGAAGATGGCAGATTCTGGCAATTCTATGAGAATCCCCACGAATTCGTATTTAAAAAGATTAAACTAGCTCAAGAAATATTTAAAGAAATTAAATGACTAAACACCTCTCAAAATCCGATTTCCAGTTAGCATCTACCTGCCCTAAAAAGCTGGTGTATAAAAAGGATTATTACCCAACGGAAAATGATACCAACGAGTACATGGAGATGTTGGCTCAGGGTGGTTATATCGTTGGCAAAATGGCAACCATGCTATTCCCTGAGGGTGTTGAAGTAGAAGGGAATACACAAGATTGTATTGCGCAAACCCAAACTTTACTGCAACAGGAAAATGTAATATTGTTTGAACCTGCTATAGTTTCGGGTCAAAAGCTGGTGCGGGTAGATATTTTAGTTAAACAAGGTAAATCCTTTCATATAATTGAAGTTAAGGCCAAATCTCATAATACGGATGAGCAACCTGATAAAGCCAAACTAAAGAAATACACTGAGGATGTGGCATATCAATACTCAGTATTAAAGGAGGCATTTCCTGATTACAAAATCAAGTGTTCCTTATTAATGCCGGATAAAGCCAAACGTACTGCCATCGAAGACTTGGCGGGTTGGTTCAGCATAAAAAAGAAGGATATAAATAACGACAACGAGATTGAAGAATTGCTAGCCCAGCAAAAGCCCGTGTTTAATAAACCTGAAGTTATTTTTAAATACGAATCATTACCCAACAAGGAAGAATACATAGCACGTTTGGCAAATGAGGGTATATTGGAATACCAAGATGTAACTGAAGCGGTTGAAGAAATGCAAAATGATATCAACCAAAGAGCAAGAAGCTTTCTTCGCATATTAAATGAAGGAATTAACAATGAGGATTATAGGATAAACAAGGGTTGCAAGGCTTGTGAGTTTAATACACCTGATAAAGATAAAAACGGATACAAAGAATGCTGGGGTAATTTAGCTTATACCGAACCCAATATTTTTGATTTGTATTATGGTGGTTTGTTAAAAACCGAGAACAAGGAAATATACTTTGATGAGCTAATTGCTGAAGGAAAAACAAATCTTTTTAACATTGAACTTGAACGGCTAAACAACGCCAAAGGCGAATTAGGAACAAGAGGAACCCGCCAGTTAATACAAATTGAGAATACCCGAAACAATACCGAGTGGATTTCGAATGATTTGAAATCGATTGCCAATAACTTAAAATACCCGCTACACTTTATTGATTTTGAAACCTATACGGGAGCTTTGCCATTTCACAAAGGAATGCGCCCTTATGAGTTAATTGCCTTCCAATGGAGTTGCCATACCATTCAAAAGCCTGGAGCCACTCCTGTTCATTCAGAATGGATTCATACGGGCAACATGTTTCCAAACCCAAGTGAGTTCCCAAATTTTGAATTTGCACGTTCATTAATGAGGCAGATAGGAACAACAGGAACTCCATTAATGTGGGCAACACATGAAAATACAGTGTTAAGAACCATCATGAATCAAATGGAAATATATGGCATACAAGATGAGACACTAAGAAATTGGTTGTTTGAAATAACCAGTGATGACAATAGAGAAGGCAGATTGGTTGACATGAATAAAATCACTCAGGAACATTATTTCCACCCTTATATGAAAGGTAAAACATCCATCAAAAAAGTATTACCAGCAGTTTGGAGTCACCATACTTATTTGCATGAAGTGGAGCACTTTAAAAATTATGTACCCGATGAGTTTTTAGGCGGAATCTTAGATCCATACGATACCTTAACCAGTGGTTTAAAGGAAGGTGAATGGGATGATGAAGTGGTTAGTGGCGGAACCGCAGCTATGAGAGCTTATCATAGAATTAGGTTTGATGATACATTAACCGAAATACAAAAAGACGAACTACGCTACCAGTTGCTTCAATATTGCAAACTCGATACCATGGCGATGGTGATTATCGCATACCACTGGGGAATTAAATAAAATCATATGGGAGCATTGTTGAATTATTGAGAGATGCTACTCAGATTTATTTAGATGAAAACAGCGTAAGCACCTCTCTATTGCAGCGCCAATTAGATTTGGATGATCATTTTGCAGTTGCATTAGAAGATGAGTTAAAAAGCAGCGGGATGATGAGTTCGTTTAAAGATGATGGGCGTGGCCTGTTATTTTCATCAATGAAGGAGTTTGAGGAAAAAGCAGGTGAATAGTATAAATTCGGCAGAATCAAGTATTCTTGGTTAACAATTTCAGCATGGTAATAAATGTTGAAAACGATACCAACCATTTTACCGACATTCGTTGCAACAAATTCATGGCATATGAATCAATATGAACAATTGCTAAAGCACATATATGAAACCGGTACTTTTAAAAGTGACAGAACCGGAACAGGCACCAAAAGTATATTTGGCGCGCAACTTCGCTTTAACCTGCAAGAAGGTTTTCCTTTGGTAACCACCAAAAAAGTTCATTTAAAATCTATTATTTATGAATTGTTGTGGTTTATTAAAGGTGAAACCAATACCAAATTTTTAACCGATAATGGAGTAACCATTTGGGATGAATGGGCTGATAAAGACGGAAACCTCGGGCCTGTTTATGGTTACCAATGGAGAAGCTGGCCATCACCGGATGGAAAACACATTGACCAATTGAGTGAAGTGATTGAAACCATCAAAAAAAATCCCGA
Source organism: Bacteroidota bacterium (assembly GCA_046314755.1). Lineage (GTDB taxonomy): Bacteria > Bacteroidota > Bacteroidia > UKL13-3 > UKL13-3 > UBA6183. Next base: position 2,034 of record JBKDBG010000094.1, on the reverse strand, counting down.
CTCACGCAGAATGATTGTTAGTGCATGGAATGTGGCTGATTTACCTAAAATGGCACTCATGCCTTGTCATGCCTTTTTTCAATTTTATGTGGCAGATGGTAAATTAAGTTGTCAACTCTATCAACGCAGTGCCGATATGTTTTTAGGTGTGCCGTTTAATATTGCTTCTTATGCTTTACTCACCCACATGATTGCCCAAGTGTGTAACCTTCAAGTGGGCGACTTTGTTCATACATTTGGGGATGCACACATATACAGCAATCATTTTGAACAAGTTGAACTGCAATTGAGTCGAGACCCTCGACCTTATCCTCAACTCATCATCAATCCTGAAGTTAAAAGTATATTCGACTTTAACTTTGAAGATTTTAAGATAGAGCAGTACAATCCGCATCCGGCAATCAAGGCTCCGGTAGCGGTATAAGAAACTTTTTATACCTAACAATGTTTTTTTAGAACTATCTAATCATCATTTACATTGAGAACCTATCAAGAACTTTACGCACTGGTTGAACAACAAATTGCATCCATGCAACATAACGGGCAACCTAAAGAAATATACGAACCGGTTGGTTACATGCTTTCATTAGGGGGTAAGCGTTTAAGGCCGGTGCTGGTGCTAATGGGGTGTGAGATATTTGATGATGTTATTCAGAATGCATTACCTGCAGCATTAGCGGTTGAGGTTTTTCATAATTTCACTTTAGTACACGATGATATTATGGACAAAGCTGATATTAGAAGAGGTATGCCAACCGTTCATAAAAAATGGAACGAAACCATTGCCATCTTATCGGGCGATTTAATGATGATTAAAGCAATTAACTTGTTATGTGACACACCTAAAGGAGAATTGAAACAGTTAATTGAAGTATTTAATACCACAGCAGCAGAAGTATGCGAAGGCCAACAATGGGACATGAATTTTGAAACCATGCCTGATGTGAGCCAAGCCCAATACATTCATATGATTACCTTAAAAACGGCCGTATTACTCGGAGGCAGCTTAAAATTAGGTGCGCTAATTGGTGGAGCCTCCTCACAAGATGCCAATCATTTGTATGAATTCGGAAAAAATATTGGAATCGCTTTTCAAATTCAGGATGATATCTTAGACAGTTTTGGTGAAGGTGAAAAGGTTGGAAAAAAAATTGGAGGAGATATTGCAGCAAATAAAAAAACCTTACTGCTGATTGAAGCCATGCAGCTTGCTTCCCATGAAGACAAAATACTCTTGCAAAATTGGCTCAACCATCACAATACAGAGGAAAAAATAAACGGAATACTTGCTTTGTATCACAAATATGATGTAAGAGGAAAAGCCGAACAACTCAAACAATATTATTTGAACGAAGCATTTAGTCAACTCAACCAAATTAGTGCAACTCCTGATCGTACACAACCGCTAAAAGAAACGGCTATGGCCTTGATGGAGCGAATGAGTTAACAGACGGTATTCTCAATTATTGAATAATTCCCTCATTTTTGAGTCAACAGATTAGCAAAAAACAATACAATTGCTATTTTTGCTTGATTTTAAATTAAAGTAATCATAACAACAACATTATAAAAAGTTAGCTATGGCTGAAGTAATTCGTATGCCCAAAATGAGCGACACCATGACAGAAGGTGTGATTGTATCGTGGTTAAAGCAAGTGGGCGATGATATTAAACCGGGTGATATATTGGCTGAGGTTGAAACCGACAAAGCCACTATGGAATTAGAAAACTATGTTAAAGGCACTTTATTGCACATTGGCATACCTGCAGGTGGCAGTGTTCCTGTTGATGCCGTAATAGCTATTGTAGGACAAAAAGGCGAAGATATTGCAGCCTTGTTAAATGCAGCGCCTACTGCAGCTGCGCCTGCCGCTGAAACACCAATAGCAGAAACTACTGCATCGGCACCAATTCCTGCGGTAACTCCCACGGTAATTGTAGAAAACAGTGACAGCAGATTAAAAGCCTCACCGCTTGCTAAAAAAATAGCCGAAGAAAAAGGTATTGATCTATCGCAGGTTAACGGTAGTGGAG
>JBKDBG010000093.1:0-27133 GCA_046314755.1 Bacteroidota bacterium | reverse complement strand
ATACAATGACGATGCCAATGATGACAGGGAACAAAATATTGATAAAGGCCGAAACAAATTTTTCGGTGTCGGTTCTTACTTTGGTGAGTATCGATAATGTTTCACCACTGCGTTGATCTTCAAATTCTTGGTACGGAACTTTCAGCGTGTGCTTTAGTCCATCGGTATAAATATCGGCTCCAATTTTTTGGATGGTAAGATTCATGGTGTAGTCTTGAAAGGCCTTGGCAATTCTACTTATCATAGCCACGCCAACTGCGGCAAGAATGAGCAATCCTGCCCCTTTTAAAAACTCGTTTTGTGTATGTGCATGAGGAACCTTTACGTAGCTATCAATGAGCTTACCGTATATTAATGGATCAAGTAAAGAAAACGATTGGTTAACTGCGGCAAATAATAGGGCTAGAAATACCAGCTTTTTATACTGTTTGAGGTATGAAATAAGTATGTTCATGTGGGAAATGTACCTGCAAGTTTACTTTAAATATCGTAAAGTATAGTTATTAAAAGGCATAAACCTAATTATATAACAATCATAACAAGTTATTTTGAAATAAGCGTGTACACTGCCATATCAAAGAAGTTTGAATTAAAAAAAATACGGTCTTTGAAATGAGCTTCTTTAATAAATCCCAGTTGCTCCAACACGTATATGGCACTTTTATTATCCGGCATTACTTTGGCTTCAATAGTATGTAGTTTTAGGTTATTAAAACCAAAATCAATAATCGCTACAACAGCTTCTAAAGCCAGTTTTTTACCCCAATACTCAGTAGCCATTTCTCCACCTATTTCAGCCCTTAAATTTGGAATATCAATATTATTAAATCCGCATGTACCGATAATTGAACTTGTATTTTTTAATTCGCCTGCCCAGCCAATTGCCAATTTGTTTTTGTAGGCAGCAAGTGTTTTTTCTACCAGTTTTTTGGCATCATCTTGATTGTCCATTTTTGGCCGAGCAATAAATTCATTCACTCTATTATTCGCTCTCATTTGCCAAATGGCATCAGCATCTTTTAATTCAATACTTCGTAAATGCAGGCGAGGCGTTGTTAATACAGGAAAAGCATCAAATGCATCCATGTTCATTAAGTTATTCACTATGGTTAGGATTATATGATTTGGTAATAATTCTAATAGCCCGTTGATAAGTTACATAATTCCACAACCAATTTATAAATACCATTACTCTGTTTCTAAATCCTACCAATAACATCAGGTGTAAGAACATCCAACCTAACCACGCAAGGTATCCTTGCATTTTTACTCCAAAAATTTCAAATACCGCTTTATGTCTGCCTATAGTTGCCATGCTTCCTAAATTAAGGTATTGGTAAGGAATCATGGGTTTGCCACTTAAAAGGCGTACTATATTTTTAGCCATTAATTTCCCTTGCTGTTGTGCAACGGTTGCAACCATAGGATGCCCATTCGGATAGGCTTGGTCAGTATCCATAGAAGCAAGGTCGCCTATAACAAAAACGTTGTTTGTATGAACAAGTTGATTAAATTGATTTGTTTTATAACGATTGCCTCTAACGACATATTCTTGAGGAATTCCTTGAATTGTTTTGCCTTTTACACCTGCACTCCATATCACAGTTTCAGTTTCTATTATTTCACCGGAATGCAGTATTAATTGTCCGTTTGTAGCATCATATTCCTTTACAGCAGCGTTTGTTTTCACGATTACACCAAGTTCTGATAAAAACTTTTCGGCTTTTTGTGATGAAACCTCGCTCATGCTTGCAAGAACTTTAGGTGCAGCTTCTATTAAATACACCTGCATGTGGCTTGCATCCAGTTCCTTATAATCTGCCGGAATCACGTGTTTTTTCATTTCTGCTAAAGCACCTGATGTTTCAACCCCTGTTGGTCCGGCACCAACTACAACAAAAGTTAAGGTTCGTTTTATTAATTGATTCTCACTTAAGACTAAAGCCTTTTCAAATCGTTTTAAAATTTCACTCCTTAAGTTTAACGCATCGGGTATTGATTTGAGTTGTAAACAATTTTGTTTCAAATTTTCGTTTCCAAAAAAATTTGTTTCAGCTCCGGTGGCCAAGCACAAATAATCATATTTAAAAGTACCGATATTGGTTTGAACCTGTTGATGGGTAATATTAATTTCTTTCACCTCTGCCATTCGAAATACCACATTTGGCATGGAGCTGATTATTTTTCTGAGCGGAAATACGATAGCATCGGGACCTAAACCGCCAGAGGCTACCTGATACATTAGGGGTTGAAAATTAAAATAATTGTGTTTGTCAAAAACTGTAATTTTTATAGGCTTGTTTTTTAGTTTTTTAATTAGCTCAAGTCCAGCAAATCCGCAACCAATTACAATAAGATGAGGAAGGTTTTCAACGTTAGAAGGAGTTTTCATAACAATGGGATTGAAATGCGTTGCAAAGTTTGCAATATTATTTTCAATCAACCAAGTTTTTCACCTATTTACTTACCGAATTTTAAATAGGCTTTGCTTAAATCCACATAGGCTTGGGCATTACGTTTTATTTTTTCTATATGCTGTTCAGATAATTGTTTCACCACCTTTGCCGGTGAGCCCATTACAATGCTATAATCAGGTATTTCCATGCCTTCTGTTACCAATGCATGCGCACCAATAATGCAAAAATTACCCACCTTAGCTCCATTTAAAACGGTTGCGTGCATGCCTACTAAAACGTTATTTCCTAAAGTTGCGCCATGCACAATTGCTCCATGCCCAATAATACAATCATTTCCAATATGCACAGGAAATCCGGGATCAACATGAATAACGGCACATTCTTGTACATTGCTTCTGTTTCCAAGGTTTATTTCATCCGCATCGCCTCTAAGCACTGCACTATACCAAACAGAGCACTCATCACCTAAAGTAACTCTGCCAAATACCCTGGCAGTATCTGCAATCCAAACTTCATCTCCTTTTTTTATAGGTGTAGAAAGGATTTGCTCCATTTCGTTTAAAAATGAATAACGTTCCATCATGCAAAAATCATGTTTTTATCTTTAATGCAAACTTTTGTGATTAGAATTGTTTTTACACCTTTGTATGCAGCTATCTTATTATGACAAAAACAACACTCATACAAAATATTCAATCGCTTTACGGCATTATTGAAGATAAAAGTATTCAAAAAAAATCGGGTGCTCAAATGGCAGAGTTAGGGGTGATTCATCAAGCTTATTTAACCTTTAAAAACGGCAAAATTGAGTCTTATGGTGAAATGAAAAACCTACCAAACAATACCTTATTTGATGAGGTAGTTGATGCTACTGGGCAAATAGGGCTGCCAACTTTTGTTGACTCACATACCCACTTGGTATTTGCCAAAAGCAGGGAAGAGGAATTTGAAATGCGTATTAAAGGAAAGAGTTATGAAGAAATTGCAGCAGCGGGTGGAGGGATTTTAAACTCTGCGAAAAAACTGCAAATGATGAGTGAGGATGAACTATATGATGCAGCATTAGAACGTTTGACTGAAGTAATAGGATTTGGAACCGGTGCTATTGAAATTAAAAGTGGTTATGGCTTAACGGTTGCTGATGAGTTAAAAATGTTGCGTGTTGTTCAACGATTGAAACAAGTTTCACCCATACTGATTAAAGCTACTTTTTTGGGTGCGCATGCCATACCAACTGAATACAAACAAAACCGAGAGGCGTATATTGATTTGGTGATTAATGAAATGTTGCCTCAAGTTACAAAAGAAAATTTGGCGGACTATTGTGATGTGTTTTGCGACCAAGGATTTTTTACGGTTGAAGAAACCGATCGTATTTTAACAGCAGCAGCTCAATACGGACTCAAAGCAAAAATTCATGGGAATGAATTAGGTTATACAGGTGGTGTGCAAGTGGCTGTAAAACATCAAGCCTTAAGTGTTGATCATTTAGAATATACGGGCGATGATGAAATAGCATGTTTAAAAACGGGAACAACCATGCCGGTTGGTTTGCCTAATTGTTCCTTCTTTTTAGGAATTCCGTATGCCCCCGCACGTAAAATGATTGATGCCGGTTTGCCCGTTTGTTTAGCAAGTGATTACAATCCCGGTTCTTCACCAAACGGAAGAATGAGTTTTGTGGTAGCTTTGGGTTGTATTCAAATGAAATTAACACCTGAAGAGGCCATTAACGCCACCACCATTAATGGGGCTTACGCATTGGAGTTAAGTGATGAGGTTGGAAGTATTACTGTTGGAAAGAGCGCAAATGTAATTCTTACTAAACCCATTCCTTCATTGGCTTATATTCCTTATCGTTTTGGGGTTGATTTGGTAGATAAAGTGTTTATCAACGGAATGGAATTTAAACATGTATAATCAATTGATTAAAGAGGTTGATTTCACAACTACATCGTTAGCTGAAGAATACGAAGGTTGTACATTTCAATCATGCACATTCAGCTCGGCTCAATCTGTAAAGTTTGTAGATTGTACTTTTGAAGGTTGTAATTTATCCAATTGTAATTTCAACCAAAGCATTTTGAATAACTGTAAGTTCTTGCAGTGTAAACTTATCGGAATTAATTTTAGTAAGGTAAAAGATTTTGGCTTTGCTATTCATGCAGAGCACTGCGATTTTTCTTATTCAAGTTTCGCAGGTAAAAAATTCAATCATTGTAATTTTAAACAATGCAACTTTACAAGTACTCAATTATTGGAAACCAATTTTGCGGGAAGTTTTTTGCATGAGGTAAACTTTGCATACGCTGAATTCGAAAACACCAACTTGTCAGGGGTTGATTTAAGTACTTGTGTTGATTTTATGATTGATCCGGATAAGAACAACATAAAAAGCGCATCATTTTCATTAATTAGTCTTCCGAATCTGTTAAATAAGTATAATATTGTAATAAAAGATATACTATGAAAAGATTACTTGCATTGCTATTGGTTGCGTTTATTTATAGCGCCCAGGCACAAACAACTACACAAAAAGGTGGACATTGTTTCACCATGGATCTGCCAAATTATTTCGTTAAAACTTGGGATTTAAATGATGCCGCCTCATTACAATACCAAAGTACAGTTAAGGATGCTTACCTGGTAGTGATTGAAGATGATAAAGAACATTTGGCTTCAGTGGGTATGAAGTTTAATAACCCAACGGAGTTCTTAAATTCATTTACAGAAGATTACATGAAAGAAGTAAAAACCAGAAAATTTACACCCGTTACAACCTTTGAAGCGAATGGCAATAAACATGCGCAAACGGAGTTAACCTGGACAGATGAAGATGGTTCGTATTATATGTTGATAACAGTAACTGAAACCAACGGACATTTTTATAAAACCATGTGTTGGACCAGTGCAAAAAATAAAGCAGCATTAAAACAAGATTTTGTTAATCTCTCTAAGTCAATTAGGGATTAAAACAAAAAAGGCGAGCATTGCTCGCCTTTTTTGTTATTGGTAAGTTGCACTTAAATTCCATAAAATAAAACTCCACATATCAGTTGCATCTTCAATGAGTTTGGTAGTTGGTTTACCGGCCCCATGCCCGGCCTTACTGTCAATTCTAATAAAAATGGGGTTACCGGTTTTTTGCTGTTTGTGTTGCAGTTCGGCTGCAAACTTAAAACTGTGTGCCGGCACTACACGGTCATCATGGTCGGCTGTCATAATCATCGTTGCCGGATAGTTTACCCCTTCTTTTACATTATGCAAGGGTGAGTATTTAATTAAATAATCAAACTGTTCTTTGTTATCACTGCTGCCGTACTCTACAGCCCAGCCCCAACCAATGGTAAACTTGTGGTATTTTAACATATCAAGCACACCTACGGCTGGTATGGCCACTTTAAACAAATCGGGTCTTTGTGTCATACAGGCCCCAACCAGTAAGCCGCCATTACTTCCTCCGTTAATGGCTAATTTATCTTTAGCCGTATATTTTTCTTGTATTAAATACTCGGCAGCTGCAATAAAATCATCAAACACATTTTGTTTTTTATTTAGCATTCCGGCTTTGTGCCACTCTTCGCCATACTCACCACCACCGCGTAAATTAGCAATGGCATACACACCACCTTGCTCTAAAAACATAATACGTGAAATGCTGAATGAAGGTGTAAGTGAAATATTAAAACCTCCGTAGCCATATAATAAAGTTGGGTTGGTGCCATCTAACTTTAACCCCTTTTTGTGCATTATAAACATAGGTACTTTGGTGCCATCTTTTGATGTATAAAATACCTGCTTGGTTTCAAAGTCATCGGCATTAAACTTCACTTCTGTTTTGCGAAATAAAGTTGAGGTACCGTTGTTTAAATCATAACGATAAATTTCACCGGGATTGGTAAACGATACAAACGAATAAAATGCTTCCTTGTCTTCTTTGCGTCCCGAGATACCTGATGCTGTTCCAATGCCCGGCAATTTTATTTCTGTTTTATTTTTACCATCTACATCAAATTGAAACAAACGTGAGCTTGCATCTTTTAAGTAGGTAGCAAATAGTTTACCTCCGCAGGTTGAAACGCTTTCCAATAAATCATTGCTTTGCGGAATCACATCTATCCAATTTTTCTTATCAGTTTTGGTTGGATCAACAGCCACCAATCTATAGCGGGGTGCATCCATATCAGTTAGTGCAAGCACTTTTCCGTTGTGTACATCAACAATGCTGTAATTGTTTTCAAAACCTTTGAATAATAGGTTTAGGTTTGGCTTTATGCCTTGTTGTAAATTCCCAATGAGTACTTCACTACCGCTAGTGCCTTCGCTGCAATTAATAAACAAGGTGCTTTCGTCTTCGGTAACTTGCGCGCTGAAGTAGCGCAATGGGTGTGCTTTATCTTCATACACCAACACATCTTTGTCTTGTGTTTGCCCAAGTGTGTGGTAATAAATTTTCATGAATTCATTTGCGTTGCTAAACTCTTTCCCTTTTTTAGGCTCATCATATCGGCTGTAATAAAATCCATTTTTATACCAAGTTGCCCCACTAAACTTAACCCAATTAATCACATCAGTGGTTTTGTTCAAATTGGACACATCCATTACAAAAATTTCATTCCAATCACTACCGCTTTGCGCCATGCCTACCGCACAATATTTATGATCCTTACTAAAAGTTAAACTTGCCAATGAGGCTGTTCCATCCTCACTAAATTTATTGGGATCAAGAAATACTTCCGGAGTTCCGTCTAATCCTTTTTGACGGTATAATACACTTTGGTTTTGCAGGCCATCATTTTTAAAGAAATAATAATACTCCCCTTCTTTAAACGGTGAGCTGTATTTTGGGTAGTTCCAAATTTCCGTTAAGCGATTTTTTATTTTGTCTCTGAAAGGAATTTGGCTCAAATAGTTTTGGGTAAATTTATTTTGTTGCGCTACCCAATCAACCACATCTTGTGCCGTATCGTTTTCAAGCCATTGATAAGGATCGGGTATGGTTGTTCCAAAATAGGTGTTCGCGGTAGTATCTCTTTTGGTGTTCGGATATTCACCCGTTACAATTTCATTTCGTTCCATATTTTTTGTACAAGCGCTTATTGTGAGCGTTAGAAGTAAATAATAATGTATTTTCATACGACTTAGATTTGAAACAAAAATAATGGAATAGGTGGTTGAGAAACTACCGTTCATAAAAAAACCACCCGAAGGTGGTTTTCTGTTTTATTGTTTAACAATTTTTTTGGTTTGTGATCCGCTCTGAATAAAGTAAATGCCGGGCTTGAGGTTGACTATATCCACGTCACCGTTTTCTTCAATAGTCATTAACTTTTTGCCTGTGATATCATACAAGTACCCTGTTTGCTCTAATCCTTTAATGGTAAGGATTTGTGAAGCCGGGTTAGGATATACTTCAAACTCTTTTGAAACAAATGGCTCTACCGTAATGGTATTGCTATATTCAAATTGGCCGTCATAATCAACCTGTTTTAAACGGTAATAGATGGTTAAGCCGGATTTATGTGCTTGATACCCTTCTGCATCATGGTAGGCATAATGATTAATTGATGCACTGGTTCCATTGCCTTTAATTTGAGCAACTTGCTTAAATCCTGTTTTTTCAATCGCTCTTTCTAAAACAAAATGACTATTGTTTGATTCAGAAGCGGTGCTCCAATTCAGCAATATGCTTGATTGATCCAAGTTTGCATTAAAGGCAAAAAGTTTAACAGGAATAATACCTCCAGGGCCTACATCATCAGGATACAATGGCGCCAATTGGTAATGTTGGGTTCCACTTACTGTAACCTCTCTAACAATGCCTCTGATATACTGCAATTGTGTATTGATTACCGGTGGTGCATAAGTGTTGGCAATGGCAGAGTCTTCATTATTGTCATTACGGAAAAAACCTGAAAAGTCACTGATGCTAATGGCATTATTTGCCGCATCTCTCACCTTCCAAATAAATCTTGTTGCTGAGGTACTGTACACGGTATCTACAATCACATTATTTAATTGTACATAAACACCCTCCCATTTTTCTCCTGTTAATTTATTAATGGTACCATTGGTTGCCTTAAGCCCTCCGGTCATTAACTCCGAAATATTAATTATAGAATAAGTAGTGCTTGGTAAGTGTCCCATCGTTTTTAAAGTAGAGTCAGCACTGTTGTTTCGTGAAATATTCAATTGAGTCTCACCTTGAAATGCTCTAATAATTCCGGTTGCTCTTAATACACTATTGCGTTGTGCTTTTTGATAAAACTGTGTTTCAGTGAGAAAGTTTGCTAAAGTTGCACCACTGCCTGATGGCTCGCACATAATTTGAACACCACTCCAAGGACCTCCTCCGGGACGTTGAAGATAAAAAGCTTTTCTGGCGGTTGATAATCCATACAACCTAGGGCTAAATACCACAGTACCTGAAACCGAAACGGTATCTCTAAATACACTGTTTGAAAACACAGGTGAAATGTAATCAGCGGAATCAATAATTGGTGTCGCAGATAATTTATTGTTACTCACAAATTGAACGGTATCAATTGGTTTAATTGGGCGTGTGCATCCAATACATGAGGCATAACAAACTGTAGGTAAAATCTTATTTATATCTGCATTGGTAAATCTATCGTTAAATGGAGCACCGGTTCCACAAGCCACAGGGATATCTTCAAATCCGGTAAGTCCATCTAAAAATTTGTAGGTTGTCAATGTACCGGTATCAGGGTAAATGGTGGTTCTAAAAATAGTGCCACCAAAACCACCGCTTTGAATAAAGTTACTAATTTGCTGGGCAATAAATCCATTGAATGAACCAAAAATATATTTATTATTCACGCTGCTTGCATCCTTCATATCCACTGCTAAGTTAATGGCTACTTTACCTGTAGGGGCAAGCTGTGCAAATCGAATTGCGGGTAAAATAAGTGTGTCGCCTCCGGTTGGAATAAAAACCCATCTGTTATTGTTAGTTGCATTTACCCATGACTGACCAGGAGTTACTTCTTCATTGCCCCAACCACTACCATTAATAAATTTAAACTCATAAGCCTGATTGGCTTTAATATCAAAAGTAATAGAGTAGATGTTACCACTTCCTCCATTACTCATGCTGTATACAGTCGGGTCCCAGTTAATTAAACCCGGATTTTCAGGCGTGTTATCATAGTTTACATCATTGAAATTGCCTGCAATTCGCACCCCAAGTGGGCTCACTGAAAGCCCGGTCATATCTACTCTAAAACGTACTCTACGCATTTCATTCACGTTGATGAGTACTGAGTCAGATGAGATATTACCACATATGATGGCTCGATAAAATTTATTTGTGGTAGGGTAAATCACAAAATTATTTGCATTACTGCCTGATGCTGTTTCATTCACCCAGAAACCGGCCACATTTCTACTTTGCCATTGTATGGTAGTAAACGGAGCGTTGCAAAACAATACAATGCCTGTGCCTCCACTAACGGCTCCCGAAACGAGTTGGTTGGTCATCTGTACTCTTGCTGTTACTCTTGGCACACGATCAAATATGATGGTTCTTGCTGTATCGTTATACCTGGTTAGGGCGTTAGTGTCATTTAAGTTTGCCACGGTAGATATTGCGTGTACCAAAGTGTTTAAAGGTGCAGTAAATCCGGGGAAGGTTGTTGTGAATGTTGCTCCTGGTTGTATCACGCCACTCGTAATAGTAGTATTAAAAGATGTTGGAGCGCTAAAAGGTCCTTGAGCTGTATTAGCAGTAAACACACGCATATTAAGTGCTGCATTATTTATTGCCATGTCAACAGGTGCAGTACCTGTATTCAATAAAGTTATTTGTACACTTTCGTTTGCAAAGCAATTTGTTTTACCGTTTCCAACGTCAACTCTGAATGGAATAACATCTTTTGTTGGTTGAACATATTTGATTAATCCCGTTGATAAAGAATTGTGATAACGTCCACCAACCCAAGCTACGCCCAAGGTTCCGTCAACACTTCCTTCATTCCATTTTGCAACATTATTCAAGTTTACACGTATAGGGTTCCATGTGCGGCCACCATCATAACTGTGGTTTACACTTGAACCCGAATGTGTGGTATGAAAACCAATATTATTGGCTAAGGGAACATAATCGGCTGAATTTAAGTCAAGTGGTCCAACCCAGCTTGATAAGGTCCAAGTTTGTCCACTATTATTAGTGGTTGCCAAATAATTTACATTGGCCGCTGGAAAATAAACCAAAGCCAATGCCTGGGTAGATGAAACCGGACTAACCCAATTAAAGTAAGCACTGTCGCTTCCAAATCCAAGTTGTGAAACCGACCATGAGGTACCTCTGTTGGTACTTACAAACAATCGACCTTGTGTAGTTGTGAAATAAACGGTATTGCCTTCACTTGAGAACTCATTGATTACACCATATTCATTATTGCGTGGAGAAGGTATATTTGCTGATGGAACTCTATTCCAATTTGCACCTCCGTTGGTGGTTGTGTAAATTTCAAAATATCCTGAAGTTGGATCACCCATACACACCCCATTATTTCTGTCGAAAAAGTGTACAAAATTAGGAAACCCGAATGGGGCTGTAAACAATGCCGTATTTTGATGTTGCCATGTAGTTCCGCCATTGGTGGTTCTCATAATTACGCCACCCCCTGCGTTACCATCATACAAAGATACCCAAGCGGTATCTCCATTAATGGCAGTGATATTTCCCAAGCCATAAGCAGTATATCCTGTAATGGCAGGATAAGTATTCCAAGAGGTTCCGCCATTTACTGATTTTGCAAATCGATAAGTGGGGTTGGATATCTGTCCAGTATCAATTCCTGCAATCCAAACAGTTTGTGTGTTTACCGCTTTTATGCAGGTGATATTTGTTGCCGTTGTGAATCCTGGATTTTGAGCAATCCATTGAGATAGTAAAGATGTGATGGGAATGCTAATTCCAATAATTAGTGTAAAAAGTTTTTTCATTTATGAAAAGTTAAAAACTGCACTGAATATAAAATATGTGTATTAAGTACACAATGTCAATTCATAAACGGTTCAAATCAATACACCAGGTGTAGGGTGGAGTTAGATAACTGAAGATTAAATTCAGCACCTGAATAACTCACTTTGTACAAGCAAAGATTGCTGTGCTGAAATTCTTCCATGGCGGTTAATGGTTTATTGAGCATTAAACATAAAAAACTTTTCATAGCTCTTCCGTGCATACAAATTAACATTTGCTCGGCTTCATGATTTAAGATGGTTTCCAATGCTTTTTGTTGTCGAAGCTGAAGCTCAATTGGGCTTTCACCATTATTGATCTTTTTATCCAATTCGCCTTTATTCCATGCTTCTATCATTTCCCAGTATATCCTTTTTTGATCAGGAGTTTGTGGTTTTCCCTCAAAATCACCCCAACTGATTTCATTTAGTTCCGGGACTTCAATATGTGGCAAACCTGATGCTAAAAATTGGGCAACACTTTCTTTTGTTCGGATGAGCGAAGAGGTAAATACAACATCAAAAGGATGGTTTTGGTATTTTTGGTAGAATAGCTCGGCTTGCCTGCGACCGTTCTCGTTCAATCCAATATCAATTCCATTGCCTTGTACAATATTTAATTTATTATATTCGGTTTCTCCATGCCTGATGATGTACAACTCTTTTTTTGCCATGGTGCAAATTAATTGAAATAATATCCCAAAAGCACTAAATTACCTCACATTCTAAGTATGGAAATTAATTTAAAAAGATTTCTATTTCAAAAATTACTCCCTGTTCACCTCACTACTGTATTGGTGTTGGGGCTTATTGAGTTTTTACTCACAGGTTTTTCGCTGCCCGATTTATTGTTACTGATATTTATTTCTTTCAGTTTAGTGGCTCAGTTTCTAATTTTTCAAAAACAAGCTGAGTCAGTGTTGATGCATTCCATTTTTACCGTACAACTTATTTTGTATTTAATGAATGGTTTTTCATCACCTCATAATACCTATAGCTGGCTTTTTATTACCTCTTTTTTATATCAAGTTGTTTTTCTTGTTCATAATGTTTTTGTTAATCTGGCTTATTTATTTGGTGGGCTTATTGTGTTTGGTGTAATTGCCTATATCCAACACGATTTTTCTGAAAATTTTTATGGATTGATTATTTGGTATTCTCTATTGGCGATTATGTCACATTTCGTTATGTATTATGCCGTTGAGTTATCAGGAAGAATTACCCTCAAAGAAAAAATAAGTAAACAAATTCATGAACAGCTTACCAATCAGTTGTTGCTGTATAAGCAGATAATTGAGGCTAATAATGGTGGTATTTTAGCCACGGATGAAAATGGAAATATATTAGAGGTGAATCAAGAGCTTACACAATTATTGGGCTTTAATCATGATTTTCTAAAAAAATCATCATGGATAAATTTAGTTGATGAAACCAGCATTGACTATCTCAAAAACGAAATAAATGAAAGGTATCAAATTAAACTTACGAGCCCAATTGATGTATTAACATTCAAAGCCAAAATAGGAAGTGCCGGCACCGAAACCATTCGTTATAAAACATCCGAGAACAAGGTTTTATTTGCCGATCAAACTGTCACCCTCTTAAAAGATGAGGCGCAAAAAACCATTGGTTACTCCATTTTAATAAGAGATAAAACTGAGCTGGTTGCGGCTGCCGAAAAGCAATACATAGCCGAAGCGATTGTGAATAATAGCCCTGCCATATTATTTCGATGGTTACCGGATTCCTTTTGGTCAGTAACTTATGTTTCTTCTAATATCAAGCGCTTATTGGGCTACAATACACTCGATTTCACTACCCATAAAATTCCTTATTCTGATCTCATTCATCCTGAAGATATCAATTTTGTTTCAAACGTTACCACTGCTGCTTTACTGAAGAAAGAAAAACAATTGGTAATTGAATATAGGTTATTGCATGCAAATGGTCATTATATTTGGGTAAAAGAACAGTCCTACATTAACCGTAATGATTTTGGTGAAGTAACCTTTTTTGAAGGTGTTATTACAGATGTTACCATTCGTAAAGAGGCGGAAATTAAATTAAAGGAAAGTGAATTAAGGTATGATTTAGCTGTACAAGGTATTTCTGCAGGAATCTGGGATTGGCAAGACGTAAATTCAAATGTGGCTTGGTGGTCGCCCAAGTTTTACGAATTGTTGGGATATGAATTTAACGAATTGCCTCCAATTAGTGATTCCTTTCAATCACTAATTCATCCTGATGATTATCAAAAAACCATTGATGTGTTACAAAACCATTTTGAGCATAATCAGCCCTATATGATTGAGCACAGGTTTAAAACTAAAAGTGGAACGTACAAATGGTTTTTAGGCAACGGAAAAGTTTTTCGTGATGAAATGGGAAGACCACAACGGATGGTTGGTTCTCTTATTGATATTCATGAAAGAAAAATGCGAGAGTTAATCTTGATTAATAATGAGAAACACTTTAGAGAGCTTGTTGAGCGTGCCGTTGATATTTTCTTTAAAACAGATGCAAATGGGTTGTTCGCATATATGAATGATGCAGCAGTACTCATTACCGGATTTCACAAAGCTGAATTAGAAGGGGCTCCCTTTACCGTGTTGGTGCATCCTGATTACAAAATGAAAGTAATACGTTTTTATCTTAATCAATTTGTGAATAAAACGCCACTTACTTATTATGAGTTTCCCATTGTAACTAAAGATGGGCAGTTGCGTTGGATAGGTCAAAATGTACAAATCATTGTTAACGATGGAGTACTTACAGGAGCCCAAGCCATAGCACGGCATTTACCAAATTAAGCCTAATCATCACCAATGTTTGTTTGGAATATGATGAAGGTTATGATTTTATATCCTATAAAAATTTTAAATTGCTTGAATTAAGTAATACACATGACACAATCCCCCTCTGATTATAAAAACGAATCCAAACATCTACAAGTAGTAATTGAAAGTACAAATGCAGCAATTTATGCCATAGATATTCACCACCGAATCACAGTGTTAAATAATTCGTTTAAAGATTTTATCAAAGAGTGGTTCAATATGAGTATTGATGTGAGTTTTAATTTGTATGATATCGTTTCATCGAAGGAAATCGAAAGCCCGATTTTACAGCACTTGCAAAAGGCTTTGGAGGGTAAATTTTTCGTTGCTGAAGAAACATATGGCACCGATCTTTTTGATAAAGCCTTTTACGAAACCTCTTATAATCCTATTATTGATGAGCAGGGAAACATAAAGGGAGTAACTGTATTTAGTCAAGATATCACAGATAAGAAACGTGTACAATTGGCTTTACTTAAAGCTAAAAATGAGGCTGTTGAGGCCGCTCAGGCCAAGTCGGCCTTCTTATCTAATATGAGCCACGAGATTCGTACTCCAATGAATGCCATCATCGGGCTTACCGATTTATTGTTGGAAAAAGTAAAAACAGAGGAGCAAATTGAATATGTAAAGTCAATCAAGTTTTCTGCAGATAATCTATTGTTTATTATTAATGATATACTTGATTTTAGTAGAATTGAAGCGGGGAAAATACAGCTTGAAATCATTCCGTTTGATGTATTTGAACGTATCGAAGATGTTCGAAAAACATTCCTTCCCAAGGTAGAGGAGAAGGGACTCACCTTAGATGTGTATATCGATCCAATGGTGCCAAAATTAATTGTGGGTGATCCGTACCGACTCAATCAAATTCTATTTAATTTGGTCGGCAACGCAGTTAAATTCACTAAAACAGGAGGTATACTGTTGGATTTACGTATCAAAAAACATATGCATAATCAATTCACTTTGTTGTTTTCCATTACCGACACAGGAATAGGTATTGAAGAAGATAAACTTGAAAATTTATTTGATGTATTTACACAAGCTTATGCCAACACTGCCCGAAAATACGGAGGTTCAGGATTGGGTTTAGCCATATCAAAAAATTTGGTTGAATTGCAACATGGCTTTATTGGTGTAAGAAGTAAAATTGGTGAAGGATCCACTTTCTTTTTTGAAATAACCTACAAACGAGCGGAGCCTGAGTTACTGAACAATCTGGTAAAACAAGATGCCGAGCCCGTTAAGTCATTGGAAGGAGTGAAAATATTGTTGGTGGAAGACAATACCATGAATCAGTTTCTGGCACAACAAATTTTAAAGAAGTGGAAGACTGAAGTAACCTTAGCTGAAAACGGGATTGAAGCCATCAGGTTGTTGCGTAAGGATAAATATGATATTGTGTTAATGGATATTCATATGCCTGAAATGAATGGATATGAAGCCACACAAAAAATTCGTTCGGGTGAGGCACAAGTAGAAAAAGATATACCAATTATTGCCCTTACTGCAGACGCGTTTGATGAAACCAAATCAAAGGTATTAAACACCGGAATGAATGATTTTGTAACCAAACCATTTAAGCAAGAAGAACTGTATCAAAAAATTAGTTTATACCTTAAAAAATAAAACATTACTTCGCACCAAAATAAAATGTACCAATGGTTTTTGTAGACATTGAAAACGTAACGCTGGATAAGCTAAATGAGCGAAATGCCAATACCATGGCAGAATACATCGGTATTGAAGTGATAGAAATTGGAAACGATTTTTTAAAAGCCAAAATGCCCGTTGACCATAGAACGGTACAACCGCTACGAATTGTAAACGGAGGAGCATATTGTGTATTGGCGGAAACGGTTGGCAGTTTTGCTGCAAACCTTGCCTTGGACAGAACCAAATATGTTGCTGTTGGATTAGATATCAATGCCAATCACATTAGAAGCGCACATGAAGGAAAAGGGTATGTTTACGGAACGGCCAGGCCCATTCACATTGGTAAAACCACGCAAGTGTGGGAAATAAAAATAACCGATGAACGTGATAAACTATGTTGTATCAGCAGACTAACCATGGCTGTATTGGAAACAAAAAAAGATGAACGCAACTTTAATCAACCAAAGGTTTAATCAAGCCTTAAAGAGCAAATTAAATTTTGCGGCTATTCGTTTCCCGAATTCCGATGATGTTTGGTTTTTTTATGCTGCTCAATCACCCCGCATGAGGCGATTGAATTACCACAAGCCGGAGAAACCCATTTTCGTTTGTTCTCCTTACATGGCAGGTAATATGGCTTATCATTTTGAGTGTGATGCTGTATATAAAAATGATACCTGTGTATTTGGTGATCTATCTGAAGTCCCTGTTATTGATGATGCAGTAATGGGATGGCCTAAGGGATTACAAAACAATCAATTGGCACAAAGTGATTATACTGCTTACGTTAATAAAATAATAGCAGCCATTAAGCAAGATAAATTTGATAAAGCGGTAGCTGCGCGTTCGGTATTTATTCCTCAAGTTACTTCTCCTGAAAATTGGTTTGTAAATGCCGTTCAGCAATATCCTTCAGCCGAAGTTTTTATGTTTAGTATTCAAGGTTTGGGCACTTGGATAGGGGCTACACCGGAATTGTTATTGGAGGTTAATAAAAATACATTACAAACGGTTGCGCTTGCAGGTACACAAACTTACTCCAATGAACATGCATGGACAGAAAAGGAGTTGGAAGAACAAGGCATGATTACTTTTTTTATTGAGCAGGTATTAAATGAACTTCAATTCCCCATTACTCAAATTACCGAGGCAGAAACTATTCAGGCAGGAAATCTCATTCACCTAAAATCAAGCGTAACAGCTAAGCTAAGTGCTGAATTGCTTGAAAAGAAGTTCCATAAACTTTTGGATAAACTCAACCCAACACCTGCAGTTTGCGGTTTACCTCAATTTGAGGCCTCACTTTTTATTGGAGAAAATGAAGGATTGGAGAGGCGCTTTTATGCCGGTTTTAACGGAGTGATTTGGCCTGAAGGAAATATTTCTTTGTTTGTAAATTTACGTTGTGCCGAATTGGTGAATCAGGGCTTGCAAGCTTATGTAGGGGCAGGAATAACCGCATTAAGTAATGCAGAACAAGAGTGGAATGAAACCGAAGGAAAATTAGACACAATTAAAGCGGTATTAGCCGTTTAGTTTAATTTCCCGTGAATCACAATCACAATTTCTCCTTTCGGGGGGTGTTTTTCATACCAGTCAATCAACTCTTGTATCGAACCTCTTTTGGTTTCTTCAAACATTTTTGATAATTCTCTGCAAACAGCAGCTTGTCGCTCAGGGCCAAAAAATTCTTTTAATTGGGTAAGGCATTTCACAAGTCGGTGAGGGGCCTCGTACAAGATGATGGTTCTTTCTTCTTCCGCTAATTTTTTAATGGCGGTTTGTCGGCCTTTTTTTTCAGGTAAAAACCCCTCAAATACAAATTGGGTTGCCGGGAGTGCACTATTGACCAAGGCCGGTACAAATGCAGTGGCACCGGGTAAACAGCTTACTTCTATTTCATTTCTTGTACATTCTCTAACCAGTAAAAATCCGGGGTCGCTAATAGCCGGTGTTCCGGCATCGCTTACCAAGGCCAGGTTTTTACCCGATTTGAGTAATTCTATAAATTTATTTAATTCTTTATGTTCATTGTGCATGTGATAAGCCATCAGCGGCTTTTCAATTTCATAATGTTTCAGCAACTTAATGGTTTGCCTGGTGTCTTCGGCTAATATCGCATCAACCGTTTTTAATGTTTTAATGGCTCTAAGTGTAATATCTTCAAGATTGCCAATTGGGGTAGGAACCAAAACTAATTTGCCACTCATAGCTGCAATATACAAATAATGATTTCCGGCACCTCAATTATATTTTTTTATTTGAAATGAACCTTTAACTTAGCCGCAAAATCAATCAATTACAGATATGAATTTTCCTGACAACTTATTGTACACCAAAGATCATGAATGGGTGAGAGTAGAAGGCGATACGGCCTTCGTAGGTATTACAGATTTTGCTCAAAAAGAATTGGGCGATATTGTGTATGTAGATATTAATACCGTTGGTAAAAGTATTGCACAGCATGATGTTTTTGGAACTGTTGAGGCTGTAAAAACAGTTTCTGATTTATTTGCTCCGCTTGGTGGTACTGTTGCTGAATTTAACAATTCATTAGACGGTGCGCCTGAATTGGTAAACAATGACCCATACGGGGAAGGATGGATGATTAAAATGACCGGAATTAGCGCTGCTGAGTTAGAAGGTTTAATGAGTGCTGATGCATATAAAACTTTTGTAGGTGCGTAATTCATCACCACTATTATAAAATAAAAAAGCCCGATTACTCGGGCTTTTTTTATGGGTAGGTGTTATTGAATACCTAATTTCTTTTTAACTAACGGTAAGATATTATCACCTTCCGGTTTGTATAATAGGGGGGAACCCGGGCTGCTATCAAACACATAAGTATAACCTGCTTCTTTAGCTACAGTAGCAATAGTGGTTTTTGCTTTTTCTACAATAGGTTTTAATAATTCTTGCTCTTTTTTACGTGCAGTTTCTTGAGCAGTTTCTTGGAAATCTTGAATACGAGTTTGCATATCACGTAATTCCTTTTCACGCAAATCCCTAATTGCTTCACTCATTGTAGCTGCTTGCTTTTGGTAGTCGTTATACTTTCTTTCAAACTCTTCATTCATCTTTTTTAATTCGTCTTGAAGTGTTTTACCAAATGCCTCCATATCGGTGCTTGCTTTTTTATACTCAGGCATGATTTGCATCAATTCCTGAAAATCAATGTAAGCAAATTTGTTTTGAGCTTGAACATATCCTGCTCCTAAAAAAGTGGCTAAAATCAAAGCCAGTTTAATCATTGAATTTTTCATTGTGTTCTATTTATCTTGTTTTTGTTGATTATCTTTATTTTTTGTGATCACCACACCCAACTCCGCTAATACCTCATCACTCTTGTCATATTTGGCATTGCTGTACAACATAATCATTTCCCCACCTTTGGCAAATATAAAGTCTAATGCGGCTTGTTTTGCAACTTTTTGAACGGCCTCAAAAACCTTATCCTGAATGGGCTTAATGAGTTCTTGTCTTTTTTTAAACAATTCCCCTTCATAGCCAAATTTTTGGTTTCTGTAATCACGCAACTCTTTTTCTTTATCCTTTATTTCCTGCTCACGTTTTTTACGCATTTCCTCTGTGAGTAATACTTGTTCCGCGGCAAAGTCTTTGTACATTTTATCAATGTTTGCTTGCTTCTTCTCAATTTCTTTCTCCCATTCAGCCGATAGCGATTCCAATTGTTTCATGGCCGATCGGTATTCCGGCAACATATCTAAAATATACTCTGTATCAACATAAGCAAAGCGTTGTGCGTAGGTATTTACAAATCCAATGCCAAGTAATAATAACAATAATAATATCTTTTTCATAGGCGGTTGAAAATAAAATTAGAACTGCTGACCAATTAAGAAATGGAAATTACCACGATTAAACTGTCCGTCAATTGAACCTGTTGGTACATCAAATCCATAACCATAATCAAGACCAATCATACCAAACATAGGTAAAAATATTCGAACCCCGGCACCAACTGATCTGTACACTTCAAATGGGTTAAAGTCTCTAAACCTTAGCCAGGCACCTCCCGCTTCGGCAAAAATGAGCGGGAATACGGTTGCTTGTGGGTTTAAGGATACCGGATAACGCAATTCAAATGTGTAGCGGTTGTAAATGGTTGCTCCTTGCCTGGTTTGTACATCGGTGAGTAAGCCTAAGTTATTAACGGCTTTTTGATATACAATTGGCGTAAGTGTATTGTCTTGATAACCTCTTAATGCAATTAACTCTCTACCATCAAAGTTGAAGCCCATTAAGCCGGCACCACCAACCCAAAAGCGCTCAAACGGAGTCATACCTACTGCACTGTTGTAGTTGCCAATTATTCCAAAATTCACCCTGCTCATAATAACCAATTTGTCAACGATAGGAGTAAAGTAAGTGGCATCAAATTTCCATTTATGAAACTCTAACCAACGGTAGCGTTCTCTCTCGTCAATTTGGGTATAATCTTTATTGTTAAAGGCTGAATAGGGTGGAGTAAATTGTACTGATAAACTGATGTTAGCTCCTCTTCTTGGATAAATTGGTTGGTCGGTTGAGTTACGAGCCAATATCAAACGTAAACTTAAACTGTTTGAAACACCTTCCGGTATACTTGAAATAATACTTTGACCGAAATTGTTATAAACGTTGTTGTAGCGTTGAAGTGCCAATGAGTATTGAAGCGTGAAATAATCATCGGGCCAGGTTAAACGTTTTCCTAAACCTATGGAAACTCCCGTGGTGAATAAAACTGAACGTTCAGGCGCTCCGCTTCTAAATCCGTTGCTTTGTATAGAGTGGAAAATAGAAAATGAAAACGCATTTGGTTTTTTACCGCCTAACCAAGGTTCGGTAAATGAGAAGTTGTACGATTGGAATCCAATACCATTCGAAATCATACGTATTGAAAGACGTTGACCATCACCGCTTGGTATAGGCGACCATGATTTTGGATTAAATAATTTGCGGGTTGAAAAATTATTGAGTGATAAACCCAATTGTCCAACCACGCTTCGTGCTCCCCAACCAGCCGAGAGTTCAACTTGATCGTTCGGGCGTTCTTCAACCTTGTATTCAATATCAACAGTTCCGCTCTCCGGATGTGGAACCGGGTTTACGTTTAATGCTTCCGGATTAAAGTAGCCAACAGTAGCCAATTCGCGCAAACTGCGGGTAATATCCGTTCTGCTGAAAAGTTGGCCCGGTTTGGTTCTTAATTCACGTAAGATAACATGGTCGCTGGTTTTGGTATTGCCACTAACGGTTACTTTATTGATGCGTGCCTGTGGTCCTTCGTAAATTCTAATTTCTAAGTCTATCGAGTCGTTTTCTACCAACACCTCAATTGGTTCAACCCTAAAAAACAAATATCCGTCATCCATGTAAAGCGTACTAATGTCAAGCTCTGTTTGGCTCATGTTTAGTCGCGATTCTAACAAGGCTTGATTGTATATATCCCCTCGTTTTATTTTTAGAATCTCGTCAAGTTGGTCGGTTTTGTATTTAGTATTACCTATAAATTTTATGTCTCTAAAAAAGTATTTTGTTCCTTCATTTACTGTAATATCGATATTGATGGTGTTATCGTTGTTTCGGTAAATACTGTCCTTTACAATTTCAATATCACGATAACCTAAAGAGAGGTATTTTTCTATCAGTTTCTTTTTATCTTCTTCAAACTCTGCTTCAATGTACCTTGATTTGGCAAGAAATCTTCTTTTCTCTTTTGTTTTATCAAAAGTTCGTCTGAGTTTACCATCTTCAACAGCATTGTTGCCAATGAAATTAATTCGATGGATTTTTATTTTAGAACCTTGGGTTACATTTATTCTTAAACGTGCTGTATTTTTTTTGTTGTCATCAGGCAAGATTTCAAAAGTGGCATCCGCATCCAAAAACCCTTTATCAATAAAATGATTTTTGATTTGCGTGCGTGTGCTTGCCAATAAATTATCGGTAATAATTTGTCCTGATTTTAGGGTAAGTTCTTCTCTAAGTGCACTTGCTTTTCCTTTTTTCAATCCTTTGATGATGAAATTAGACAAACGAGGCTTTTCTCTCAAATTAATTTCAAGGCTGATAAAATCACCTCTAACTTCAGCTACTTTTATTTTGATATCATCAAATAATTTTTGCTTCCAAAGGTTACTGATGGCACGGCTAATATCGTCACCCGGAATTTTAATTTTTTGTCCTACACTTAAACCTGATAAAACTTGTAGTACATTTTTATCATAATACTGAGTACCTGTAATTAAAACACCGGCTATTTCATAAGTTTTAGGAAAGCCGTAGTCTAACGATATCGTTTGGTTATCGGTTTGTAGGCTATCTTGTGCATTTAGGTTTAAAGCCAACGCAAAAACAAGTATGGTGGAGATGATTAATTTTAATTTCATGATAAGGCTACTTGTTCGCTGGTTTTTCCAAATCTTCTTTCTCTTTGTTGATAGTCTAAAATGGCTTCAAATAAATCCTCTTTCTCAAAGTCGGGCCACAGTTTTGAGGTAAAGTAGAGTTCACTATAGGCTAATTCCCAAAGTAAAAAATTACTAATTCGGTGTTCCCCACTGGTTCTAATCATCAATTCAGGGTGCGGTATACCCGCGGTAGAAAGCCGTTCGTCCACGGTTTTGTTATTTATTTCACTTACCTTCAACGAACCGCTTAATACATCATTTCCTATTTGTTTTATGGCTTGTATCATATCCCATTTAGCGCTATAACTTAACGCTAAAACCAGGGTCATTCTTGTGTTATTTTTAGTTTCTTCAATGGCAGAGAAAAGTTCTTTATGACATTTTGAGGGTAATTCGTCCAAGTTTCCGATGGCTTGAAGTCGGATATTGTTCTTCATCAGCGTGTGGGTTTCTTTTTTAATCGTAGAAACCAACAACTCCATAAGTGCCATTACTTCGGCTTTAGGCCTGCTCCAGTTTTCAGTAGAAAATGCATAAAGGGTAACATATTTCACGCCAATTTCAGCGCAAGCCTCAGTCACTTCTCTTACTGCCTTCACTCCATTTTGGTGTCCAAATATTCTAAACTTGCCTTTCCCTTTTGCCCAACGTCCGTTACCGTCCATTATTATGGCGATATGTTGCGGCAAACGTTGCTCATCAATCTTCTCTTTATGGCTCATGTATGATTAAACTAAATGAACTGGCGAATTTAATAAAATCTTGCACACTTAATACGTGTAAATATTCGGTAAGTTACACTTACGCTTGTATTGTAGTACCAGTCCTTATTGTCGGGATTTCCTCGTTGATAACCCGATTTGTTGGGAGTGCCGTTTTCATTCAGCAAAATTGACGGGTCGGTAAGTGCAGCGGCTACTTCTCCTTTGTTCAATTGCTGTTGCATATCGGGATAAACCGTGCTTACGTCATCCAAATAATCCGTATACGCTTTGCGCAGGCCTAGCTGCCATTCTACACTCATTTTATTGTTAGGCATCCATTTTATGCCAAGTCCCATAGGCATAATAACTGTGTATTGGTTATAAGTTGATTTTTGGCCTTCAGTTCTGTAGTCCCTCAAATCATACCATTCTTTGTTATATAAACCTTGGGGATTGAATAGAGCAATACCAAGTCCCCAATAGAGGTATGGCGTAAATCGTTTATCGAGTACACCGGCCCCATATTTAAAATAATTAAATTCAAATACACCGGAAATCTCGGTTATGTCTGTTCTAAAGGTGATGTTTCTGTAACGGTTAAAATCAAAGTTGGCATCTGATCCGCTCACACGCATTCGGGCTGCTGCTGCTGTAAATGCCCACGTATGGTTTAAGTTAAACCTGGCAAATATACCGAGCATGGGTTTGGTTTCAGCCAAAACTGGTGTTGGTGCAATATCTCCTGTGTAGTTTGCTAATCCTGCAGAAATGCCTAATTCTACTTTTTGAGCTGTTGATGTTAAAGATGTCAGCCCCAAGAAGATGGCAAGCAGGTACTTCATGATTTAGAAAAATTTAGGACAAGCGATTCCTGTATTTTGGAATACATAGGAAAAGCTAATCCCCGCAATGAAATACATATCATTGGTTACCAAAAAAGGGGGAGTTGTTCTTAAATCTCCTTCTTGTGCTACTCTTAATCCCGGGTAATCGGTAGCAACTTCGGCTGTTCTATTTGCTAAGGCTCCTGCAACATTCCCGTATGCTCGTTCTACAACATTGGCATTTGCATATTTTCCGCCTACGTCATCTAAATAATTTGTGGCAGTAAACCTGAAACCTGCCTCCACCCCAACCACGAAGTTTCTGGTTACACGTTTTTTTACACCAATACCAAATGGAATGGTGATGGTGGTAAGGTCATATTTTTTCAAGTCGTTGTACTGGGTTGTACCTTGGCCTTCAGTACCAAGCGGCTGGAGTTCATAAACTTCTCCACCAAATTCTGTTTTTGGGTTGTAATGAAAAATACCAATTCCACCAAATAAATACGGAACAAACGGTCTTGATCCTCTTCCTCCCGTACCATATTTTATTAAATTGTATTCAATATGTGCAGAGAACTCGTATATATCACTAAAAAAGTTGGTGTTACGAATTTTGTTTTTAGCATCGCTGGCTAATGAATCTGCACCTGAAACTCTACCGTAGCCAACAAAGCCTTTTACTGATACTTTTTGACTGAGATTGTATCGGCCTATAAACGCGGCTGCCGGATGGTATTGACTTGATCTTAATTTATGTTCACTAACATCTCCCATATAATTTGACACACCGCCAAACACCCCAAATTCGACATTTTGCCCGAATGTTGCTTGAGCGCTGGCTATTAGACAAATCAAAAGCAGATGACGAAAAATTACTTTTATAGGTTTCATTAAGCTTGTTTCCCCCTTAACAAACAAATATAACTTTGTGATTAAAACGTGAAATTAATAAAATTGTTGCAACAGAGCATCTGTTATGGCAAGAATTAATAGAATCTTGGGCAACGAATAGCTTTGCCGTAAGATCCTCCTCTTCTGCCTGAACCCCCGCCTGATGTTTTACCTAATGTGTAGGCAAACGTTATTCCATTAAAAAAGTAAAAATCAGAACCGGCAATGATTTGATTGATCGAGTTCGAACCGTATGAATCTTTAACAGTTCCCATTTTACTTCTTAAATCACCCGGATTTTTATTCGCAGTTGATTTTGCATAAAACAAATTGGTTAAAGTTGGATTTGGCGTTGTATTTGGATCAACGTAAGTATCCTCAGGTGCAATATCGTCAATATTTGAAGTTGTTGTATACCTGATACCTAACTCAAATCCAAGCTGGATATTTTTTGCAACATAATAACGAAAGCCTATTCCCAATGGAATACTGTATGCAGATGTAGAGTATGATTTTCCGGAAAGCTGCAAAGGAGCTACACTATAAGAAACGCCTGCTACTTCACTGGTTGGGTTAAAACTAAAAAAACCGAAGCCACCAAATAAATAAGGAATAAACGGATTGGAAAATCTGCGCCCTCTATTTCTATCTTCAATTAAGTTAAATTCCAATTGGGCTGATGTTTCAAATATCGATGACTCAAAACTCCAATTGCGCTCCCTTTGCCATTGACTTGAACTCAATGCGTCATCTCCTGAAACTTTTGTGTAGCCAAGAAAACCTTTTACGGCAAAGCGATCGGTTAGTCTGTACCTTAAGAATCCGCCAAATGCAGGTCTAATGGTTGATGGTTCAAGTTCATTCACTACATCTCCATAGTAATAGGAGCCACCCAACATGACCCCAATATCCATTTTTTGCGCATGTAAAGCGCCTGAAATAGTAATAATGAACAAAAAGGTTAGCGTCTTAAATAGATTCATAAGTAAATATAGTAGTTTACAAAACTAATGTAATTGTGTACAATTCCAAATAGTAATGTGCTGAAATATACGAGTAAAGAGAACTTACAGATTGCGGTTATCCACACCCCACATTAACTTATTTCGCAGGGTTGACAGGTAGTTTTCTTCATTTAATCGAACCAATTGGAAGTTGAATGGCGCTTTTTTTACGGCCAGTTGAACCTGACTGTTAATAGTTTCTGAGCGTGCATCTAAAGAAACCAAATAGCTTGTTGCCCTACCCTCTATCTCAAATGAAAGCACATGCTCATCACTTACAACCATTGGGCGTACGTTTAAATTATGAGGAGCAACCGGAGTAATCACAAAACTTGAACTGTTCGGGTAAATAATGGGTCCGCCACAACTTAACGAATACCCGGTTGAACCGGTTGGCGTGCTGATAATCAATCCATCACTCCAATAAGAATTTAAAAATTCACCATTAATGTAAGCATGAATAATAATCATGCTGGAAGTGTCTTTTTTATGAATTACGAAATCATTTAAAGCGTATTTTACACCACCAAAAAGATTTACATTAGCCTCTAACTCAAGCACAGCACGTGTATCGAGCTGAAAGTGACCTTTTAGAAGGTTTTTGATACACTCCGTTATTTTATTCATGGGTACTCCTGCCAAAAAACCCAAACGTCCGCTGTTGATGCCAATTACGGGAGTTTCCATGTCTTGTATATAGGTAAGCGCATCCAACATGGTTCCATCTCCTCCTAAGGTAACCATAAAATCAACGTGGTGTTTTTTTAAAGAGTGATAATTATCAAAACTATCCAACTCTTTTATTTTTATTTCAGCTTGTTTGCATTGAATTAAAAAAGATTCTTCCACCAAAAAATCTATTGCTTCTTGATGTAAATAGTCAAATAGTTGTTGGAGCGATTGGTGATGCTCCTTTTTATAAAATCTGCTATATATGGCTAATTTCATAATTAAGTATTGATGTACTTGATGAGCCAGTTTAAGCGTTGATCGTCATCTTGGTTGTTGGAGGCTAAATTTAAAACCGACTTTATTTTATAATCAAAACGTTCAAAAGCGTGCAGCAGCGGGTTTATTTCTGTGGTGTTGAATTTAATAATTACATCCAAATAAGAAGAATCATCAAGTGTTTTTACATCCACGCCAATTATTTTTACTTGGTTGCTTTCTGCAATTCTTGAAATCTCAGTAAGTGTAAAATCCCGAGGCATGATTTGTAATACTACAATTGCTCCGGGCATATTGTTCGCACTATTGTTTACGTAAAAACCAAGAATATCTGCAGCGCTAATTGCACCAGTGTAATTGAGGCCCTCATCACAAACGGCTACACAGGGTTGATTTAATTGCAGAAACACCTTAGCTGTGTCGTATATATTTAATTGTGCAG
>JBKDBG010000092.1:0-10786 GCA_046314755.1 Bacteroidota bacterium | reverse complement strand
ACAAAGCACGTTGTACTTCTTTGCGTAGAGAGTCGTCTATTAAGCCCGAATCGGGTGTTTCTTCACTGTCATTTTCCAAAACGTCCAACAAACTGTTTTCTTCACCTTGCACAAACGGTGCGTCCATAGACACATGGCGACCAGAAATTTTCAAAGTATCTACGACTTCGCTGGTTGATACTTCCAATACTTCCGCCAATTCGTCTGGTGAAGGTTCACGTTCAAACTTTTGTTCTAATTCAGAGAAAGTCTTGGAGATTTTGTTCAAAGAGCCTACTCTGTTCAGAGGTAAACGTACAATACGAGATTGTTCGGCTAAGGCTTGTAGAATAGATTGGCGAATCCACCAAACGGCATACGAAATGAATTTAAAACCACGGGTTTCGTCAAAACGTTTTGCTGCTTTTATTAAACCTAAGTTACCTTCATTTATTAAATCACCTAATGTTAAACCTTGATTTTGATATTGTTTAGAAACCGATACTACGAAACGAAGGTTGGCATTTACCAAGCGCTCTAAAGCTACTTGGTCACCTTCACGAATTCTTCTGGCAAGCTCCACCTCTTCTTGTGCGTCAATCATCGGCACCTTACTAATCTCATTGAGGTACTTGTCCAGCGACTTACTTTCGCGGTTGGTAAACTGTTTACTTATTTTTAACTGTCTCATGCTGGATTTTACTCCTATTTATTTTATGTTCTTAATTAAGGGTTGCAAATTTCGTGAAAGATAAAAGAATTTACCTAATTGTCAACAAACTTTTTCCCAATTTTGATTTAACTAAAAAGCAGTATTTATAAATTTTATTCGCTTTTTAATCAACACATTGCACAACAACCTTGCCACAATTGCCATAGATTTACCACTTTCGCATAGGCTGTTAATGATAAAAATCATCATGAAATCGAAAATCACCTTCCTCCTAATTTGTGTGCTCACCTTACCAATGTGGGCATTTGCGCAAAAGGCAAAAGTACTTGCAGGCCCAATGCCGGGCTATAAAGAGCACAGAGAAACTGTTATTTGGCTTCAAACGCAACATGCCAAAATGGTATCCATTGTTTATGAAACGGCCGGGGAAAAACCTGTCACCGTGTCAAAAAAAGTAGCACCTAACACGGTTTCAAACCATCATTTTGTGCTGGGTGATTTAAAAATGGGCAGCACCTACACCTACAAAATTCTGTTGGATCATAAACCGGTTTCGTTTCCTTATGCATTAACCTTTACCACCAAGCCTTTGTGGGAATGGAGAAGGCCTGCGCCTGATTTTAACTTTTTAACCGGAAGCTGCTTGTATGTTAACGACAGTGCTTATGACAGGCCGGGGAATGCATACGGACAAGGCACGCAGATTTTGCAAACCATGAACAAAATCCCATCTGATTTTATGCTTTGGCTTGGTGATAATGTGTATACCCGTGAGGCAGACTATGGAAGCGAAAGCGGTTTAAAATACCGCTATCAACATACCCGTGCCGACAGCAATTTACAAGCCTTTTTAGCAAGCAGAAATCATTATGCCACTTGGGACGACCACGATTATGGAAGCAATGATGCCTGCAAAACCTACCCGCTGAAAACAATTACCCGCGAGCTTTTTAAAAACTATTGGGGAAATAAAACCTATGGAGAAAATGAGCAGGGTATTTACAGCAGTTTCAGCTACAGTGATGCAGATTTCTTTCTATTGGACGATCGCTACTTTAGAGATTATCAGTTTTTAGATGATTCAACCAATCCCAATAAAACACAACTTGGCGAACAGCAAATTCAATGGCTATTTAACAGTTTAGTATACAGCCGGGCAACGTTTAAGTTTATTGTTGTTGGCGGACAGTTTTTAAACGAACATACCAATAAAGAGAGCTATAATTTTTATAAAAAAGAAAGAGCAAGAATTTTACAATTTATCATTGATAATAAAATAAGCGGAGTGCTGTTTTTATCAGGCGACAGACACCATACAGAGTTAATTAAGAACAGTGAAATAAAAGCCAAACTAGGCTACGAATTGTATGATTTAACAAGCAGCGCCATTAGCAGCAGAGCAAGTGATTTAACCAAAAGCAGTGAATTTAAAAATCCCATGCGAGTACCAAATACCTTGGTAATGGAGAATAACTTTTGTGAATTACGTATTGCCATGAAAAACGGCAACCGAACCCTGAACATAATTTGCTACAACAAAAAAGGCGAAATAAAATGGGAACACGAAATAACTGAGCATGATTTAAGAGCTAAGTTCTAAACAAATTGTATCCTAAAATGTTATTCAAAAAAACAGATTTAATTATGGCACGCACTAGTCATTTTATTGTTGATGCACTTAGAAAAACCGCAAAAAACCTTAGTGATGGAAAACCTTATGAATGGGGGCACATGGGAAACTGCAATTGCGGTAATTTGGCCCAAGTTGTGCTAAATATGAATAAAGCCGACATTCATCGGTATGCTATGGAGAAAAATGGTGATTGGAACGAACAACTCAATGACTATTGCCCTACCAGCGGATTACCAATGGATCAGCTCATTTTTGGATTGCTTGAAAAAGGATTTAGCACAGAAGATCTAAAACAATTGGAGTACCTAAGCAATACTGAGGTATTAAATCGATTTGTTCCAAAATACGGATATCCTCAACGGAACAATAAACTTCACGTGATTGCTTACCTCAATATTTGGGCAGACATTATTGAAGAGCAATTGCTCGCGTCAATTTCACTCCCTTCATTAGAAAAGGAAACTCTAAAAACAGTTACGGCTTAATGAGATTTGATTAATTTGCAAGCTCAAAGTTTACTTCATGAGTTTGGCTCAAATCAAAAAAGAATTAGAACACCTGCCTCAACCGGAGTTGGTTCAATTACTACTCCGAACAGCTAAGTTTAAAAAAGAAAACAAGGAGTTGTTGTTCTATTTGTTGTTTGAATCAAATGATGTTGACGGTTTTATTCTTCAATGTAAGAAGGAAATCACCAAACAGTTTAAAGAGGTAAATAAGACTCACGTTTATTACGCCAAAAAAAGTATCCGTAAAGTACTACGTTGGGTAAATAAGCAGATCAAATTCAGCAACCAGCCTGTTGTTACCATTGAGTTACTTTTGCATTTCATACATGAATTAAAACAATTGAATTCCTTACTTGAACAAAGCAATCAACTGCTGCATGTTTATTTAAACCAATACAAAAAAGTAAAATTAACTATTGCGAAATTACATGAAGATTTGCAATATGATTACACCAAACTGTTGGAAAAATTAACCGTTTAATTTCTAATGGCTATTCGCCATTACCCCTCAACACAATTCTAAAGTTAGTGCCTTTTTCAGGGCTTGATTCTTTAACAAAAATTTTACCCCTGTGGTATTCTTCAATAATTCGTTTTGCCAATGAAAGGCCTAAACCCCAACCGCGTTTTTTCGTAGTATAACCGGGCTTAAAAACCGTTTTAAACTTTGATGCAGGTATACCTTTACCGGTATCTTTAATATCAATAAAAACCTTATCGGCATCTGTACTGATATGCGCAGAAATTACACCTGCACCGCTCATGGCGTCAATGGCATTTTTGCATAAGTTTTCAATTACCCATTCAAACAATGGAATATTTACCATAGCTACGGCATCCTCATCAGATGTGGTAACTTGAAACTGAACTTGTTTTGAGGAGCGGTTTCTAAGGTATTCAATAGCCTTCGACATCACCTCGTAAATAGGCACTGCATCAAGCACCGGTGCTGATCCAATTTTACTGAATCGTTCGGTAATAATTTCTAAACGTTTTACATCTTTCTCCAACTCATTAATCAATTCTTCCTTATGTGCTATACCTTCTTCACGCAATAAATTTATCCAGCCGTTTAATGAAGAAATTGGAGTTCCCAATTGATGCGCAGTTTCTTTACTCATACCCACCCATACTTGGTTTTGTTCCGACTTACGCGAGTAGCTAAAAGCCAAGTAAGCAACTAAAATAAAAATGGCAATAATGCTCAACTGGTAATAAGGGTAATTTTTGAGTTGAGTAAGTATGAGAGAATTTTTATAATACAAATAATTGTAGCGTTTATTGGTTTCATCATACAATATTTTGATAGGCTCATGTTCAGCCTTCATATCATCAAGTTGCTTGTTTAGGTATTTAGGATCATTAGATTTAATGCTGTCGAGATTTCGGTGAGCAGATATATTTCCTTCATCATCCACCAAAATAACCGGTATGGTTTGGTTTTCTTTGATGATATCTAACAAGAAATTTATATCCGTATTTTCATTTGCATTAATGAGTTGTTTAGTGGCATTGGCCCATAAAACTACTTTTTTTTCCTCCTCAACCGCTAATTTTTGCACCAGTTGATTGGTATACCAGAGGCTTACTGCCCCAATAGCCACGGCTATTAAGAAAAGTAAACGTTTCCATAAAACTTTTTGTTCGTAAACACGCATAGGTTCAAATCAAATATATCATGATATTCGCAAATTCAAATGATATAACGAAGAATGAAATCAATTATTGAGTTTGGCAACAAACAATATCATGTGTATTTAAATGAACCGCTTGATTTAAGCATTCCAATGGAGAGTGGGAAAAACAATCCAAACGCCTTTGGTTTACCAACGCCATTATTTGAACCATTTAAAGTTGGTTCGTTTATTGGTAGTGTGGCTCAAGGTGGACCGGTAAACTGCGAAAACTTATTTTTAAATCCACACGGTAATGGTACACACACAGAGTGTTACGGCCATATCAGCAAAGAGAAATACACCATCTACGAAGCCTTAAAACAATACTTTTTTTTAGCGCAAGTAATCAGTGTACCAATGCACACCATCAATCATGATCAGGTGGTGACTTGGGATGATTTGGAAAAGGTAATCAAGCCTGATGTTGAAGCTGTTGTTCTTCGCACCTTACCCAACACAGCGCATAAACTTACAGCGCATTATTCGGGAAACAACCCCGGTTATTTAACACCTGAAGTTTGTTTAAATTTGTGTAAAATGGGTGTTAAACATTTAATTATTGATTTGCCTTCGGTTGATCGAGAAGAGGATGGAGGAGCATTGGCTGCACATCATGCGTTTTGGAATTATCCACATGCGCCAAGAAAGGATGCTACCATCACTGAAATGGCTTTTATTCACGATTCAATAGCAGACGGTTTGTATGTATTGAATCTGCAAATTGCCTCCTTCAAATCTGATGCAAGCCCAAGTAAACCAGTATTGTATAAAGCCCATGTATTATAATAAATTTAAAAACGAAGCCGATTTGCCAAGCACTCTTGTTGAGCTTGATGATATGGAAAACGAAGGTAGCGAAGACAATGAGCTGTATGAGCACCATCGGATTGTGGTAGATAAAGGCCAAAGCATGATGCGTATTGATAAGTTTTTGATGATACGCATTCAAAACGCAAGCAGAACCAAATTACAAGCGGCAGCAGATACGGGTGGGGTTTTAGTAAACAATAAGCCGGTTAAAAGCAGCTATAAAGTAAAACCGCTTGATGTAATCAGCATTGTACTTCCTCATCCTCCAAAAGATACCGAAATCGTTGCTGAAAATATTCCAATCGAAATTCTGTATGAAGATGATGAGGTAATGATTGTAAATAAAGAAGCCGGCATGGTGGTTCATCCCGGCCATAACAATGTGAGCGGTACATTGGTGAATGCATTGGCATGGCATTTACGTGATAATGATTTTGCAAAAGAAAATAACATCAGACCGGGATTGGTACATCGTATTGATAAAAACACATCGGGTTTATTGGTAATTGCAAAAACAGATCATGCCATGACACACTTGGCACGACAATTTTTTAATCATACCATCAAAAGAAGATATGTTGCTTTGGTTTGGGGAGACGTGAAAGAAGATGAAGGCACCGTTACCGGATTTATTGGCAGAAGTGCAAAAGACCGAAGGGTATTCACCCTTTATGACAGTGAAGAAAAAGGCAAATGGAGTGTAACCCATTACACCGTAATTAAGCGTTTAGGCTATGTTTCGCTCATTGAATGCAGATTAGAAACCGGAAGAACGCATCAAATTAGGGTACACATGAAATCAATTGGGTATCCCTTATTTGCCGATGATACATATGGAGGTGATACAGCCGTAAAAGGACCTCAATTTTCCAAATACAAACAATTTGTAGAAAACTGTATTGCCCTTTGCCCTAGACAAGCTTTACATGCACGATCACTGGGATTTGTGCATCCTAAAACCGGAAAGGAAGTATACTTTGAAGCAGCTATTCCAAATGATTTTCAAAGTGCCTTAACCAAGTGGGAAGGATATTACCAATCAGTTATTGAAAAACAAGAAGAGATTTGAAATTGAAACCTCCATATAATATACCGTTACATCAGTTTTCCAAAAAGCAATTTGCATTTGATATCGAAGTACTGAATAATCATGTGGATTTAAACACGAAAAAAAATCAAAAGGCACATAGGCACAACTACTACGAAATATTTGTTTTTACAAGAGGTGGTGGTAGTCATATGATTGACTTTAAGGAACACCCGATTATTTCTAACTCATTACATTTTATTTCTCCCGGGATGGTTCATGTTATTAAAAGAACACCCGCTTGTACGGGTTATGTTATCACCTTTCCTGAAGAATTGTTTACCTTGGTAAATCAGCAGAGTTTTATTCAACAAATAAGCTTGTATCATAATCATGATCAAACCCCCATTGTTAAATGCAAAAAACCACTATTTAACAGGTTAATTACATTGGTTGAGCAGTTGTTAAGCGAGTATCAATCATCAAAACCAATGAAAGAAGATTATATAAGGGCATGCTTAAAACTTCTAATTATTGAATCTGAACGAATTTTTAACTACTCCCAAAAACAAACAAATTATAATTATACAAGTAACGATAAGGTACAACTATTTAGGAAGTTAATGGATGAGCATTTTCTTTCTATAAAAAGTATAAACGAGTATGCTGCGCATGTGCATTTATCACCAAAAGCATTTACTCAATTAATAAAAAAACATACCGGTATTACACCTATTGAACATTTAAATAATCGAATGTTAATTGAAGCCAAAAGATTGCTTTTAAATACAGATAAAAACATCAAAGAAATTGCATTTGCACTCAACTTTGAAGACCCTGCATACTTTGGAAGGTTTTTTAAAAAACTCGAAAAAACTACCCCACTGGACTTTAGGAATAAAATGCGTGATAAGTACCATAATTAGTAAATTTTGTACCATTAAACAATCATTTGTAATGGTGATTTTCGTATAAAAAAACTCTTATGAAAGCACTTATCAAATTTTCAGTACTATCTGTTTTACTGTTTGTATCAGTAAATATTTTTTCACTTTCAGATGGCGCATTTAATATGACAGGCGCCCCTGGTGAAGGAGATTGTTCGGGATGTCACTCAGGCAATACCCCCAATGGTGACCCCAATGGGTCAATTACCATCACCGTTGATAGTAGCAATGGAGAGTATATCCCGGGTAAAATCTATGACGTAAGGGTACGCGTATCACATTTATTCAGAAATAGATTTGGATTTGCCTTAACTACCAGGAAAGCAAATTCAAATAACCATATTGGTGATTTTTATGCTGATAGTGCAAGTGGGGTTTTCAATAGAATGGAAATGGTAGCCCATAGAAGAGCAAGTATTGATGCCTCACAACAAAGAACATGGGATTTTAAATGGCAAGCGCCTTTAAATGAAACCGAAGACATTACCTTATATGCAGCAGGAGTTGCTGCAAATGCCGACAATGGAAATGATGGAGATTTAGTGTATACCACTTTTGTTAAATTGAAAAAGTCAGGAACGAATACCGGCCTAAACAAATTTGCGGAAAACCATGTATCAGGCTTTTCTGTATATCCAATCCCAACATCCAATTATTTGTATATAAAAGAAACACAAATAACCCATCAAATTACTCAACTGTCAATTTATAACCAATTAGGAGAGCTGGTAGAAACATGGGATAATAAGGAACTATCGTCTGCGGGAGATCATACCATAAAGCTGGAGGTTAAGCATCCGAGGGGAATTTATTATTTAAAAGTTCAAACCTTAACCGACACCTACATTTATAAATTTTATTTAGCGCGCTAATTTTTATGTGCAACCAATACGTATAACATTGTATCTTGCCATCATAATAATTACTTTAACCCATATGAAAAAACACGTACTCGCTTTATTAGGTGTATCACTTTTAGGAATAACCTACAGCACTTTTTCTAACCAAGGTTCATTACACTCAAGCAGCACCGGGGCTCCGGGAGCCGGAACTTGTACCAATTGCCATGGAGGCAGCAACCAAAGCAGCGATGATGTAGGTGTTGTACTTTTAAAAATGAATGGTACTACGATGGACACCATTCCGGCAACAGAATACGAACCCGGACAAACTTATGCAGTATTTGCAGGTGCAGGAGAAAGTTTCACCAATCAAAAATTTGGCTTTTCACTTACGGCAAGTGCCGGTACCTTATCAACCATACCCGGAAATAATGAGGTACAAAAATCCGGAAACTATCTTACCCATACCGGAACAGGAACTGTTGCTGATGAAGAGGGAGGAAAAGCATGGGCAGCCATGTGGCAAGCCCCTGCCAATGCATCTGGTGCCATTAACTTTCAATTTCACCTTAATGCAAGCAATAACGATAATTCAACAAGCGGAGACAACATTTACGCATCAACCGCTACACTTACCGCAAAATCAACCGGTGTAAAAGAAATTATTGCCTCTGAGAAATTAAGCGTGTATCCAAATCCGGCTCAAAACAGCTTTTTTGTTGATTTTGAATTAGCCAATGAATCAAACGTAAGCATTAGTTTATTTGGTGCTGACGGTAAATTAATCAAACAACTAACAAATCAAAAAATGAATGGCGGCACACACAGTTTAGTATTTAATCCTGAGGTTAAACCGGGATTATACTTGGTAAACATTGTTGCCAATAACCAAACCATTTCTAAGAGACTCATCATACAATAACCGAATAATACAATTTCAATAAAGGCGGTTCAAACAACCGCCTTTATTTTTATACTTACCTTTGTACCATGAACCTAGACGAACTTACCATTAATGTATGCCAAGTTGCGAAACAAGCAGGTGCTTTCATTCAAAATGAAATGCAACACTTTCAGGCATCAAAAGTTGAGACCAAAAGTTTAAATCAACTTGTTTCGTATGTAGATAAAAATGCAGAACAAAAAATTATAGAAGGACTTAGAAAAATTTTTCCGGAGGCAGGATTTATTGCAGAAGAGGAAACCGTTCAATCTGAACAAAAGGCGTACATGTGGGTGATAGACCCTCTAGATGGAACGACCAACTTTATTCATCAACTTCCGGTATACAGTGTTAGCATTGCTTTATTGCACGAAAACGAACCGGTAATTGGCGTGATTTACGAACCCAATAGAGCCGAATTATTTTATGCATGGAAAACCGGTGGTGCGTATTTAAACGGGAGAAAAATACAAGTAAAGGACAACAACTGCTTAGCCGATTCATTGTTGGCTACCGGATTTCCATATTATGATTTTGCCCAAATGGATGCTTACCTACAAACCTTGCAATACTTTTTAAAAAATACACGCGGTATGCGCAGAATGGGGAGTGCCGCAATTGATTTAGCGTATGTTGCCTGTGGTAGATTTGACGGATTTTTTGAGTATGGCTTAAGTCCTTGGGATGTGGCTGCCGGTGTACTTTTGGTTGAAGAAGCCGGAGGCAAAAACAGCACCTTCAACAAACAAGGTAATCCTATTTTTGCAAAAGAAATTATAAGTGCATCAAAAGGAATTTATGAAGAATTTAGCGGAGTGATACAACAACAGTTTAAAAAGTAGTTATCAGATTTACTGATATATTTGATTAACCCTTAAACTCCTTCTTCTTTGTTAAACTCCTTAATGATACTTTTGCGCCATGAATTTTTTTTCCCTCAAAGAAATTGTAACCAGCACGCTTACGCTTTTTGCCATGATAGATATTCTCGGAGCCATTCCCATTATTTTATCTATCCGTCAAAAAGTAAAACACATTGAATCGGAAAAGGCAACCTTAGCCGCAGGATTTTTAATGGTTTTGTTTTTACTGGTTGGTGAAAAATTATTGGGTTTATTTGGCATTGATGTATCATCATTTGCCGTTGCAGGTTCTATCGTTATATTTATCATTGCCATTGAAATGATTTTAGGCATTGACTTATTCCGCACCGACCCGGAAGAAAAAGGCGGAAGTGTGATTCCAATTGCTTTTCCTATTATTGCCGGCAGCGGAACCCTTACTACCATTATCTCCCTAAAAGCAGTTTATCAAATGCAAAATATTATTGTGGGCATACTGCTCAACTTAATCATTGTGTATTCGGTATTAAAATCAACCAAGCACATAGAAAAAGCATTAGGTAAATCGGGGTTAATATTGCTTAGAAAATTTTTTGGCATAGTATTGCTTGCCATTGCAGTAAAACTCTTTAAAACCAACATCTAAACTACTCCACCGGAATCAGCAGCAACTTGAGTTTAAATGAGGTTTGATCATTGTTTAAAACCAACACACAACTGTCTTCGGTTAATACTTCGTAAGGAATCTTCTTGGTGTTTTTTTCTTTGTCGGAATCGCTGATAAACTCTATGTTATTGCCTTTAATTTTCCACTTACCTGTTGCTAAAGCCGCAGCATTTCCGGTTATATAAGACCCATCGGCTTTAAACTCATACAAATTTTTCATCAACACATCTTTCAAAAC
>JBKDBG010000091.1:0-6425 GCA_046314755.1 Bacteroidota bacterium | reverse complement strand
GTGTAAGTTTATAATAGCTTCATACGAACCTAATAATTTAATATCATCCACTTCAATTTTTCTGCGGTCGATATCGTATCCGATATTTTTAAGCGCTTGAGAAACCTGTAGTGGGGTAATTGAGCCAAAGATCTTGTTGTTGCTTCCGGCTTTTGTCCCAATAGTAATGCGGGTTTCTTTTAGTTTTTCAGATAATGTTAACGCATCTGCTTTCATTTTTTCACGCTTCAAAGCACCTTGACGGTTGTTTTCGTCCATCATTTTAAGGTTTGAAGCTGAAGCAATGATGGCTAATCCACGAGGAAAAAGGTAGTTGTTTGCATAACCGTCTTTTACAGTTACTACATCACCTTGTATACCTAAGTTTTTTAAGTTTTCTTTTAATATAACTTTCATGATACTTTCCTCCTTAAATTATTTTAAACCATCAGCTACGTAAGGTAGAATAGATAAGTGACGCGCTCTTTTAATAGCCTGGGCCACTTTACGCTGGTACTTTAACGATGTGCCGGTAATTCTGCGAGGTAAAATTTTGCCTTGTTCGTTCACAAACTTCATTAAAAAGTTTGCGTCTTTGTAATCAATGTACTTGATTCCATTTTTTCTAAAGCGGCAATATTTCTTTTTTACCGGAGTTTCGGGCGTGGTGTTAAAAACCATTGCCGGAACAGCTTGATTTTTAGCTTTGCTCATAATTACTTACCTTCCTGTTGTTTTTCTTTTTTGTTTTGATTGAATTCACCATTGCGTTTGCGTTGGTTGTAAAGAATCGCATGTTTGTCTAATGCGGTGGTGAGAAAACGCATGATACGTTCGTCACGTCTGAAGGCTAGTTCAAATTTTGAAACAAAATCAGGCTGAGCTTTATACTCATAAATGTGGTAAAATCCGGTTGTTTTTTTGTTAATCGGATATGCCAATTTACTTAAGCCCCAATTTTCTTCATGAACCAGCTCTCCTCCGTTTTCAGTAATCAAGCTACGATACTTGCTAACAGCGTCTTTCAGCTGCTCTTCAGAGAGTACGGGTGTGAAAATAATCACAGATTCATAGTCGTTTAAGACAACTTTCTCTTTTGATGTTTTTTTAGCTGCCATTATTGGGTTTTGTTTTTAAGGTCGGCAAAAGTATGGGTTATTTAATTAACTACCAAACATTAATTACCTTTTTCCGATAATTTGTTTTTCAGCCTATTGCCTATTGATTGTACAGCAAAGGTAAGGTTTTAAACAACGTGTTAAAAATTGATGAACTTTGCTTTCGCACCACTTTTATATTTTCGTTGGGCTGTATGGTATATATTAATGATTTTAATTTTGTGGATTGGGCCTTGTTAAGTGGTTTTGCCCTTTCGGTGTTGGTGTTGCTTTATTATTACTTTGGCGTCTTTGCTAAGTTAGCTGCTTATAAACAGCAACCCGGATTTTCCGGATACCAAAACCCTGAACCCGTTTCTATTATTATAGCCGCTCGAAATGAATTAGAAAACCTTCAGAAAAACCTCATGGCTATTCTTGAACAAGATTACC
The DNA here is from genome assembly GCA_046314755.1 of Bacteroidota bacterium. Taxonomy (GTDB): domain Bacteria; phylum Bacteroidota; class Bacteroidia; order UKL13-3; family UKL13-3; genus UBA6183. Next base: position 4,896 of record JBKDBG010000091.1, on the reverse strand, counting down.
CGGAGTTTGAAGTAATTGTGGTGAATGACTGCAGTTGGGATGGAACACAAGCCTGGCTGGAAGAGTTACAATTAACCCAACCTCGATTGCGTGTTTCTCAATTGATTGAGCAAGAAAAATACCCTACCGGCAAAAAATTCGCCCTAACCATAGGCATTAAAGCGGCCAAATACAACCAACTGTTATTTACCGATGCCGACTGTGAGCCTACTTCTAATCAATGGCTTAGATTAATGCAAAGTGGATTTTCAACCGGCAGAGAAATCGTTTTGGGGTATTCACCCTACCGTAAACGCAAAGGTTTGCTCAACCAATTTATCCGTTTTGAAACCTTGATGACGGCCCAGTTTTACTTATCTGCCGCTTTAATGCGAAATGCATTTATGGGTGTTGGCAGGAATTTGGCTTACCGAAAAGAGTTGTTTTTTAAACATAAAGGCTTTGCAGGTCACCAACATATTATGTCGGGTGATGATGATTTGTTTGTGAACGAAGCAGCAACCCCAAATAACGTGGCCATTCAAATCAATCCGGCTTCTTTTATTTATACCGAACCCAAAACAACCTTCTCCGGGTGGAGTCGCCAAAAAAGTCGCCACATAAGTACGGGTAAATATTATAAGGGCAAACACAAGCGCTTATTAGGAACTTACTACTTGTTTAGCATGTTGTTTTATGGATTTATTGCAGCCGTACTATTGGTAAACTTTGGTTTGTGGCCATATTTATGCGGCATTTTCGGTATTAAACTCATCAGCCAGAGTATCGTATTTTGGCTGAACGGAAAAAAGCTCAAATGCCAACATTTGGTATTTAATTTACTATTACTCGATTTATTATACGTTCTTTACCTCATTGTTTACGGTACAAAAGGTTTATTCACCAAAAACCGCAAACAATGGTAACTGCTATGGATATCATTACTAAATACTTTCCCAATTTAAGCGCAAAACAGCAACAACAGTTTGCCGCTTTATATGATTTATACAAAGAAGCCAACGAAAAAGTGAATTTGATTTCACGAAAAGATATAGATATGCTTTACGAAAGGCATATTTTACATTCATTGGCCATTGCTCAATTTATTGAGTTTGTACCAAACACCAAGGTATTAGACTTGGGAACAGGTGGTGGTTTTCCGGGAATTCCGCTGGCCATTATGTTTCCGGAGGTTCATTTTACTTTGTGTGACAGCATTGCCAAAAAAGTATTAATAGCTGAACATATATCGGAGTCACTTGGCCTAACTAATAACGATTTTGTGGTAGGCCGGGTTGAAAACCTAAAGGAACAGTTTGATTTTATTGTAAGTCGTGCCGTTGCACAGATGGAGCAACTTTACCGTTGGACACAATCCTATATTTCCGATAAAGACAATAACCCGAAAATTAACGGCTACTTGTTGCTTAAAGGTGGCGATTTAAAAGAGGAATCCAAAACATTAAAAGCCATCAATAAAAAATTGTTTATTGACGAGTACCTTATTTCTGACTGGTTTGAAGAGCCCTTCTTCGAAACCAAAAAACTGGTGTATATCTACCGTTTTTAAGGTTGAATCAATACACGTTTTACCATCACCTTTTCACCTTCTTCCATTTTAACAAAATATAATCCCGGTGTGGTATCTATGATAATCTCATTGCCGTTTAACACCTTGTCCTTACTAGTAATAATACGTCCTGTAGCATCAAACACGGTTATTTTTACTTCTTTAAAATCGCCCGTTACCATAAACTTACCTTGGGACGGATTTGGATAAAGCACTGCTTGCCATTCCTTTGAAGCCTCATCCAAACCTACAGCATTGTTTCCGCCTTGCAACATTACCTGCACTCCCGGAGATAATTGATAAAACGATCCCGAAGCAGCCGTTTCTAAATACTTTGCTCTGATACTTACATAATTTTCGCCTTTGTTAATATGGTTCAACACAAATACAGAATCGGTAGTGGTTTTTACCCATTTACCCGGATTAAAGTAGGAGTTGGAAACATAAATTTGGTATTCCAAAACCCCTTGATGCTTGCTTACGCTAATGGTGTAGGTAGTTGTATCAGAATTCGGGACTGCTGTAAAAAAATCAGGTTTGGGGTGATAAAACAAACGTAATGTTGGATCGCCCATTAAAGCAATATGTATAAATGTAGGAAAATTACTGCTGTGATAACCCAATAATGCAGGAGGATTTAACAACCTGCCATCCACATTATTTTGCGCCAAACGTGCTGCATAACCAATGGTGTAACCCATGCTCATGTGATGTAAATTCCAATGCGGACGTCCACTCCAAAAACTGGCCAATGCCATAGGCTTAGAACACAAAGGTGCGCGCAAAAAGTTATTTGCATTATCCCAATCGCCAAAGTAACTGCCAAACAAACCGGTAAAAACCGTATTGATGCTGTCAGAAACCAAATTGCCGGAATTGGCTACACCAAAAGCACTGGTGTATGTTCCTGCTCCACAACCATAAGTAAATAAATACGAGCCTTGTTTAATGGAAGGCAAATAATCGGCTTCAGCCACATTTGATTTGCCAAACATGGTGGCGAAACTGCGGAAACCACTTGCAGCAAAAGCTTCTCCACCCATAGCCCCAAAATGGTCATCAACCAAAGCCCTGCGTTCCGGAACAAATGCACGGGTTTTAAATGCATGGGCTTTTTCCAAGTATTTTCTCACCAAAAGCGTATCATTTATCCCAAACAAAGGCATATTGCTTAAATCAACACGGCCAATTTGTAAGGCATTGGTATCGGGATAAATTAAACTCAAATCAAACTTGCCATCATTCGGGAAATTGTGGTTACGTGGTTGGGCAGCAGAATCAATATTTACAAAAGCATCTGTCCAAGCATCTTCATTTATCACACCATAATACACATCAGCCGGCCATGCACCGCGATGATCAGGTCTGTGCCCATCGGGAAAAATTTCACCCGAATAAGGCACCGGAATTCGTCCTAATAAATATAGCGCCTCAGGTTTTACCGCATCATTGGCATATTTAGCATACCAATTCAATACTTTTTGTTTTACTTGTTTGGGTGTTTCACTGCGTTGAATTACGGCTGTATCAACCCACCAACCATCAGCCACCAAATCACCAATCAAATACAATATTTCCATTTGCAAAGGCAATTGGTAGTTCCCGTCAATCAATAGCAATAACCTTCCGCTGTATTGAAACAATTGTGGTGCGGTTGAAACCATAATGTAACCGTGTCCGCTTCTGTTGTTTTTTAAATTTTTTTGCAAGTAATATTCATATACTCCATTTGTGGCATTGGCATCTGTATAAAAGGTATCATTTGCGTTTAGCGTGGCAATGGCGGTGCCCCATCCGGGGCTACCAGGCAACCTTCGGTACAAGGCGTAAGTATTTACCAAGGTGTCGTTTTGCCAAGTGAGTTTTACCGGCAGCGAATTCCCTTCACGTTCAAGCATGGCAGCATATGGTTTTGCCGTGCTTTGTGCATTTAACTGTAAAACGGGAACCAACAGTAAAAAAGATATCCAAATGATTTGTATTAGCCTAACCATAAATTTGCTTTGTTTGTAAATACTAAAATACAAATCATTAAGGAGTATGCAAGTTCAAATTGAACCTGGTTGGAAATCATTGCTGCAAAAAGAGTTTGATAAACCCTATTTTGAGGCATTGGTTCGTTTTATCAAACAAGAAAAAGAAAACGGAAAAATCATCTTTCCTCCGGGACCTCAACTTTTTGCAGCCTTTGATCATACGCCATTTGACAAGGTGAAAGTGGTGATTATCGGACAAGATCCGTATCATGGAACGGGCCAAGCGCACGGACTTTGTTTTAGTGTAAATAAAGGTGTGTCGGTTCCTCCTTCCTTACAAAACATTTACAAAGAAATACAAGCCGATTTGGGCTCAACCTATCAAATTCCGCCACATGGTGATTTAACCCATTGGGCCAATCAAGGTGTGTTATTGTTAAATGCTACGCTTACGGTAGAAAAAGACAAAGCCGGTTCTCACCAAGGAAAAGGATGGGAACAATTTACGGATGAGGTGATTAAACAATTAAATGAACACAAAGAACATTTGGTATTTATGTTGTGGGGTAAATTTGCACAAGGCAAGGCTGCAATTATCAATCCCGAAAAACACTTGGTTTTGAAAGCCGCTCACCCCTCGCCTTTTTCCGCCTATCAAGGCTTTTTCGGTTGTGGTCATTTTAGTGCTGCTAATGCGTATTTAAAAGCACATCAACACACACAAATTAATTGGTAATACTGTAAGTTTGCATTATGCAGGCCCTTCGCATCATCATAAATCAAATTGTAGAAAGTGCGGTTTTTGCTTTTGAAGCATTGGCCAATAATAAAGTGCGTACGTTTTTGTCAACCCTAGGTATTACCATTGGTATTTTCAGTATTATTATGGTGCTTGCATTGGTTGATTCACTCGAAAAAAATGTGCGTAAAAGTATTGATGTGCTAGGTAAAGATGTGATTATCATTGACAAATGGAGCTGGGATTTTAGTGGCGATTACAAGTGGTGGAAGTTTATGAACCGACCTAATCCAACTTTAAGCGAACTGAAAGTAATTCAAGAAAAATCAACTTTGGCAGATGCTTGTTGTTTGGTTACAAGCGTAGGCGGAATGAATATTGAATACAAAAGCAATAACGCCACAGGAGTATCTACCCAAGCCATTACGTTTGATTATGCCCGAGTGAAAAAATTTAACCTTGAACAGGGACGATTTTTTTCTGAAACCGAAATAGCCAATGGAACTCCAACAGTAATTATTGGTTTCAACATTGCCGAAAATCTTTTCCCCAACGGAAATCCGCTAGATAAGGAAGTAACCATCAACAAAAATAAATTCCGCGTGATTGGGGTAATTGAAAAACAAGGTGAA
>JBKDBG010000090.1:0-6126 GCA_046314755.1 Bacteroidota bacterium | reverse complement strand
GTGTTTACTCAAACATAGGTATTTGGGAGAGAAAAGACAATAGATCGCTTCGCTGAAAGAGGAAAGACTTGAGAAACGAGATGTGAGAAATGAGACCAACCTACGCTAAAGCTAAGGTTGATGAAATAGGAAAGACTTTACTTCTATTTAGTGGATTCGTCTTTCTTCTTTTCTCTTTCGTCTTTCTCTTTCGTCTTATCTCTTTCTTCTTTTCTCTTTCGTCTTTAATCTTTTGTCTTTCGTGTATAATCTAAAAAAATTATTAACCCGCAAACTCGCAATACCAAACCCGTAATACCAAACCCGCAATCTTCCAATCAACCATTCACTCAGTGAATGATGCATTTCATGAAATGTAAGTAATTTTAACTTGTAATAATCAATGAAATACATAACTTTAAACTACCAATTTAACGATTATGAAGCCAACCTTTACTTTACTCATTTTATTTTTATTCATTGGGTTGGGCGCGCATGCTCAGCTCAATTATCAGCCCGGTGGATTCTCTACCAACTTGGGCACTTACACGGATTTAGGAACCAATGGCACTGTGATTACGGTGGCCAATTCCGATGATGCATTTTCTACTGCTCAACCCATTGGTTTTACATTTAACTTCAATGGATTTCCTTACGATTCATTCGTACTCAGCACCAACGGTTTTATTAAACTGGGTTCCGATTCGGCTTCCCGCCACTTCTTGTTTACGGCTCACGCACAACCACCACCCAATGGAGTTTTTGCATCAGGTGGAGTTACTACGCCTGCGCCTTTGGCAAGTGATTCAAGCATGATCTTTGGCTTTGGACAAGATTTGCATGCAGGCACTAGCAATGCCGAGTTCAGAGTTTTTACGGATGGAAATCCCGGCACACGCGTATGTACCATTCAATGGAAAAATTTGAAGGATAAATTGCAAGCAGGGGTTGGTGGATTATGGGATACCATTAATTTTCAAATCAAATTGTACGAAGGAACAAACGTAGTGGAAATTGTATACGGTAGATGGACTTCCACCATTTCCTTAGCTGCAGCAAGATTTTCGGCTGTAGGTATTGTGGGTAGAAGTGTTACCGTGGCCAATCAAAATATACATTTAGTAAAAGGCTCAACGGTGGCATGGGGTGCAGCAGTGGCCAATACCGGATTTTACATCAACAATGCCGTAAATTATCGTAACCCAACCAGTATACCTGCCGGGCCTGCTCCCGATAATGGAAGAACCTATCGATTTACACCAATTACGTTAAATGATGCAGCCGTTCGATTTGTTTATGCGCAAGGAAGAGTGAGTTTAGATTATAACCGTCCGGATTCAATTCGTGCCAATATTTTTAACCCCGGAGTAAATGCATTAACCAACTTAACTGTTTCTTTAAACATCACCGGTGATCATAACTACACCACCACAGCAACCGTTGCCAACTTGGCTTCCGGTGCAAATACCAATGTTGCTTTTGCACCATTCACTCCAACCATAACCGGTTCAAGCATTATTACCGTTAGCGTTCCGAATGATGATAACAATGCGAACAACACGCAAGTTTACAGTTATGCTGTGGGCGGTTATCGCATGGCATACACGGATACCTTACAACCACACACAGGAAGTAACGGTACTACGGTTCCAAATTTTTGGGGTGCAAGATATTTTATCAATAACACCGCCATCCTTACCACGGTTCGTTCATTCTTGGTTTCTAATTCAGATGCCGTGGGTGATACGGTGTGTGGTTTAATTTTAGACACCCTCGGAAATATTTTGGCACGTTCAGCCAATCGTGTGGTACAAACCTCTGATTTAGGAACCACGTTGGTATTTCACATGTTACTTCCGCCTCGTGTAAGCAATATTCCTGTTATTGCAGGTATTGCAGGCAGTCAATCGGTTAACGGGTTGAATTATTTCTTAGGAACCTCTCAAACAGAAACTCCGCTAAGGCCGGGCAACGTATTTTATTTTATGGCCGGAGCATTTGGACAATCGCCTATGGTGAGTTTAAGGCCGGGCGCATTTTATGCCACACCTGTATTATGGGGAACAACCCGACTGATGCAAGAGTGTGAAGCTCGACCAATTCCGCAAGTAGATGTATTGGTTTCTGCAGCCTATCCGGGAAATAATTTCCGTGTTCGCACCGGAATAAATATTAACCTGCGTGCCATTGTAAGAAATAATGGGGTGCAAGCCCGCCCAACCGGAATTCCTGTTCGTTACCAAATTGATAATGGCCCATTATCGGCTGCAGTAAATACAAACGTTTCCATTAATCCTGATGATACCACCAATGTATTATTTACGGGCGCAAACGCTTTAACTTTTAGCACACCGGGCACTTATACGGTTAAATTATTTACCGCTTTGGCCAATGATAGTATTCCGGGTAATGATACTTTGGTATTAACCATCATTGCCGAATCACCAACCACACTGCCGTATCGTATTCAAAACAATATGAATTCAAGTTGGACAGTAGTGAATCCAACCACGTTAAAAACACGCACTGTGGTTCAAGCCAACGGACAATCAGCAGCGGGAGTTACTTGGTTTGATCACCAAGTGGCAGCAGCCGGAACAGAAGCTTCATTAATTTCACCCATGTTTAATTTTACAGGTATTACACATCCGGTATTGCATTTTAATGTGGCCCATGCCCCAACTACGGTAAATACATTTGATGATACCTTAGAAGTTTTGGTTTCTGTGGATGGTGGTTATACGTTTAATACGGTGTACATGAAAAACAGTTTTAACACCACATCAAGTTTAGGAACTGATACAGCAACGGTACTTAATTATACGCCTCAATTTGCGCAAGATTGGAGAATGGAATCGGTGAGTTTGTTACCGTTTTCGGGAGCCGCTCAGGTGTATGTAATTTTCCGTACCCAATCGGGTAATGGAAACAGTGTGTACATCGGAAATGTAAATGTGGCGAATGCCCTTTCATTCTCAAGTCAGCCTGTTCCGTTTTCAACGGCATACAGCCATGCAAACATGTCGGTTACGTTCAATAACATCGGGCAAGCCGGATCGGATATCAACTTTGCACGCTTTGCAGGAGCTCCATTCAGCAATGCTTCTCCGGTATTTGCAAGTAATGCTTCTGCTACTACCAATAACAATTCCATCTTCACACCAAACTTAGCCAGTGTGGCTGAGTGGCATGCAATTTCTTACGGAGGTACCGGAACAGCTGCCTCTCCTTTGGCCGTTACGTACACCTTAAATTATGATCGTACGGGATTAACCGGAATGGCATCAACGGATAGTGTTTACATTATGCGCAGAAATGATTTCAGTTCACCTTGGACTCCTGTTTCTACCATTTACACCTTTCCGTTTTTTACTGCTTTAAATTTAAGTGGTTTTGGAGAGTTTACTTTGGGCTCAGTAAGTGGGGTAAATACATTGCCTGTAAATTGGCTTACCCTAAAAGTAAGTCGCAAAGCGGCAGATGTGCATCAATTAAATTGGGTAACTGCATCTGAAACCAATAACCATTATTTTGAGGTGGAGCGCTCGTTCGATGGCATTTATTTTGAAGGTATAGGGCAAGTAAAAAGTGCAGGAAACTCCAACACCATAAAACTTTATTCATTTGTATCAGTAGGGGCGGAACTTGCGCAACAAGCCGTTTATTATCGCGTAAAACAAGTGGATTATGATGGTGCATTTACCTACAGTGAAGTGGTGAGCATACAGCCGTATTCAATTCAGGAAGTACTTATCAGCAATCCGTTTGAAGGTGAACCAACCGTATGGTTTAGCTCAGCTTTACAAGATGTAAAAGTTACGGTATATGATGTAACAGGAAGAAATATGGGTTCACAAATCATTACCCAAACCAATACGCAACAAGGGGAATCCATCACCTTGTTTAACACGTTACATGCAGGAACTTATTTTGTAGAAATACAATCGGGTTCGAATAAAATTACTACACAAAAAGTAGTGAAACATTAGTGTTGAATATTAGGACAACAAAAAAGCTGTGCAAATTATTTGCACAGCTTTTTTTATATAAATTGGATTTCATTTACTCAGTATCATCCGTGGCGTTGGTGCACATAATTTCCCATTGATGTCCGTCCAAGTCGGCAAAACTATCATAGTACATCCAGCCATGGTTTACACTTTCTTTAAAACGTGTGGCTCCATTGCTTAATGCGGTTGCAACCATGTGGTCAACTTCTTCTCGAGTATTTACTTCAATGGCAAAAATAGCCTGCGTGGTTGTTCTATCTGCAATGGGTTTGTTGGTAAAGGTGGCAAACATGGGTTGGGTAATCAGCATGGCATACATGCTTCCTTCATTAAGGATTAAGCACAAGGCTTTATCATCAGAAAATTGTTCGTTGAAACGAAAACCTAAATCACTCCAAAATGCACGTGTTTGCTCCAGGTTTGTAATAGGCAGGTTAATAAAAATGGATTTTATATTCATGGTGTTTCTTCTCAAATAGGTAAATAGGCTTATGAAAAAATTAAATATAAAATAAAGATAATAATTTGCACGTAAAATTAAGCCCGGATAAGTGTTTTGTTTTTTATGCGTAAACCAATTTCAAACAAAGCTTTGTGCGTTGTTGGGAGAGGCTTGATGAGGTATAATCAATTAGAAGTTTTAGGCCATAAATTTTACCCTTAGTTTTTCAAAAATGGCGAAAATGTAAAACCAATAAAACCTAAATCTGTAATGAGTCGGTATCGGTTGTTGTTGTAGGCTAATTTAGTTTGGGTTGTGTATTCCGAAAAAAAGTGGCTAAGCCCCGCACGAATGGAAAATGTTGAGCGAACCCGATAACGTATATAAAATTCGGAGTTTAAGTTGCCAATATCGTTGTTGCCAACCAATAAAAAATTACCTGTAGTTGGGTTGGCTTTACCCATATGTATACCGGCTTTACTTGCATTTTGTTCAGCTCCAAAGCTTATTCCAATGGCATCAATATTAAAACCTATTTCAAATTTTGGTGATATACCATAGGCAAAGTTTAAAGTGGCATTTAAACTATTGGTTTGGGATTGCGAAAATGTAATTTCATCTATTTTTTCTTGTTTGATAAGATGTGCAGGAGCAGTTTTATAAGTATTGTTTGTTCCAAAATAATTTGAAAGCCTCAATCCATAACCTATTTTAAATTTTTTCTTTTTACCAACTCCATGAAATTTCACCCATGATACAGCCGAGGTAAAGCCATCGCCTCCAATACCCAATGCCAGGTCGAAATGGTTGTTGTATTTAAAGCCTTTTTGGGCAATACCTTCAGTAGTTTGTGTATGGCCTGTTTGTGTAATAAATAGGCAAGCCAGTAGGGTTAACGATAGATTTCTTTTCATGTTGAGGTTGTTTTGGAGTTGAATTTAAGTGAAATAAAGTTTCAAACAAAGCTTTGCGTGTTGATGGGAGATGCTGGATGAAGTAGGCTCAATTTCAAGTTTCATTTCTTTCATCAACTTGGTTATTAATGCCTGTTGTTCATACACGGAAAAGTATTCTAACTCACCTATTTTATTCTTCAAGCAAAACACTTTATCCATTGAAAATTGTGGATTGAATATTTTTGTGCCGGCTATTTCTGAATAGAGTAGGAGGTGAATGAAGTTTGAAAATTTGTATTGGTAAAATTGGGCTTCATTGGAATCATCTACACATTTTATTTTATCCTTCAACAATAAGTAATCATGTAATGATGAGATATTTTTAAATAAAACCTCCAGCGTAAGATCTGCCAGAATATTAACAAATTGGCTATCAACATAAGTTAAGTTGAATTGCTGATTTTTATTTTCTATTTGCTGAAAAAACAATTGATGCTTGTTATTCAAACTTTCAAAATCGGTTATTTTAAACGAATCATTAATTCTATAAATCAGATGATAGGTTCCAAATACCTTGTTGTTTAATGGGATGAAGGTTGCAGGTTTAGGCTGTAAAATTTGGGTTTCCATGGTTCTGGTTATTTAATAAAAATGTTGTTATAATGATAATCTAGGAATTCTTTGGAAGGGATGAATTTACCTGGAATAGATACAGGCTTATTATTAAGCCCAATCATGTAATCATTATACATTGCATTATTCGATACATCAATTATTGATGGTGATATCAGTATTTTAA
>JBKDBG010000089.1:0-9085 GCA_046314755.1 Bacteroidota bacterium | reverse complement strand
GGGAAAAGGCTTCTTTCAGGATTAATCCTAATTATTCACTTAATTCAAGCCAACGTAATTCTAAACTTTCCAATTTTGCGTTGATTTCGGAAAGTTCCTCTCCTACCTTGATTATCTCTTCATGGTTTGACGTATTCTCGGAAAGTTGTTGCTCCAAACGCATTTTCTTTTCCTCAAAAATTGGTATTTGTGCATTAATATCTTCTAGTTCACGTTGTTCCTTGTAACTTAATTTACGTTTATTATCCGCATTTACTGCTGTTGCCTGATCCATCGGTTTGTTGGCGGGCTCCGTTTTGGGCTTCAATTCTTTTATTTTAAGCTCCTCTTTTTCGTTCAAATAATCCTGATAATTGCCATTAAAATCACGAATCACTCCATTTCCTTCAAAAATAAACAAGTGTTCGGCCAGTTTATCCATAAAATACCTGTCGTGGGTTACCACCAATAAACAACCTTTGTAAAGCTCTAAAAACTCCTCCAACACATTTAAGGTTGGAATATCCAAATCGTTGGTAGGCTCATCCAGAATTAAAAAATTTGGATTCTGCAGCAATATGGTAAGTAAAAACAATCTTCTTTTCTCACCCCCGCTTAATTTACTCACATAGTTGTATTGCTTTTTGTCATCAAATAGAAATCTTTTACAAAGCTGGCGAGCAGTTAGTTTCTCCCCTTTTCCAACTTCAATGTACTCTGCAATATCTTCTACCAGCTCCAATACCCTTTTATCCTCTTTTAATGGCAATCCTGTTTGGGCATAATACCCAAATTTAAGTGTGTCACCTTGTATAACTCGTCCATTGTCAACGGTTTCAATGCCTTGGAGGATATTTAAGAATGTACTTTTACCAACCCCATTTTTCCCAACAATCCCTATTCGTTCCCCCGGTTTAAAGGTGTAAGAAAAATCGTTGATGATGTTTAAATCGCCAAATCGCTTTGTAATATGCTCCAGTTCAATGATTTTATTACCGAGCCTACTCATTTTTATGCTTAACTCCACCTTCTCGTTGCTTATTTTTTGTTTGGCAACTTGTTCGGTTTCATAAAATGCATTGATTCTGGCCTTTTGTTTTGTTCCTCTAGCTTGAGGTTGGCGCCTCATCCAATCCAACTCTTTGCGGTAAAGGTTTTTGGCTTTATCTATTTCAGCTTCCAGTTGAAGTTCTCTTTCCGCCTTTTTTTCTACGTAATAAGCGTAATTTCCTTTGTATGAATACAGTTTACCTTCATTTAGCTCAATAATCTCATTACAAACTGCATCTAAAAAATACCTGTCGTGGGTTACCAACAACAATGTAATATCATTTGCCTTTAAATACCCTTCCAGCCATTCAATCATGTCAACATCTAAATGGTTGGTGGGTTCGTCCATAATAATAAAATCGGGCGTATGCACCAACAAACCCGCCAAAGCCAAACGTTTTTTCTGTCCACCGCTTAATTCGTGTATAGACTGATTAAATCGGGTAATATTCAGTTTGGTGAGGATTAGTTTTACTTTATTTTCATAATCCCAAGCCTGCAGGCGCTCAATTTCTTCAATAGCCGATTGCAATTGCTGTAGCGCAAAATCATCCGGGTTTTCGGCTGTTTTTTCAACCCATTCTTCATATTTGGCAATGGCTTTTAATGCAGGATTTTTCCCTTCAAAAATGGCATCCCAAACGGTTTCGGCATGGTTAAAATGCGGTTCTTGAGGTAAATAGGCTAAATGTATATTTTTATCAATAATTACTTTCCCGTTTCCGTCAGATTGGTCGGCTCCTGCCAAAATATTAAGTAAATTGGTTTTGCCACTCCCATTTTGTGCAATCAATGCCACCTTATTGCCTTTTGCAATACTTAAGGTTAGGTTTTCAAAAAGTATTCGTTCTCCGTAGCGCTTGGCTAAATTTTCTGCTCGTAAATAAATCACCATGCGAAGGTAATTAAAACACTTTAGGGAATTAGATTGTATTTTATAAAGACAACAATTTAACGGAACACAATTGCATGAAAGCACATATTATCGAAAAAGTAACTATCATTCCTAAACCGCTTGACGAAGTTTTTGCCTTTTTTAGCAAAGCAGAAAATTTAAATGCCATTACCCCGCCAGAGCTACAATTTAAAATATTAACCCCGCTACCCATAGATATGAAGCCGGGAACTCTAATTGATTACAAAATTAAATTAGAAGGAATTCCGTTTAAATGGAAAACCGTGATTTCGGAGTGGCAGCCCCCGTTTAAGTTTGTTGATGAACAACTGAAAGGCCCTTACGTAAAGTGGCATCATACCCATTTATTCAAAGATTTAGGCAATGATACCACCGAAATGGTTGACCGAGTTGAATATCTTTCACCGGGATGGTTTCTTGAGCCTATCATCAATAAACTATTTGTAAAAAAGCGTGTAGAAGCCATTTTTGAGTATAGGGAAAAAACTTTGATGAAGTTGTTTGCTTAAGCATTGAAAAATACAAATTCTATTCAGAAGTGCGAGCATTGTAGCATTTGGACTGACGGTAATAAAGCATATTGCAGTGAGTGCGGGGAGATTTTAGACTTAAACTTTAGAAAAGAAAGGCACGAATTACAGAAAAAATTAGAAAATTTGCCTTTGTTTATGGATTGGGTGAAGTTGAATAACTCCCGTAAAAATCCTTTTTTATTTTTATTGGAAAAGATGATTCAAGGTGGACAGTTAATTGTTTCTATCATTGTTTTATTGGTGACAGTTTTTTTGTTTTTAATGCCGGGATGAGATGAACAGACAACACTTTACCTCCACTCAATTTCTGCCAACTTTAGGTTATATCTTTTTTAAAGTGCTTCATTTGTTTTCTCCCATTTCCTTTATCAACAGTTACCTTGACGACCTCTATTTTTTATTTCTGTTATTTAGTGTCGCACTGTTTGTTCAGCGTGTATTTATAGTTCATTCAAACGATTTTATTTTTTCAAAGTCCATCATAGTTGCGGTATGGATTTACACCTCAATTGTGTTTGAGTGGATTGCTCCACATTATCAAAAAGCATTTACTTCTGATGCCATTGATGTGATTTTTTATGGTTTTGGGGCATGGTATTTTTTTGTATTTGTAAATGTAAAACAAACTCAACCCTACCCAACTCCATTACCTAAACAAAAATGATTGTTCGCATACTTTAATAGCCTAGACTTAAATTAAATTGCAATTGCTGAGTTAAGCTGTTAATTTGCCGTATCAAATTACTTATTATATGATTAGAGCTCCATTTAACCTACAAAAGTGGATTGATGAAAACCGTCATTTATTAAAACCACCGGTAGCCAATAAAAACTTATATCCAGAAGGAAGTGATTATATTGTAATGATTGTTGGTGGTCCGAATGCAAGAAAGGATTACCACTATAATGAAACCGAAGAATTGTTTTATCAATTGGAAGGACAAATCAATGTGCGCATACAGGAAAATGGGGCACCACGAGATATTCAATTAGGCCCGGGCGATATGTTTTTATGTCCGGCCGGTATTCCGCATTCACCTGTGCGTAGCGAAGGCTCAATTGGTTTGGTATTAGAAAGAGTGAGAGAAGGCAAAGGATACACAGATGGACTCATGTGGTTTTGCGAAAAATGCAACAATAAACTACACGAAACTTATTTTGAACTTAAAAACATTGAGCAAGATTTTTTGCCAAGGTTTAAAGAATACTATTCATCTGAAGATTTACGCACCTGCAAAAGCTGCGGACACGTAATGGAATCAGATCCAAGGTTTGTATAAAACCTTATTCGGATTTAAAATCCAGGCGTTGTGCGGCAAGTATAGCGCCTGTTCTTTTATGTTGTAAAAAGCCAATCACCACATACTTACTAAAATCAATTTGAGCAGAGGCAAACGGAAGCGAAACACTACCCATGGCCGTTGTTTGATCAGCTCTTACTAATTTTCTTACCACATTGTGGTGTGATAACTTTTTGCCTGCATTTTCACCACCTGTTGGAACATTAAAAATGAGTTTTTCGGCAAAAGCAAAGTATACAGAACAGCTATCGGTATTGCCTTTTATTTCATAATCAAACACCATCGTGTTGGAAGCACCTGCCCACGAAGCAGTGAACAACAAAAAACGATCGGCCGGTTTGGTCATGTGTTTTTCAATCAATTTTCCGGTTTCCCCTCTTGCTCCTGCCGGTAATGCACCTTGCCCGTTTACAAATACCATGGGAGTAAACATGGCTTTTTGGTTATTGGCCAAAGCCATTGCATATTGTCGTTTGGTAAACATTGAATCCGAAAAAGGATCAACCCAACCCGATTGATTCCATAAATCAACATGAAAATCTAACGTGTAAACCGGCATTTTTAACGAATCGGCCCTGCGACCAATTTCTGTTGCAAACTCATCAGCCTGCGGACAGCTTCCGCAACCTTCGGAAGTATAAAATTCAACCAAAACAGTAGGTACGAACTTTTGATTTTGTTGCGCTTTGGCAAAAGGCAACCCGGTTAAACAAAGAATGATGTATAAAATTCCTTTTTTCATGTTAATGCAATTACTTGGTTATCGGCAATAGCAAACACCTTGGCTTGCTTATTTGTTTCAACGTTTTGCAACCCTGTAAAATTACCAAAAGCAGGCAATAAGGCATAATTTGAGTCAAAATAAAAACAAGGTAATCGTAATTTTTGCTTAGCCCTGCCGGTTAATATTACTGATGGGTGAATATGTCCGCTTACCACATAATACGGACAATCAGGAAGTAAATCATGCGAAAACACAATGCCCGATTCCTCCATTTGGAGCATTACTTTGATACCATTTTCTTTCAACACATAAGCAGGCATTTTATCATGATTCCCTCTGATGAGTATGGTTTGAATCATATGATATTTTTGAACCAAGGCAATAAACATGGGCCATTCGGCATTTAAATCACTATGAAACAAATCGCCCAATACTAAAAAGCGTTCGGGGTTGAATTGAATGAATAAATTTTCAATGGCTTCTAATTGTTGTTGAATCAACCCAACGGGCGCCTGAATGCCGTTTTTTCTAAAATGAGTTACTTTGCCTAAGTGCACATCACTGAGTACCAACATTTTTTTATCGGGCCACCACATTGCTTTTTGTGGCAGCAAGTGAAAGGTATGTTGGTTGATTTGTATGGATTGCACGGCACAAAAATATTTATTCTTGGTTAAAACTGAAGAAGCCAACATCATTACTGATGCCGGCTCCTAACAACCTAACCTATGAAATAAGCTTTACGCTCTATTTTTTTTATTTAATATTGATGGTGCTTTTGTTTTCTTTCACCTCTGTTTTTGGTAAAATAATGCTTAGCACACCATCATTCATGCCCGCTTCTATGGCCGATTTATTCAAGTTTTCAGGCAAGGTAAACGTGCGTGAAAATTTACCGTAATAGGTTTCAACTGTGTGCATTTTTTCATCTTTCGATGTTTCTTTCATTTTTCGCTCACCGCTAATGGTTAGCTTATCGCCTTCCACTGCTATGTTAACATGCTCCTTTTTTATGCCGGGCAAGGCCATGTGAATTTCAAATGCATGTGCATTTTCAAGCACATCAACACGGGGAGTGAAAAATACATTGCGTTCAAACTTTGCAGCCGAATCGTTAAAGAAACTATCAATTAAACCCATCATTTGAGATGGAACCATGGTGTCTCTGAAAAAATCTTTTGCATGAGTTGGTTTAAATCTAACTAGTGTCATTTGAATATCTCCTTTAATTTTTTTGTTTGTTATGAAATACACAAAGGATATTCCACGGAGAATTTTAAGTCAAAATGACTCGTTTTGATTAGAATGAGAACTGTTTTGGTGACATAATTGCCGATTATTGCAATTTTTGGTTAATTTCAGAAGTCACTTTTACCGCCAAATCATCCAGCAAGATTTTAATGATATGAGCTTTGGGCTGCAGTTTTTTGTTTTTATTGGCAAACATATCACGCCATGCTTCACTCACTTGCGGCAAATAATTACCCTCCGGTAATTGAGGATAAAGGTTGGACGGATTTGCTGAGGTAATGGCGGTATGTAATTCATCATTTTTTGCCGATTGCAAGGTTTCTTGCCAAATCAACTCGTTGGCATTTACATCAACCAAAGTGTAGGTAATGGCAATAAAAACCTGCT
This sequence comes from Bacteroidota bacterium, assembly GCA_046314755.1. Lineage (GTDB taxonomy): Bacteria > Bacteroidota > Bacteroidia > UKL13-3 > UKL13-3 > UBA6183. Next base: position 2,944 of record JBKDBG010000089.1, on the reverse strand, counting down.
GCGATTCGGTTCGATCAATAAAAGACGTTTTTTTAAAGCGGGTGATGGTAGAATAGGTTTGCGTGTAAGGATTTAAAATATTGTCGTTCACAGCTTCAAAGGCCTCGGTGGTAATATCTTTTACCGGTTGGTATTGGTAATAAAACGAATCGGTTTGAATCATTAACACATAACCTAAGTTTAAACTTTTGCCCAAACTTACCGCATCTTTTAGGGTACTTGGCGATTTAAATCCACGGTTTTGCATATCTGTGTGCAAAGCTTGTACCGAAGCCACACGAACATAAGCACCTTGTTTTTGAGCCAATAAACCGGCCACTTTTTCGGATAAAGCGGTAATGGAAGTTTCGTTTTTGGGGATGTAGTTAACCGGCATTACACCTACCACTAATGTTGCTTTTTGCAAGGATTGGGCCCTTAACTTTTCGGCATCCTTGTAAGTTTCATCAATGGCTACAATTTTATTAAAAGTAAAATAAGCTTCTCTAAATCGGGCGGCATTAAATTCATTCAACCCTTGGTTATACAAAGGCTCAAGCACTGTATTTAAACGCAATACCGATACATTTTTATAGGATGAATCATACACGGCAATATGTTCAAACACCTTTTCAGCTAAATCGTATTTACGGTTTTGCATGAGTCGAATGGCATCATCAAACCTGGTTTTGGTATATTCTTGAACAATATCGATATACACTTCATCATACTCATGTGGCCACTCCAACTTCACCCCAACTTTGTGTGCATTATTGGCGTAACCTTGCGCAAATTTGTAGGTTTTTAAAGCTTCTTCAATTCTATTTTCAATCACCAGCTTGCTAAACTTGGCAAATTTATCGGCAATTACTTTTTGTCCGTTGCTTTGTAAACCAAGCTTGGCTTCTTTGTTTTTGCCATCGGTGAGTAAAACGTTGTAATATAAGTTGGCGGCTTCATCATACATGCCTGCCCTATCTTGCACACGTGCTTGTTGCAGTACCCTGTTTTGAACACTGCAAGCTACCAAGGTTGTGAGCACAACCCACAAACAAACAATTTTTTGAACGCGGTTCGCCATAGATGTTACATGCGCTCCGGTACGCGAATACCTAACAATGCAAAGGCCGATTGAATAACGTGAGCTGTTAACGCACACAATTGCAAGCGAAATGCCTGTTGATTTGTATTGCTTTCTTTGAGTACTGAATGCTCATGATAAAAGTGATTATAGGACTTGGCCACTTCATATACATAATTGCAAATTAAACCGGGACTCATATTTTGTCCGGCCTCCAAAACAACGCTTGGATACAAATGAAGTTGTTTAACCAATTCTTTTTCACTTGCACTCATGCTTACTTCATTTGTGTTCAATTCTGTACTAATGTTTGCAGCAGCGGCATTGCGCAATACGCTTTTGATACGCGCGTGGGTATATTGAATAAACGGGCCTGTGTTACCTTGAAAGTCAATACTTTCAGCCGGATTAAACAACATTTTTTTCTTCGGGTCAACCTTTAAAATGAAATACTTTAGCGCACCTAAACCAACCATATCATACAAATCACTCAACTCTTCCTGCGATAAACCTTCGGTTTTACCTAAGGCTTTGGTGGTTTCTTCCGCTTGATGTATCATTTCATCAATCAAATCATCAGCATCAACAACGGTTCCTTCCCTGCTCTTCATTTTACCTTCGGGCAATTCAACCATACCATAACTCATGTGATAAACACCGGGAGCGTAGCTTCTGCCCAATTTCATTAAAATAAGTTGCAGCACTTTAAAATGATAATCTTGCTCATTTCCTACCACATAAACCGAGCGACTGATGTTAAAGTCGTTAAACTTTAAATCGGCTGTGCCCATGTCTTGGGTCATGTAAACGCTGGTTCCATCGGCTCTTAACACTAATTTATGATCTAATCCATCAGCCGTTAAATCAATCCAAACGCTGCCATCAGGCTTTTTATAAAACACACCTTTCGTTAATCCTTCTTCTACTATTTCTTTTCCTAAAAGGTACGTGTTGCTTTCGTAATAAAACTTATCAAATTGTACGCCTAACTTTTTGTAGGTAACATCAAATCCTTCATACACCCAGCCATTCATGGTTTTCCAAATAGAAACTGTTTCTTCATCACCCGCCTCCCATTTGCGCAATAATTCTTGAGCCTGCAATATGCCTGGGGCTTGTTTGGCTGCTTCCTCCTCACTTAAGCCCTGTGCAATCAGTTGCTTTTGTTCTTCTTTATATTGTTTATCAAAAAGCACATAATACTTACCAACCAAATGATCCCCTTTTATGCCGCTGCTTTGAGGCGTTTCACCATTACCGTGCTGCATCCAAGCCAACATACTTTTGCAAATATGAATTCCTCTATCGTTAATCAGGTTACAAGTATTCACATGATGTCCGTTTGCTTTTAATATTTGACTTACGGAAAATCCGAGCAGGTTGTTTCTGATATGCCCCAAATGCAAAGGTTTATTGGTATTGGGTGATGAATATTCAACTAAAATGCGCTGAGCATCGGCCGGTTTATCTGTACCAAACGATTTGTTTTGAAATTGTTCACCTAAAAATTTCAGCCAATATTGTGCATCAACCACTACATTTAAAAAACCTTTAATTACATTGAAGGAAGCAACTTGCGTGCTGTTTTCGTTAAGCCATGATCCAATTTCTTGGGCAGTTGCTTCAGGATTTTTTTTGCTTGCTTTCAAGTAAGGGAAAACCACAAACGTGTAGTCGCCTTCAAAATCAGGTTTGGTTTGTTCAAGCGCAATTCCTTTCGGTTCAACTTCAACTTGGTATAAGTGTTGCAGCGCTGCTGCTATTTTTTCTTTTAAAATTAATTCAATCATATAATGCCTTTATTATTTAAAAGGGCTGTCTTTTTCTTTTGCCACAAAATTATAAACCATTTTATCGCTTAGCGATGGAAACAAAATATTTATC
>JBKDBG010000088.1:0-11147 GCA_046314755.1 Bacteroidota bacterium | reverse complement strand
ATATATTACAAGGTATTGGTGCTATAGTTGGTGTTCCCGGAGCAATTGCAGCATTTGTTATTTTGTTTTTTAGAGATAATCATAAAATAAAACAGATTGAGGCATTGACTTCTATATCAGGTAAACTTGAACAAAGTAATGAACACAAACAGCAGCAATTAGATAATTTGCAAATAATTTCTTCTAAAATCGAATCGCAAAACGAAACATTGCAAAAAAGTAATGAATTGGCATCAGAACAAATTGATGTGTTAAGAAAGATGCTTTTGAAACCTGGTGCATCTGGGTACGATAAACTTGCAGAAATTGAAGAAAAGAAGTTAAAACTAAGTGTAAAACCAAACTTAAGAAGTAATAGCCAGTCATATAGGATGGATGAACTTTGGGTTGACATAAATAATTATGGAGAATTAGCCATTGTAGATTCGATAGATTTTGATACCCACACATTTTATCCAATTAATTCAATAAATTCTGGTTATGAACTAATTAAAAACTCTAAAATTAGAATTGGTTTGAAGAGTAAAGACGGAGCTAACACCAATTATAAGAATTGTGAAATTGAGGTGTTTTATCATGATACACTTGATAATAAATACAAGTTAAGGATTAAACGGGATGAATCAAGTGGGTTGTTTAGGTTTCAACAATTTGAGATCTAGTTGGAATAACAATAAAATTAATGGATAAAAAAATAAAACTCCAATGCGCCTCCGATATGCATGCAGAATTTCAATCTATTAAGGAGAAACATGCACAAGTTGCATAACTAAATGATAACATAATGAAATACTACTTGTTCATAGACGAAACTGGCGATCATGGTTTAACTACATTAAACCCTGACTTTCCATTGTTTTTGCTATGCGGAGCATTGATAGCTGAACAAGAGTATGAAAAAATTACAAGTTCATTTAATACCATCAAAACCAATTTGTGGGGAAACAAGTCGGTTATATTTCATAGCCGAGATATCAGAAAATGCGAAAAGGAGTTTTCAATCCTTTTTGATCTCGAGAAAAAGAAGTGGTTTTATGAGAATTTAAATGCAGCAATAGCCAATCATAATTACACCATTATTGCATCAGCCATACAAAAAGACAATTATATCAAGAAGTTTGGTAAACTATCAAACGATGTGTATGAGCTTGCATTGTCATTCATTATAGAAAGGGCAATATTTTACCTTGATGGCGTAAACGATAACAGCAAAAAATTATTTATTGTGATAGAAAAAAGAGGAAAAAAAGAAGACAAAAAACTTGACGAACATTTTCAACGACTGCTGGCCAGAGGTACAAGTTATGTATCTGCTGATAGGCTTAGGAGCTATAGTTTAAGCATTCATTTTAAAAACAAAAAAGAAAACATCAATGGGTTGCAATTAGCAGATTTAATTGCATATCCAATAGCAAGAAATGTAATAGAACCTTATCGTGCAAATCCTGCATACGATATTGTTCAGCAAAAAATATACAATAAAAACGGGAAACGTTATGGCCTTAAGATTTATCCATAAAACAAAAAGCTCAACTTTCGCTGAGCTTCTTGCCGATCGGGGACACCCCGGTCCAAAATTTTTTTCGCAAGGCACAATGCATATTTTAATGTATTGAGCCTCGAAACTTTTTTTCACAAATGGTGAAATAAGCAGTGCAAACGTACGCACAAAATTTGAAAATGCAAATTAATTCAAAATGAAACGCAAAAAAGATGGACACACCAAGTTTTAAAGAAGACCATATCAGCCAGATTCCTGCATTGCAAATGTTGGTGAATTTGGGCTATACTTATTTAAGTCCGGCAGAAGCTGACAAACTAAGAGGTGCTAAAACAACCCATGTATTGTTAGAAGAGGTGCTACGCAAACAATTGAAAGAAATTAACAGCATTAAAGTAAGCGCCACCAAAACCGCTTTGTTTACGGATGAAAATATTGAAAAAGGTATTTTGGCGCTTAAAAACCTTCCCATGAACGAGGGTTATATCGCTGCCTGTGAAAAAGCATATAACTTAATTACCCTCGGCCAATCATTAGAACAAAGCATTGATGGTGATAAAAAAAGTTTCACCCTTCAATACATCGATTGGAAAAACATACACAACAATGTATTTCATGTAACCGAAGAATTTAGTGTAATGCGAAGCACCAGTAAAGAACATTACCGTCCTGATTTGGTGTTGTTTGTTAATGGTATTCCGCTTTGCATTATTGAGTGCAAGCGCCCTGATATGAAAGAGCCGTTGAAACAAGCTATCAGCCAGCATTTGCGCAATCAACAAGAAGATGGTATTCGCAGTTTATATGTGTATTCGCAACTCACATTAAGCATTGCTACACAGGAAGCCGCTTATGCTACTAATGCTACACCTGAGAAGTTTTGGGCTAAGTGGCAGGAGAAATTTAATACCGATGAAGAAGAACGTAATTTCAAAAACAAATTACAGGAACTTAAAAACAAACCGCTTACGGTTTCAATCAAAGAGCAATTATTTGCCGACCGTTTTAAATACGTTAGACAATATTTTGATGCATTAGAACAAGAGGAAATTTTACCAACCGAACAAGATAATTATTTGTTTGGTTTGTGTAACCCACACCGTTTAATGGACCTTGTTTTTAATTACATTTTGTTTGATAACGGAGCAAAAAAAGTAGCACGTTACCAACAGTTTTTCGCTATTAAAAAAGCCATGCAACGTTTAAAAGAACTTGACAATGGTAAACGTAAGGGCGGAGTAATTTGGCACACACAAGGAAGCGGAAAGTCATTAACCATGGTAATGCTTGCACAAGCAATTGCTATGGAGCCAAGCATCAAGAATCCCAAAATTATACTAGTAACCGACCGTACAGATTTAGACCGTCAAATTTCTGAAACATTTAGGAAGTGCGGTAAGTTTGTAGAAAATGCAACAACCGGACAGCGTTTGGTAGAATTATTGGAAAATAAAAGTGATGCTGTGGTTACTACTATTATTAATAAGTTTAATGCTGCCGTAAAAAAAATTAGTAAACCACTTGATAGCCCCAATATTTTTGTTTTGGTTGATGAGGGCCATAGAACACAACATGGCATTTTTAATATTGATATGCAAAAAACATTGCCCAATGCATGTTTTATTGCCATGACCGGAACACCTCTGTTTAAAAAAGATAAAAGTACTGCTGCGAAATTTGGAGGCGTAATTGATGCTTACACTGTAGACCAAGCTGTAATAGACAAAGCTGTTGTGCCATTACTTTATGAAGGAAGATTGGCCATGCAAGATGTAAATGCCAGTCCAATTGATACTTTTTTTAACATGGTATCTGAGCCACTTACCGATTATCAGAAAGCCGATATAAAAAAGAAATTTGCACGTTTTGACCATTTAAACTCTGCCGAACAAAAAATGCGGATGATAGCTTGGAACATCAGTTATCATTTTAGAGAAAACTGGCAAGGTACACCGTTTAAAGCGCAATTGGTTTGTGATAAAAAAGCGAATGCCATAAAATACAAAGAGTATTTAGATGAAATAGGAATTGTAAGTAGCGAGGTATTAATTTCTTCAATTGACGAACGAGAAGGTGAAGATAGTGCTTATGAGAAATCAACAGAAAAAGTAAATCAGTTTTGGAAACGAATGATGGACGAACACGGGAACGCAAAAACCTATGAAAAAAACATCATTAACCGTTTTAAAAATCAAAAAGACCCTGAAATCATCATTGTAGTTGATAAGCTATTAACCGGATTTGATGAGCCTAAAAATACGGTGCTTTACCTAACCAGAAATTTACAAGGCCATAAACTACTACAAGCCATTGCAAGAGTTAATCGCATTTATCCAGATAAAGAATTTGGCTATATTATAGACTACTATGGCGTTATAGAAAACCTTGACAATGCACTGCAACTGTATTCATCGTTTGAAGAATTTGACGAAGAAGATCTTGTAGGAGCATTAACAAACATATCGGAAGAAATAAAAAAGCTGCCGCAAAAACACTCAGAGCTTTGGGATATTTTTAAAACCATTTTAAACAAAAGAGACGCAGAAGCTTACCAACAATTATTAAAAGACGAAGCGATTCGAGTTTTGTTTTATGATAAGCTGGCTGTTTTTGCAAAAGCCCTTAAGTTGGCACTTTCTTCTATTGATTTTCATAAGACGGTAGAAGAAAAAATCATCAATCATTACAAGGATGACTTAGCCATGTTTTTAAAACTACGTTTAGCTGTGGTTGAGCGATACAGTGATGTAATAGACTATAAGCAATACGAGGGCCAAATTCAGAAATTAATAGACACACACATTACTACAGAGAAAATAGAAACCATAACCGAATTGGTAAATATTTTCGATAAGGATAAGTTTCAGCAAGAGGTAGAAAACACAACGGGTAAAGCAGCCAAAGCAGATAAAATTGCAAGTAGAACATCTAAACATATTACTGAGAAAATGGATGAAGACCCTGCATTTTATAAAAAGTTTTCGCAAATGCTAAAGGAAACAATAGCAGATTATGAGGCTAAACGGATTGGTGAGGCACAGTACCTGAGTAGAGTTCAAGATATTATGAATAATGTATTGGCTCGCACCGACAATGACATTCCTGCTCAGCTAATTGACAGAGATGTTGCCAAAGCTTTTTATGGCCTAACAGTAGAGGCACTTTCAGGAAAATTTAAAGATGATTCTATAAGAAAAGAAGTAGCAACACAAACGGCTTTAGAAATTGACCAATTGATTCAGGATTCGGTATTAGATAACGGCAAACCCATTATAGATTGGCAATTCAAAACAAACATCACAGGAAAGTTACTCATTGAAATTGGTGATTATTTAATTGATGAAGTAAGAGATAAATACCAGATTAACTTGTCTTTTGAGGAAATGGACAAGCTAGCAGAGCATTGTATTGAGGTTGCTAAAATACGTTACAAGTAATGATAGAAGCTATACAGTTTGGCAGCAAAACATTGGATTTTCGTTTGGAGTATTCAAACAGAAAATCGCTTGGCATTACAGTAACCCCCGAAATGGAAATACTGGTGAAAGCACCAGTTGATACATCGATAGAAAAGGTAAAAGAGAAAATAAGAAAAAAGGCACCATGGATAATTAAACAACAAAGCTTCTTCCTCTCTTTTCAGCCAAAGACACCAAAAAGAAAATACATTAGCGGTGAAACTCATTTATACCTTGGCAGACAATACCGTTTACAAATACAAATAGGTAAAGAGGAATCGGTAAAGCTTAAAGGGAAATTCATTGAGGTTACAGCACGTGAGAAATCCAGAGCAAAAGATTTGTTAAATGATTGGTATTTACAACATGCTCGGGCTAAATTTCATTTAATTGCTAAACCATTAATTGATAAATTTAAAAAATATAAGGTTGAGCCAAGTTCTATTGTATTACGTGATATGCCTACACGGTGGGGAAGTTGCACACCTAAAGGAAAAATCATTTTAAACCCAGAGTTAATTAAAGCACCAAAAGGATGTATTGAGTATGTAATCGTGCATGAGCTTTGCCATTTAATTCATCACGACCATACTCAAAAATTTATAGACCTTCAGACCAAAGAAATGAAAGATTGGGAAAAATGGAAAATGAAATTAGAGAAACTATTAGCATAAGAAGCCTACATACAAAAGCACACAAATTTGCAAGCCGCAAAATTTGGCTCGAGACTTCGGGAAGCCTGTGCTAAAGCCAATTTTTGCAAAAGAAATTCCACCGCACCCCCAAAACGACTGACAGCCAAGCGAACTAAGAAGAACACCAAACCGGTAATTCACCACTACCGCAAGTGGCAGTGACATTTTAGATTTGTTGTTTTTACTCACCTAATTATTTATCTTAGCATTCATTAAACAATTCACATCCCGATAGCAATCGGGACGATAACATCGGAACTCCACCTGACTACAGTTGGGAAACCCTAATACTTAAATAACTATTAATGTTTTTATCCTATGAAAAATTTAATCATAACCATTTTTCTAACATGGAACATTGCTTCAATTTCAGCTCAAACCAATTACGATAAAATCGGACAGTTCGGAGAATACAAATCTAACTGGGCATTGGTGCAGGTTGGTAATAAGTTCGGATTCATTAACGATAAAGGAGAAGAAATCGTCAAGCCGATTTACGACAAAATCGGATCGTTTGGAGAATATAAATCAGACTGGGCTTTTGTAATACTGAACGGAAAAGAAGGCTTTATTGATACAAAGGGAAACTTTGTATTTAAAAATGAATAGAAGCATAGGCATATCAGCACCTACCAAAAGGTAAAGCGCTAAATGCCCTGTAAAACTGTTCGGCTGCTGACTACAGTTGGTAAACCTTTATAGCCAACTATGAAATACCACTTTATCTTTGAAAAAGAATGAATGATTGAAGCACTTGATATATGAAATATTTTAGTTTGTTTAGTTTTAATGTGAGGAATAGTAATACATATTTTGTGATTACAATTTGGCTGGTTGGATTTCTCACTTCTTGCAATTCATTAGAGAAAGCTTCTACCCATGGTTTAAACAGTGGATATTACAAATTGAAAACTGAAAATAAAATTGCCCGTAATGTTTATTTAGATGTTACAAATGAACAGATAGATGTTTATCATCACATCAATCGACAACCTGATCAAAAACAATTTATGACTATCCCTTTAAACAAAACAGACAGTACTGTTTTTAGCCCGATGATTTTTATAAAGAAAAGTGTTGATGTGGATATCACTTCTATTGTTTTAAAATACCGCCCATCTGTTTATGGTTTACCTGCACAGTTAACAACAGACTTAAACATGGCTTTATATGTTGGTATGAGGTACGACTACTACCATATTATGAGCAAAAGTGACCCATTGGGCAGGCGTTCTCATCAAATTCGTAACCGTGGATTCGACTTTGGTTTTTTTGCAGGTCCGGGTACAACATTAATCAGTCCATTTACCACCCGGAATAAGAGGACCGATGAATATAATGGAATGATTATTCAGGCCGGAATTGCCGGTTTTATAGAATCAAACATAGCCAGTTTTGGATTAGCTGTAGGATACGATTATCTTCTGAATCCCGACCGAAACATATGGATATACAATCATAAACCTTGGGTAGGATTTGTTGTGGGTATTGCATTGAACCAATAACAATTTTTAATCATTACATGATGTAGAGCCTTTTTAAAGCGCATGAATATAACCGGCTATAACAGCACCGAAAAAAAATTGGCGGTTCAGTGTTTCATTGAACATTTGTGTTTGGTATCAAGTGCAGAGGTGTTGTTTCTTCAATAAATTTCAATAGTTTTACCATGCAAAGTGTGAATTGTTTTTTTATATGCTGACTTTAAAGGCAATAATTGAACAGACACAAAAATGAATTATATTTGAATTGTGGAAAAAGTTCTAAAAATCACCAAATTGAAAGATCGTACTTCCGACTTTGCATATTGGTCAACTCGAAGCTTTTCCGAGCGTTTAGAAACCATCGAAATTCTCAGACAACAATATTTTAGCATGAAGAAAGATGTTCAGCCAAGACTTCAAAGAATTTGTAAGATTATTAATCAATCATAAGGCAGAATATCTCATTGTGGGTGGATATGCTGTTGGTGTTCACGGTCATCCACGTTACACGGGAGACTTAGACATTTGGTTAAATCTGACACAAGAGAATTCCGATAGGATTTTAGCCTGCGTGAATGAATTTGGTTTCGCTTCATTTGGATTAAAGCGAGAAGACTTCACCAAAGAAGGTAATATTATTCAATTGGGGTACCCTCCATTAAGAATTGACTTACTGACAAAGATAGATGGAGTTACATTTAGTGAATGTTATCAAATAAGACCCAAGTTGAAATCGAAGGCCTTCTTGTAAACTTTATTGGTTACCACGACCTGCTAAAAAACAAAAAAGAGTCCGGCAGGCTAAGAGACATGGACGACATCGACAATCTTTCGTAATACATTACGGCCTATAACCCATAGCGCATGAACGAAGTGTTCCTTCCCGCAATGATGTTAATTGAAGTGTAACATAGAACTTTTCGCAATTGACGTGCGTTGTATCAAAAGTACATTCCATGTAAAGCAATAAATTATTTTCCATTCACTGCTTTACAAATCAATCATTTTATTTTGAAGAGGAATTCATCCTACAAGAACAAACGCGCTTCTTGGCATCACCCATTTTACTTTTGAATACCCAAACCCCAATACCCAATACCCAATTCGCAATCCCCAACCCGCAAACTCGCAATCCCCAACCCGCAAACCCGTAACCCAACCCCCCTCTAAACCTTTTCCAACCAACGTTGTTGAACACATTATAGATGTTATCAATACTTACATTTTAATAATTTGATATATTGCCAACTCAAACTGCGTATATGAATAAACGATTTACACTGCTATTAACCCTTTGTTCTTTTGTATTTGTAGCACATGCACAAACAGATAGCTTACCTCCGGATGAGCCTATAGATTTTAGTCAATTTGAAAATGCACAAGTTGACAATACCGTAAAAAGGTATTGCACCTCCAAAGTATTGGGCTTAAGTCCGAATAAACTGATTTCAATCGGCTATGATTTTCAAGGTGCACAAACCATACATCAAACAGCTATTGCTCCGGCACCATCGGATGTGAGCAGTCAATTTTTATCAACCGGACACGGAGAGGTGAACAGTGTTGGTGGGTTAAGGTTAGCTGCCAATGTACCGGTTATATCAAACACCAACTGGTTGGTAAGTGTTGGTGCCACTTACTGGAGAATGAAATACGATTTTCACCACACCAATAACAATTATTTTATGTCGCGTTTGAAGCAAAACGGACTTACCAGCATGGGATTAAATGCTACTGTTTTTAAACCGTTTGATGAAAAACATTTTTTATTGGCTTTCGGTTCGGCTGATGCAAATGGAACGTACACGTTAGGTGATGCCAAATTGATGGATTATTTAAGTAAACCCAAAATAACGGTAGCCGGTTTCTTCGGTTGGAAACGCAATGATCGTTCAATGATAGCCGTGGGTTTATCACGCACGTATCGCCCGGGAGCTAAAGGCATTATTCCACTTATTTTATACAACCATACGTTTGAAAACCGCAAGTGGGGTGTGGAGGCATTATTCCCGGCTCGCGCAGCTTTGCGCAGAACCATTGATGCACGCAACCTTTTGTTCTTTGGATATGAATTAGAAGGTAACAGCTACTCGGTGATTAATAACACCAATAATGCTTACTTTAATAATTTAGAATTAAGACGTTCGGAAATCAGACCACGCATCACTTATGAGCGTCAGCTAACCGGTTTTATCTGGTTATCGGCACAAGCAGGTTACCGCATTAACTACAGCTACAATATTGATCAAGGTGATGGATTACGGTTATTGGGAAGCGATGATCCTTACTACATGGAAAACACCTTAACCAATACCTGGTATTTTCAATTTAGTGTGAACTTAGTGAGTCCGTAAGGTTTATTTTTTCATAAAAGATAAAACCACCTTTACGACCAATTTCCTTAAACGGATAAGATTTACATTCCTTTTCAGAAGTTATTTTAGCAACCACATAAACAGGTTTATCGGTAGGTTGTGTAAACAACCATTCTTTATTGTTACGCTCCGGATGGGTGTGTTGTTTTTGTTGCGCATAAAAGTATTGCGCGTAACTCTTAAAGCCGAAGGTTTCTACATAACAATCTTTTTGTTGTAAACTTTTATAAAACTCAATGGCCGAACCTTGGGTGTATTGCTCCACTTTGGGTGCAAGTTGAAATACCAATAAAGGTATCATTATTCCTGTTGCAATCAATAAGGCATATACAGCTGCAATGGTATTTCTTCTATACTGTTGCATGTAAAAAATCAACAACAAAATACCAAACAGCACACCAATCATCCATTCCCATCCATTCCAAATGCCTTGCACTTCTAAATTGCCTACGGCAAAAGCATCTTTAATATGAGGAATAAGATCGTATTTGTAGTATTCAATAAACGGTAAAGTGGCAAAGGCACCACTCAATATTAATCCAATAAACAAAACCAACAGTGGCTTAAATTTAGGAAGCGGTTGTTGGGTTGTTAAGATTTCTTCGGTGTACCAAGCTGCCAAAAAAGTAAGTGGTACATAACACAATGAAGAGTAATGTACAATTTTGGTTTTTACGATGGAGAATAAAATGAGTACCACCCAAAACATAATATTCATCACCAACTTAAACAGTTGTTGTGGTTGTGTTTGATTTTTCCGTTGATGAACAAAGGCTTTTAACGCAAAAATGGAGGCGGGGAAACAACCGAAAAATATCACCACCGGATGGTAGTACCAGGGTTGTCCGTGGCCTGCCACCGGATTTAAAAACAAATCAATTTGGTATGCGATAAAATCACTCAACACTTTTGGTCCGTTCTTAATCAACTCACTCATAAACCAAATGGAGGTAATGCCAACAATGGTGATTAAAGCCATTAATAATTGCCAAAGAGTAAAGTAGGGCTTAAATCGTTTTATTGCCCACAAGGTAAATCCACATAAACCTAAAACCAACAGCGCAACCGGACCTTTGGTAAGAATGGCCAATCCATTAAAAATACCCATCAACAAAAAGTGAAGGGTACGTTTTTCTTCGGCTTGAGCAGCAAGAAATAATTGATAAATGGAGAGGAAAATAAAAAAGTTAAACCAGGGGTCGATAATGCCGCTTTTGTAATATAAATGAGGGGTGATTGAGCCTGTGATAAACAATACCCAAAGCCAAGCCAAGCGGTTGTTAAAATGTTTTTGGCCGATATAAAATACGGTAATTAATACCAATACTCCGCAAATGGCATTGGGGAAACGTGCAGCAAATTCATTCACTCCAAACCATTTGTAGCTTAATACCTGAAGCCAAAAAAATAAAGGAGGTTTTTCCCAAAACGGACTAAAGTTGATTTGAACGCGAAAGTATTCTTGGGTAATCATCATTTCGCGGGCAGATTCCGCAAAATTGATTTCATCCCAATCAAATAAATGTGAAGCACCAATAAAAGGTACAAACAATAACAGGCCCCAGGCTGCTACTTTTATAAAATTACTAATGTTGTTTTGCACGTTGGGTTTCAAAAATAGCATAAATTAAAGT
>JBKDBG010000087.1:0-11603 GCA_046314755.1 Bacteroidota bacterium | reverse complement strand
TGCCGGTGCTCCGGAGATACCGAAATTACTGGCCGCACAGCTTGCCATTGGTGGCATTATGGTGATTCCCGTTGGTGATAAAAACATACAACAAATGGTAACTTTGGTACGTAAATCCGATAAAAAATTTGAACGTATTGTTTATGATCAATTCAAATTTGTTCCTTTAATGGGTGAGGAGGGCTGGTAAAAAATCTACGTAAAACAGCGTATTTTTATCATTTCACATCCTGAGGTTAATCACATTACATCTGAATTGTAAACAAAACAACACATCAGCAAAAGCACTTAATTAACAAGCATTTACAGCCAAAAAACACCTCAAAAAAACCTGTTATACACATTCATGCACCTACCACTTGTGAAGATAGCCTTTCTTTTCATGGAAAATTGTCATATATCTTTGTATTGCAAACAAAACTAATTTACGTTTTTATGAAAAAACTTATCCTTTCAGCAGCATTTGTAGCACTAGGTGTTGCTGCATTTGCTCAAAAACCAGCAGCCGGTGACAAAACCGCTGAGGTTAATTTTACCGGTTTCGGTTTAAACTCATTTAACTATGGAGCTGGTACCGGCAACTTAGCTATTCCTGAATTGCGTTTCCGCTATTTTATGTCAGATAAAATGGCAATCCGTGCACGTGTTGGTTTAGGAAGCACAAGCGAAACTGTAAAAGAAAAAACAGGTGGTGCGAGTCCAATTGACTTAGAAGCAAAATCAAGCCAAGGTTTTGGATTAACACTATCACCGGGAGTTGAGTTCCACTTTGAAGGTACTTCAAAGCTTTCTCCTTACTATGGTGCTCAATTAGGTATTGGCTTCCAAACAGGAGGTTCATTAACTGTAACCAATGCAACAGGTTGGACACGTGGTGGCGGATTTACCGGCATTGCTAAAGATGACAAATTAGAAAGAACCGGTCAAAGTACATTTGGTCTTAACCTAGGTGTATTTATGGGTGCTGATTACTACATTACAGATGCTGTATTTGTTGGTGGTGAATTTGGCTTAGGTTTATTCAACATGACCTCAACAGGAGAAGGTGAAGACAAAGAAACAATTGGTGGTACAACCACTACTACTAAAACAGGTACTGAAAGTACTTTCGATTTATTCGGAGTTACTTCAGGTAACGTACGTTTAGGTTTCCGTTTCTAATTCTTAGAAATCAACTTAATAAAAAAACCATCCGAAATTCGGATGGTTTTTTTTGTGCCTTATTGTTTGCAACCGATTAAGGTTGTTTCATATCGAGCATAATTTCTATGGTTTCGTCCAATATCAAATCAGGGTTGGTGGTATTGCGTGCTTTGCGTTCTACTTCTCTATCTTTCTTTTCCTTTTCATAAGCCTCATTAATCGCATTGTATTGTAACTCATTTAAGGTTTGGTATTTTTTATCATTCATTTCCTTAAAGTTTTTTATGTCTTCCATTAAATATTGGTATTCTTTGCTGGTTGACATGCGTGCATCGTGCTTCTGCTTTAGTTCAGGCAATTTGGTTTTTACACTTCCAACTATTTCATACGTTGTTGATGCGATTTGATCCCAAGGCAAGGCGTATGGGCTGGCATCTTCCCCAAACTCATCACCATCATAAACTCCGGGAAATTCAATATCAGGTATCACGCCCTTGTGTTGAGTTGTGCTTCCGTTGATGCGGTAAAATTTAGCAATGGTAAGTTTTACTTCACCTAACGGTTTATTCATTTTTACAAATTCAGAAATAGGAACCATATTTTGTACGGTACCTTTTCCATAGGTCTTTTCTCCAATCACCAAGGCTCGTCCATAATCTTGCATGGCTGCTGCAAAAATTTCAGAAGCCGAAGCACTAAATCTATTCACCAATACCGTTAACTCTCCGGTGTAAAATACATCTTCATTTCTATCCGACTCATCATTTACATTACCCATGGCATCTTTTACTTGCACCACCGGCCCGGTTTTAATAAACAAGCCGGTAAGTTCAACAGCCTCTTGTAATGAACCGCCTCCATTGTTACGCAGGTCAATAATCAACCCGTCAACTTTTTGTTTCTTTAACTCCCCGATCAATTTTTTCACGTCACGCGTGGTGCTTTTATAATTCGGATCACCTTTTCGGGCTGCGGCAAAATCAATATAAAATGCAGGAATGCTTACTACTCCATATTTATATTTTTTACCATTGCGTTTTACTTCTTTAATGCTGCTTTTAGCAGATTGATCCTCTAACACGATTTTATCACGTGTTATTTCAATAATGATATTCTTAGTTGGTTCCGTAGCCGGAATTACTTGTAAGCGAACTTTAGTGCCTTTTTTACCGCGAATCAAACTTACCACATCATCAATTCTCCAATCAATCACACTTACTATTTCACTATCACCTTGGGCCACTCCAATAATTTTATCGCCTGCAAATAACTTTTTACTTTTATCAGCCGGACCACCCTTAACCACTTCACGCACTTTGGTGTATTCATTTTCGGTTTGTAATGTAGCCCCAATACCTTCTAAACTTAAACTCATTTGCGTATTAAAATCTTGGCTGGCACGTGGCGAAAAATAGTTTGTATGCGGATCGGCAAGCTCAGTTAATGAGTTTAGATACAACTGAAACACATCCTCACTTTTGGTTTTTTGAGAAAGTTTCATCAAGTTTTCGTAACGCTTGCGAATGGTTTCGGAATATTTAGCGTATTCTTTATTTGTGGTTCTAATCGATAAACACTCATATTTCAACTTCTTTTTCCAAATGGCATTTAACTCATCCAAAGAAGGAGCAAACGGAGCTTTTTCTCTATCGGTTAAAAAAGAATCTTGTTGCGTAAAATCGAAATTAAGTGAGTCGGCAAGAAATGCATAAGTAAAGTTTATCCGTTCATGCAAACGCTCCCTGTACTTGTTAAACACTTCGTAAGCAAAAGTTAAATCACCCGTAAAAATGGTTTCATCAATTTGATCGCGATATTTTTCAAACGATTTGATATCCGACTCTAAAAAATACACACGTGCAGGATCAATATGTTTGATGTAATTATCAAAAGCATTTTGTGAAAACGTATTATCAAGTTTTAACTTTTGATAATGATAGGTGGCTATCAACTGCATGGTTGTGGAGTAAACCGTAGGGTGCTGCGATTCAGGTTCAATCTTTTTGGTTACAACTTGACTTGAATCGGCTGCGCACGCAGCATACATCATGAGTAAACCACTCCACAGGGTAATGAATTTAATCTTCATATTCTTTTAAAACTGTTCTATTTATTCTTTTACGAATTTTCGAACTGAAATCAATTGGTTGTTTAAATAATAGCTGTAAAAATAAATACCTGATGGCAATTCTTCCAAATTCACTTGCAACCCATTTAATCCTACACTGGCTTTTTGTCCGTTTACCTCTTTTACGGTAATACCTGACATGTTTTGTACGGTAAATTTAACTTCATCTGCTGTTTCAGCATAAAAAGTAAAGTTCACCACATCTCGAACCGGATTAGGATAAACATTAAACAAATAGTTTTTGGCCTGAATTAAATACTCATCGGCTTTGGAGCGAATGGCAAAATGAATATTATAATTACCATTAGGTGCCCCCATGGGTTTATAGGCTGTTTTACCATTATTGGTAGTAGCCTGCAAATGGTATTCAATTTCATCGCTTGAGGTTAATGTACCGGGTACAATATCTCCAATAAAATATCCTGAACTGTCGGTTAAATTAACGGTATTGTAGTTGGTTTGACCTTTTAAACGCCACTTACAAACAGCACTTTGAATACCACTGCGGTTGCGAATTTTGGCAATGATGTGATAAGAAGAAGCCGGTTGTTCAAAATATCCATTGATGGCAGGATGCCAGAATTGAACAGGATTTTCGGCAGGAACTTGCATGGTAATACAATGAATTTCACCACCAAGCGGGCTTAACAATCGCGCATCAATTTCTACCACTTCATAACCCGGCATAATGTTTTCAAACAAACTTTTCACTTCTTGAGTTTGTGTTTTATTACCGGTTGTAGCATTGCTGTATGAAGGGAAAATAAACTTATTATTTACGGTTAATCCATTTACAAAGGTGCGTGCATCAGCATTCATTTGTGCGCAAGTTCTGCGTGTGTAGGTTCCATTATCCGCGGTTGGATGTGGAATACGATACACTTTAAATGGTTTATCATACACAGTTTTTAAGGAGGCAATCAATTGCAAATTATCTTCAATTGTTTTTCTATCGGAAGCAGTAATTACTTCAGGATATTGAGCTGCCATGATGGTTTGCTCATCAATCATTTTAATATACAAATCAATATGACCGGTGCCACCGTCACAAGATAAGGCTTGCAGCATTTTATTCACCTTTGTACCAAACAAGGCTGAAATGGTATCTTGCACTTCTTGTTCACTAAAGGCAGGATTTACAATCATGCCATTGGTATTCACCTCATCAAATACAGTACTAAAAAATATAGTCCCAAAACCATCCGTCATTAAATTACCACCTTCACCATTTAAGCGAGAAGTGTAAACCGGTTTTCCAATTTGTTGTGCATAATGTTTAGCCCAAATATCATCATTATCTCGGCCGTCATAATATTTTAAATCAATAAAGGCCAAACTATCAGCTGCTCCGTAATAAACCCCATGCGGGCCAAAATCTCTCATCCACCAGGCATCACCTAATCTAATCATAAATTGATAATTGAATAAAGGCGTTCCTCTGTTGCGCATATGCGTTGCAACAATGGTGGTATCTTTTGCTTCATCCACACGAATAATAACGGGCACAGTTTTTTGAATTTCATTAGCCAGTTTCGCCCATAATTGGCCATAAGTAACACCTGTATCAATGAACGGATTATCGTTAATATCAAAATCATAGGGCCAAGAAATCATTACTGCTTGGCTTTCTTCAAACTCACCGGGATAACGGATGTCAGCCGGTAACACGCCCGTTTTGTTTAAGGTTGATTGTTGTGGCGATGTTTGTTTGTTTCGAATAATACTGAGTGCTTTTTCTTCCTCAGTGCGATACGCGGGTAATCTTTTGTTTACCGATTTTGTTTCTTGAGCTGTTGCTGCAATGGAAGAACCCATTAACAATAAACCCAAAAGTTTTTTGATTTGCATAAAAATGAATAATGTGTGAGCAAAATAGCCCATTTAACCTATACAACGGTTGCCGTTGGTGTAAATTGTGCACAAAAAAAGTCCCGAAGTATCCCCGGGACTTTTGATGTTGCGAACTGTAATGTTTAGTCGTTCGCCAAAAATGGATATTCGTAAGTGGTTGGCGCCACAAAGGTTTCTTTAATGGTGCGCATACTCACCCAACGCAATAAATTAACCATAGCTCCTGCCTTATCATTTGTTCCGCTTGCTCTTGCGCCACCAAAAGGTTGTTGGCCTACCACAGCCCCGGTTGGTTTATCGTTAATGTAAAAATTACCGGCTGCGTTACGCAACTTTGCTGTTGCCAAATCAATGGCATAACGATCTTGTGCAATAATTGCTCCTGTTAAGGCGTATTCACTGGTTGAGTTAACCAAATCAAGCGTTTCTTCATATTTATCCGCATCATATACATGGATGGTAAGCACAGGGCCGAAAATTTCTTCGCACATGGTGGTTGATTTTGGATTTTGAGTAACAATAACGGTAGGCTCAATAAAGTATCCTTTTGATTTATCGTAATTACCACCGGCTACAATTTCTACGGCTGAATCCTTTTTCGCATGATCAATATAACTTGCAATTTTGTCAAATGCTTTTTCATCAATTACTGCATTGATAAAGTTTGAAAAATCTTCGGTTGGGCCCATTTTAAAAGTGGCTAAAGTGGCCAACATTTTTTCTTTAACCGAAGGCCATAAATTATTTGGTACATACACACGTGATGCAGCCGAACATTTTTGACCTTGAAACTCAAACGCACCTCTCACAATGGCTGTTACACTCTCATCCACCTTTGCGGTTTTGTGCAGTACAATAAAATCTTTACCACCGGTTTCACCCACAATACGCGGGTAGGTTTTAAATTTATGAATATTATTTCCGATGGTTTTCCAAATGTTTTGAAACACACCGGTTGATCCTGTAAAATGGATACCTGCAAAATCGGGATGGTTAAAAATAACCTCACCTGCTTGAGGTCCGCTTACATAAACTAAGTTAATCACACCTTCAGGCACTCCGGCTTCTTTAAAAATTTCCATCAACACATTAGCTGAATAGATTTGCGTGTTAGCCGGCTTCCATACCACCACATTACCCATCATGGCAGCACTTGTAGGTAAATTACCTGCAATTGCCGTGAAATTAAACGGTGTAAGTGCAAACACAAAACCTTCAAGCGGTCGGTATTCAAGTCTATTCCACATTCCTTTACCGGATTGTGGCTGGTCGTTATAAATTTGGCTCATAAAAGCCACGTTAAAACGCAAAAAGTCAATAATCTCGCAAGCGCTATCAATTTCTGCTTGGTAAGCATTTTTACTTTGACCCAACATGGTGGCGGCATTTAATTTAGCGCGGTAAGGGCCGGCAATTAAATCAGCTGCTTTTAAAAATATTGCTGCGCGTTGCTCCCAAGGCAAATTTTCCCATTTTTCTTTTGCGGCCAATGCGGCATCAATTGCTTGTTGAACATGTTCGGTGCTGCCTTCATGGAAAAATCCAAGCGTATGTTGATGATCATGTGGAGGGGCTAACCTGGCTTTTTTACCGGTTCTTACTTCATTTCCTCCAATATACATTGGAACATCAATTTCTTTTGATCGAGCCTCTGTTAAAGCGGCTTGTAATGCTTTGCGCTCAGGACTTCCGGGAGCATAATTTAATACCGGCTCATTAACCGGAACAGGTACTTTAAAAAAACCATTCATACGAAGAAGAAATCTTTTGTTTGTTTGATGCGAATGTAAACTTTATAAATTACCTCGCAAATGATGTATCACAGCTATCAGCAAAGAGTGATGACATAAATGATAAATTGTTATTTGATAGAGATGGTTAATTGCTCGTCTTTTACAGGATGTTTAAAACTGAGTAGAACCGCTTTTAAAGCGATGTGGCCATCATCATATTTTACGGTTGAACCATATTTAGCATCACCCAAAATAGGGCATTTAATAGCCGAAAGTTGGGCACGAATTTGGTGTTTACGGCCCGTAAGTAATTCAATTTCTAATAACGATTGTTTCCCTTTTATAGCCAAAACTTGATAAGCCAACATGGCTTTTTCGGCTTTCTCAATAGGTTTATTAAAAAACCTGGTGATGTTTTTATGTTCGTCTCTTAACAAATAATGTTCAAGTAATCCATTTTCAATTTTGGGGATACCTTCACATTCGGCATGATAGATTTTTTTAACGGTACGTTTTTTAAAGGCCTCATTCATACGAACCAATGCTTTTGATGTTTTCGCAAACAATACAATACCGGACACAGGCATATCAAGCCGATGAATTACACCTAAAAAAACTGCTCCGGGCTTTTGGTATTTGGTTTTGATATAAGCTTTCACTTCGTCTTCCAACGAAATAGGTTTACCGGGCTCGGGTTGAACCGTTTGACCAGCCTGTTTGTACACAGCAATTAAATGATTGTCTTCAAATATTACTTCAACAGCCATTAATACTGTTCCTTTTCGTTCGGGAAATCAACTGATTTTACGTCTCTAACATATTGCTCAACGGCACCTTTTATTTCATCATATAAATTAAGGTACCGTCTTAAAAATTTTGGAGAAAAATCTTTATTGATGCCCAACATATCGTGACTCACCAAAACTTGACCATCAACATGTGGGCCTGCACCAATACCGATAATCGGAATCTTTACACTTTCAGTAACTTGCATGGCTAACTTACTTGGTATTTTTTCTAACACAATGGCAAAGCAACCTGCTTCTTCCAGCAACCGGGCATCTGCCATTAATTTTTGGGCCTCCTCTTCCTCCTTGGCTCTCACTTCATAGGTACCGAACTTGTATATACTTTGTGGCGTTAATCCCAAATGACCCATAACCGGAATACCCGCGGTTAGAATTCGTTTAATACTTTCAACTACTTCTTCTCCACCCTCTAATTTAACCGCATGTGCCTCGGCTTCCTTCATAATGCGTATGGCAGAGTTTAAGGCTTCTTTTGAGTTACCTTGATAAGAACCAAACGGCAAATCAACCACTACTAGGCTTCTATTAATGGCTCTAATTACGGATGATGCGTGTGATATCATTTCATCAAGAGTAATAGGCAAAGTGGTTTCATGCCCGTGCATTACATTACTGGCTGAGTCCCCAACCAATAACACATCAATTTTAGCATCATCAAAAATGCGGGCCATACTGTAATCATAGGCAGTAAGCATTGAAATTTTTTCACCCCTCAATTTCATTTCCTGCAACACATGAGTGGTTACCTTTTTAATCTCTTTATAGGTACTCATAAAGTAATTTTTGAAAGTCAAAGGTATCAATTAATTGGTGATAAATTCAAAACACTATTGCAACCATTTATGTATTAATCAGTACTGATATAGAAAGCATTTAAAAACACACAGGAAAAACTATATTCGCAGCATGAAGATGAAAAAACCTTTTTGGGGATTATTAATGGGTTTAACATTATTATGTTCTTGTGATAATACACTTGAAATTAATGCCGATTGGAGAGAAACTCCCGTGGTAATGGCATTTATTGATTTAACCCAAGACAGCCAAATCATCAGAATTCAAAAAACCTATCAAAACAGCATTGATAAAACAACGGCAGAGGTAGCACAAATTGCCGATTCGTTGTATATGCGTAACATTACTGTAAATATTCACAATACGGGAAATCCAACATTGGTTAAATCTTTTTCACGAGTAAGCCCTCGAAAAGAAGAAGGTTTTTTCAGTAACCGCGACTCTAGCTATTGGGGAGCACCAAGCAATGGATTTTTTCGTTCGGGACAAAACTACACCCTGCGTATAAAAAGTGGTGAAACCGGCAATGAATATATCGCCACCACGCAAATGATTGATACGGCATCCATTGATTTTTTTCCCAATATTGATTTGGCAAATACCACCCCTCCAAACTTCATTTACACTGTATTATCTACCGGCAACAACGTGTATATATTCGATTATGCGATTAGAATGCATTACGAGGAAAGTTCTGTGGCTAATCCTGCCCAAAAAACAGAAAAGTATATCGACTTTTTTATCAGAAGAAATCAACTCCTTGGTAGCAGCAATAGACTGAGTATTAGTATTTCGAAAAATAACTACCGCAACTTTATTCAAAATCAAATGAAAAAAGACCCAACCGTGGCGCGAACATTTAAACGTTTGGAGTATGTGGTAATTGCCGCGAACAGAGATTTTGCAGATATGATTGAGACCAACAAGCCAAGTAGTAGCGTAATCCCAAAAGTTGGTGAATATTCAAACATTACTAACGGAATAGGAATTTTTGCTTGCCGAAACATCACCCGTAGAACACAAGGCTTGAATCAAGCCTCTATTGATTTATTGAACGGCAGCATCCTCAATCCTTAATCAAAACTGACATTTTTTGCTACTGAGTCAGTTAAACAGCTAAAAAACTGACAAATTCTCTCGGCAAAACTGACAAATTTGGGCTGGCACTAGTATTGAATACCCAAAACAAACACTTTTAATTTATGAGTAAAGTAATAGGTATAGACTTAGGAACCACGAATTCATGCGTTGCCGTAATGGAAGGTAACGAACCAGTGGTAATTGCAAACAGTGAAGGCCGTAGAACTACCCCATCCATTGTAGCGTTTTTAAAAGACGGTGAACGTAAAATTGGTGATCCGGCAAAACGCCAAGCCGTTACCAACCCAAAAAACACCATTTATTCGATAAAAAGATTTATGGGAACCAGCTTTGATGAATCAAAAAGAGAAGCTGACAGAGTACCATACAGCGTTGAAAAAGGAGATAATAACACCCCGAGGGTAAATATTGACGGAAGATTATATACACCTCAAGAAATTTCGGCCATGGTTCTTCAAAAAATGAAAAAAACTGCCGAAGATTATCTTGGTCATGAAGTAAAAGAAGCCGTAATAACAGTACCTGCTTATTTTAATGATGCACAACGCCAAGCCACAAAAGAAGCCGGTGAAATTGCAGGTTTAAATGTAAGACGTATTATTAACGAACCAACTGCAGCCGCTTTAGCTTATGGTTTAGACAAAACCGGTAAACAAGATTTAAAAGTAGTGGTGTTCGATTGTGGTGGTGGTACACATGACGTATCCGTACTTGAAATGTATGATGTAGATGGTACCGGAACATTTGAAGTAAAATCAACTGATGGTGATACCCACTTAGGTGGTGATGACTTTGACCAAGTGATTATTGATTGGTTGGCCGAAGAGTTTAAAGCGGAAGAAGGTATGGATTTACGTACTGACGCCATGGCTTTACAACGTTTGAAAGAGGCTGCTGAAAAAGCAAAAATTGAACTTTCGAGTTCCACTCAAACAGAAATTAACTTACCTTATATTACAGCAACAGCAAGCGGTCCGAAGCACTTGGTAAAAACTTTAACACGTGCCAAATTTGAGCAATTGGCTGACAGTTTAATCAAACGTACCATTGAACCTTGTCGTTCTGCCCTTAAAAATGCAGGTTTAACCCCATCGGATATTGATGAAATTATTTTAGTTGGTGGTTCTACACGTATTCCTGCTATTCAAAAAGCAGTAGAAGATTTCTTTGGAAAAGCCCCATCAAAAGGTGTAAACCCTGATGAGGTAGTTGCTGTTGGTGCCGCCATACAAGGTGGTGTGTTAACCGGAGAAGTAAAAGACGTTTTGTTACTAGATGTTACTCCGTTAAGTTTAGGTATTGAAACCATGGGTGGTGTATTTACCAAATTAATTGAAGCAAATACCACCATACCAACCAAACGTAGTGAAACCTTTAGTACAGCAAGCGATAATCAACCATCGGTAGAAATACATGTATTACAAGGCGAACGACCAATGGCACGTGATAACAGAACCATCGGAAGATTTCACTTAGACGGAATTCCGCCCGCACAACGTGGAGTACCTCAAATTGAAGTAACTTTTGATATTGATGCAAACGGTATTTTACAGGTTAGTGCAAAAGATAAAGGAACCGGTAAAGAGCAAAAAATCCGTATTGAATCATCTAGCGGTTTGAGTAAGGATGAAATTGAAAAAATGAAACGCGAAGCTGAGGCAAATGCTGAAGCAGACAAAAAAGTGAAAGAAGAAGCAGAAAAGTTAAACCTCGCAGATAGCTTGATTTTCCAAACCGAAAAGCAAGTAAAAGATTATGGTGACAAAATTCCTGCCGAAAAGAAAGAAGCCATTGAGAAGGCTTTGGCTGACTTGAAAAAAGCTCACGAAGCAAAAGAGTTTGATGCCATTGAACAGCACACAAAATCATTAAATGATGCTTGGGCTGCTGCTAGCGAAGATATTTACAAAGCCACACAAAATGCTGAAGGAAATACCGAAGGTTCAAACATCGCAAATGCGAACGCAGGTGGTGCTGAACTTGTTCAGGACGTAGATTTTGATGAGGTAAATTAATCAACGTTTCGTTGAATTGAAGATTATA